>NZ_JAVDYC010000001.1:715000-1072500 GCF_031458255.1 Catenuloplanes niger
CGAACGTGGTCGTCCCGGCCGGGACCGCGTACCCGTCGATCTCCACCCGGTACGTGCCGGCCGGCGGGTTCGCCAGCGACACCGACTCCTCCGAGTCACCGTCCGCGCTGCGGGCGATGTACGAGGTGGAGCTGCCCAGGTAGAGGAACAGGTCGAGGTCCGCGATCGGGTCGCTGGTGCCGCCGATCGCCACGTCCAGGCGGGTGGTGCCGGCCGGGACCTCGATCGTGTACTCCAGCGTCTCGCCGTTCGCGATGGTCGGCCGGGTCTGCAGGACGCTGCCCAGCGCACCGCCCTGACCGCTCGCCTTGATCGGCCCGAACGCGTTCTTCGCGGTCCAGGTCAGCGGCGTGGCGACGCCGGCCTTGACCGAGGCGAGCTCGGTGAGCGCCGGCGTCAGCGTGACGCCCTGCGCCGCGGCCGTGATGGTGTACGGGTTCGACAGCATCGGCGACGTGCGCCGCGACTCGACCTCGATCTCCCAGATGCCCGGCGCCGGGTTCCGGTAGTCACGCTCGATGCCCTTGCACGGCGAGACCGGCTCGTAGTTCGGGTAGCAGTCGACCGTCGAGGTGGAGTCCCGCGGGATGCCGGACGGGTCGATCGCGATGAACCGGGTCTGCGAGCCGGCCGCGAGACCGGACAGGTTGACCTGCAGCGCACCGGCACCGGCCGGCACGTTGACGAAGTACGACCGGGTGTCGTTCCGGTCGACCTTGCCGGAGGCGGAGAACGAGTACGCCGGCTTCGGCAGCTCGGCCGCCGCGACGACGGTCGTCATCACCTCGTAGTCGACGACCGGGGTGGCCGGGTCGTCGACCTTCAGCAGCGCCGCGTGCGCGCCGGCCGACGGCTTCGCCGTGACCGACACCGTGATCGTCTTGTTCAGCGGCACGGAGACGAACGTCGGCGCGTTGAACGTGCCGTCGTTGCCGACCCAGCTGAGCTTGTGGGTGATCGCGCGGTCCGGGCCGGACGTACGGGTGATCTTGATCTGGTAGGTCTTGGCCTGGCCCGGCTTGTGCCCGCCCTCGGACGCCGCGCACCGGTTGTAGATGCCCGGTCCCTGGTGCGGCGTCGGCTCGTCGTCGATGCCGATCAGGCCGGACAGCGGCGTGCAGACCGGCGCCGTGGACGTGTAGGTCCGCGTCTCCAGGTCGGACCTCAGCAGCTTCCAGGCCGCCTGCACGTCGAACAGGCCGTAGCCCTGCTCGTACGCCGTGACGTCCTTGATGAAGCGGGCCGAGGTGTAGATGCCGCGGCGCAGCTGCGCCGGGGTGAGACCGCGGTCGTTCGCGCGGGCCGCGGAGAGCAGCAGCGCGGCCGCGCCGGCGGCCTGCGGGGACGCCATCGACGTACCGTTGAACATGGCGTAGCCCGGCGGCAGCGCGTATCCGGCCTGCGCACCCGGCTGACCCGGCTGCCAGGTCGGCACCGAGGAGATCGCGGAGCCCGGCGCCACGATGTTCGGCTTGAAGCCGCCGTCCTCACGCGGGCCGCGCGAGGAGTACGGGTGCATGCCGTACGCCGTGTTCACCACCGAGCCGTAGTTCGCCAGCCAGGTCTCCTTGCTGATGCTGGAGCCGACCGAGACCACGTCGGCCGCGGTCGACGGGTCGCCGAGCGTGTTCAGGCCGGGGCCGGAGTTGCCCGCGGAGATGAACATCTGCACGCCGTAGTCGTTGATCAGCCGGTTGTAGAGCATGGTCCACGCGTTGCGGCCGTCGTTCAGGCCGGAGAGGCCGCCGATCGACATGTTGATCACGTCGACCCGGCGGTTGACCACCATGTCGACCATGCCGTCGGTGAGCGCGGCGTAGGTGCAGCCACCACCCCAGTTGCAGGCCCGGCCGGAGACGACCTTCGCGCCCGGCGCCTGGCCGTCGAAGGCCTCGTTGCCGAACATGTTGCTGCCCGCGGCGATGCCGGCGACGTGCGTGCCGTGCGCGCTCTCCACGATGCCGACGTTCACCCAGTCGTAGCCCTGGTAGTCCTCGCGGTACTCCACGACGAACGGCATGTGCTCGGCGATCGCGGTGGCCGGGTTGTCCGTACCGAAGTGGCCGACCTGGAACTTCTCCTTGTACGGCCGCATCACGGTCTCGTCGGTGAAGCTGCGGTCGAGGTCCGTGTCGACCCGGACGTCGTGCGTCACCGGGTCGTAGAGCACGCCGAACGCGTCCGCGGTGTCGCCGTCGCGGTTGACGTCGCCGCCCGGCTCGCTACCGGCGGTGACCGACTCGCGGAACACGTTGATGTAGTGGTTCCCGGCCGGCAGCGTCCAGGTGACGCCGAGGTAGGCGACGCTCGGCCCGGCGACCGGCTGCACCATCGGGCGCCAGGTCGCGTCCTCCAGCGGGTCGGTCGCGGTGAACCAGTCGACGATCTTGCGCTCGCCGGTGGACGTGGTCTGCAGCGCCGGGTGGTCCAGGTCGACGCCGGAGTCCATCACGCCGATGGTGATGCCCCGCCCGTCGTACGCCGGGTTCTTCTTCTTGAAGTCCACCGACCCGGTGTCGTCGGTCGGCATGTACGGGTTCTTGGCCGGCGTGCCGGCGCCCGGGCCGGCCGCCGCCTTCGCGGCCGCCCCGGCGGAGAGCCCCTCGGCCGGGTCGGGAAGACGAAGCGTCCGGTCCAGGTCGAGCGCGTCGACGCTCGGCAGCTGCGCCGCGCGCACGACCGCGCCGGTGGGGACCTTGGCCAGCACGTAGCCGAGCTTGTCGACGCTGCGCGAGACGGTGGCGCCGAGCGCCCGCAGCTCACCGGCGACCGCGCCGGCCCGGCCGGTGTCGGTGGCGACCAGGACGGTCACCGTCGGCTTGCCGCTGGCCTCGGCCTCGGCGAGCAGCTTCGCGTCCTCGGCGCCGAGCGCCTCGGCCGGTGAGGCCTTGGGTATCTCGGTCTCTATCGGATCCGCGCTCGCCGGGCTCGCGCCCGGGAGCATGACGGCGCCGACCGCGAGGCCGGACGCCAGGAGTGTGGCGAGACTCCGCCGACCCCTGCTGGAGAGGTGACTCACGAAGGTCCTCCGTGAACGGGGCCCTGGGGTACAGGGCTCGACATGAATCTTCTAGTGGCTTGAAGATCCATATGTCAATGCGACCGCCGTCGTTTTCCGAAGTGGATTTCAACACCGATTCACATTTGCTTACGAATCGGTTTCCCGCCTGTTTCGCGCGTGAGCAGCGACAATGACCTGACAGGGGGTACGTCACATGAAGTTGCACCCAGTGCAACGGTGCACTTAGTGTAAGAACCGTGTTGCCCACCGACCGCCGAGCCGCGCTCAAGGCGCGTCACCGCCGCGCGATCATCGACGCGGCCACCGCGCTCATCTCGGAGAGCGGTGCGGCCCGGTTCAGCGTGGACCAGCTGGCCGCGCGGGCGGACGTCTCCCGGCGCACGGTCTTCAACCACTTCGCCTCGATCGACGACATCGTCACGACCGCGTGCACCGACGTGCTCGGCGTCGTGGTCGAGAACTTCCGCGCGGTCTTCAGCGCCAGCCCGATCGAGCCCGGCAACCGCGCGTCGATGTTCGCGGCCGTCACCGCCGCGCTGCGGGCCACCGACGTGCCGAGCGTCATCGCGTTCATCTGGCAGGCGCTCGGCGGGTTCGGCCCCGGCGACCCGCGACCACACCAGATCTTTCAGGCCACGTTCTCCCGTACCACCGACGAACTGGCTCGTGAACTGGCCGAACGCAACGCGGCCGAGGACTCGCTCGACGCGGAACTGCTGGTCAGCTCGCTCATGCACGGCGTCGAGGTGATCGCGCACCACTGGATCGCCGAGACCGGCGCCGCGACCGACGACGCCGCGCTCGCGCTCTGGGGCCGGCTCCTCGACCGGCTCATCGACAACATCCGCACCGGCTACTGACCGTACGATCGGAAAGCAAAGGGACCATGGCAGAGATGTTGTATCGCCTGGGACGCTTCAGCGCCCGGCGAGCGTGGGCAGTCCTGATCACCTGGCTGGTGATCCTGGGCCTGTCCGTCACCGCCTACTTCGTCGCGGGCGGCGCGCTGTCGTCGCAGGTGACCATCCCGGGCACGGAGACCGCGAAGGTCACCGACCAGCTCGCACAGCGGTTCCCGGTGGCCAGCGGCGGCACCGGCACGATCGTCTTCCACACCGCGGACGGCACGCCGTTCACCGCGGAACAGCAGGCCGCGCTCGGTGCGCTGCTGACCTCCACCGGTGAGCTGGACGGCGTCTCCGCCACCCGCGACCCGTTCGCCACCGCGCAGCAGATCGCCGCGCAGACGGAGCAGCTCACCGCGGGCCAGCAGCAGATCGACGCCGAGCGCGCCAAGCTCGACGCCGGCCAGGCGCAGCTGGACGCGGGCCGCCAGCAGCTGGAGTCCGCGAAGGCGCAGGCACCGCCGGCCGCCGCGGCCCAGTTCGCCGCGCAGGAGGCGCAGCTCGCCGAGCAGCAGGCCCAGCTGGACGCGGGCCGCACCCAGCTCGACGCGGAGGCCGCCAAGCTCGACGTCGGCCGCCAGCTGCTCGAGATGTCGTCCGGCATCCGCACCGTCTCCGAGGACAACACCACCGCGGTCGGCGCGGTCGTGTTCACCGAGGCGCAGATGGACGTCACGCCGGAGACCAAGGAGCGCGTGGTCGACCACGTCACCGACGGTGTCCCGGCCGGCGTCGAGGCGGACTTCTCCAACGAGATCACCCAGACCGTCCCGCAGGTCTTCGGCGTCGGCGAGGCGGTCGGCCTGGTGGTCGCCGCGATCACGCTGATCGTCATGCTCGGCACGCTGATCGCGGCCGCGCTGCCGCTGATCGGCGCGCTGGTCGGCGTGGGCGTCGGCGTCACCGTGTCGCTGGCCATGTCCGGCGTCATCGACATGCTCTCGATCACGCCGGTGCTCGGCGTGATGCTCGGCCTCGCGGTCGGCATCGACTACAGCCTGTTCATCCTCAACCGGCACCGCCGCCAGCTGCTGGCCGGCATGGACGTGCACGAGTCGATCGGCCTGGCCAACGGCACGTCCGGCAACGCGGTCGTGTTCGCCGGCTCGACCGTGCTCGTCGCGCTGCTCGCGCTGAACGTCACCGGCATCGGCTTCCTCGGCCTGATGGGCACGGTCGGCGCGATCTGCGTCGCGGTCGCGGTGATCATCGCGGTCACGCTCACCCCGGCGCTGCTCGGCCTGCTCGGCCTGCGCGTGCTGACCAGGAAGGCCCGCGCCACGATCGGGCAGCCGCACCACGACACCACCCCGACCGCGCCGATGGGCACCGGGCGCGCGGTCCTCACCGTGATCGCCACGCTGGCCGTGCTCGTCGTGGTCGCGATCCCGGCGCTGTCCATGCGGCTCGGGCTGCCGGACGGCTCGTCCGAGTCCGAGGACTCCACGCAATACCAGGCGTACACCATCACCGAGCGCGCGTTCGGCGCCGGCGTCAACGGCCCGCTGCTGGTCGTGGCGGAACTGCCGGCCCCGGTCGCGAACGAGGAGGCCGCCCGCCCCGAACAGGTCCGGATCGGCAACCTGCTGCTCGGCCACGCGGACGTCACCGCGGTCGCACCGATCGGCCTCTCCGACGACCGGCAGCTGCTCGCGTTCCAGGTCATCCCGGCCGAGGGCCCGAACAGCGTCTCCACCGGCCAGCTCGTCCGCGACCTGCGCGCGATGTCCCCGATCGAGGGCGACGTGACGCTCGGCGTGGCCGGCAGCGCCAGCGGCAACATCGACGTCTCCGAGCAGCTCTCCGACGCGCTCCCGCTCTACCTCGCGGTCGTCGTCGGCCTCTCGCTGATCATCCTGATCTTCGTGTTCCGCTCGATCCTGGTCCCGCTGACCGCCACCCTGGGCTTCGTCCTGTCGCTGTTCGCCACGTTCGGCGGCATCACCGCGATCTTCCAGTGGGGCTGGCTCGGCGCGATCTTCGACGTGCACGACCCGGGACCGATCCTGAGCTTCCTGCCCACGATCCTGATCGGCATCCTGTTCGGCCTCGCCATGGACTACCAACTGTTCCTGGTCTCCGGCATGCGCGAGGCCTACGCACACGGCGCCCCGGCCCGGCTCGCCGTCCGCCAGGGCGTACACGCCGGCCGCGTCGTCGTCACCGCCGCCGCGATCATCATGATCTCCGTCTTCGGCGGCTTCATCTTCAGCCACACCACGATGATCCGCTCGATCGGCTTCGGCCTCGCCTTCGGCGTCCTCGCCGACGCGTTCCTGGTCCGCATGCTGCTCATCCCGGCCGTCATGCACCTGCTCGGCCGGTCCGCCTGGTGGATCCCGCGCTGGCTCGACCGCCTCCTGCCCAACGTCGACGTCGAGGGCGCCGCCCTGGAACGCCGCCACCCCACCGCCCCGCACGAAACCCCGGAGAACACCGGCCACACCACGCCGGCCACCACCACCCCCTGACCCTTGTTCCCATTCCCGCTTCCGGCGGGCCCACCTTCCGCACGCTCCCGCGGGCACCGGTCGTCGCTGGCGCTCCTCCCTGCGGGATCCGAGGGTGGCTGAGCAAACCCCGGGGTGCCCGCCGCTTCCAGCGGCGGGCACCCCCCTTTCTCCACCCCACCACTCCCCACCCAGGCCCCCGCCGGCCCCCACCCCGCGCAGCACACACCCGCCACACCGCACCACACCCGCAACACGCCACACCGCATACCGGGCCGCGCGGGTCCACACAAGCCCGAGCAACCCGGCCCACGCGGCACGCGGCACGGCACGGCACGCGGCACGGCACGGCGCGGCACGCGGCACGGCACGGCGCGGCGCGGCGCGGCATGGCACCTCCCAGACCGGCTCTGCGCGCCCCGCCCGGCAGGCCCGGCACGTGTCCGGCACGACGCGGGATTCAGCACGACGCGAGGTCCGGCATGCCGCGGGTCCGGCACGCCGCGGGTCCGGCACGCCGCAGGGCGCGGGGCCGCAGGGCGCGGCCGGGCGCGGCGGGAACACGCGACGGAATGGCGGACGAAGTCGGCGTTCATCGCCGGACAGTTGGCCAGCGACGAGCAACGCATGGGTCTTATCGGAGGGAACTTTCAGGGCCCAGTCGCTGAACGCCACCCACGTCGATCCAGGCGCAGCGCAGCACGGCCGAATGTCGAAATACCGTTATAGCCCGGGCATCGGAGGACGGGAGTCCCGTGTCCCCGCGGTGATCCGAGCACGCCTCGAGCAGCAACCGGCAACGACATGACAACAGCCCTCGCGAACAGCGAAATACGTTCTACCCGAAATATCACGAGATAGCCTCATGCCACGATATTGCTGCACGGCGATCGCCGCCTGACCGCAGAACGCCACCGCCCCGCACCCTGAGTGATCAATCAGGTGAGCAAAAAGGTGATCGACTGCGATATTTGACCTACCTTTTGCCCACCTGATTGATCACTCAGGCGCCGAAGCCGCGGTCCCGAAATCGACTGAGGCGGCGAGAGAGCACGCCTGGACGCTTTATACCGAAATTTCGGGCACGAAGTGCCCGAGTCCGCCACAGGTCGGCGAGCCAGCACCGAGCGCCTCGCCGAAGCCGGCGCCCAGCAGCGCGAGCCAAGGCCGCCCTGCGGGCAGACGACGCAACGCGAGCCAAGGTCATCCAGCGCACAGACAACGCAACGCAAGCCAAGGCCATCCAACGCACAGACAACGCGACGCGGGCCAAGGCCATCCAGGGCGCAGGCAACGCAACGCGGGCCAAGGTCGTCCTGCGGGCAGGCGGCGCAGAGCGGCGCGGCCACGGTCGTCCGGCAGACAATGCACCGCTGCGCGGCCGAGTTGGTTCGGCGAGACACCACGCCGAATCGGCGGCTTATCACGAAATTTCGGGCATGAGCTGCTGAGTTTCGACCGGCCTGCACGCCACGCCGCCATGCGGTCACAGGGCGGCGGGTGCAGTGGGACACGAACGGCGGCGGACCCGTATCGAGATTCGGTCACGGGCCCGGGACCGGCGCCCACCCGCAGCCCGGACAGAAGCGGCGGGTGCGACAGCACGCGAACAGCGACGGGCTGGGAGGTGCCATGCCGCGCCTACTCGTGTCGAGATTCGGGCGCGGAAGGGCCCGGTTCCGCGGGTGCGGCGCGAGCGAGAGCGGCGGGATGTGCGGGGAGGGGGTGCCGGCGACAACCGGTCACGCGGGAGCATGCGGGACGGGATCACGCCGGGAGTGGGCAGCGCAAGGAGGGGTGGGGCGTGCCCGGCCGGGGAGCCGGCCGGGCACGCTGCGGATCAGCGGCGGGCGGTGGTGACCAGGGCGGCCACCTCGGCGTCGGTGAGGGCGCGGTCGTAGGCGTGGACGTCGTCGATCGCGCCGGACCACCAGTCGGTCTCGTTGCCGGCGTACTTGGCGCGGCCGAGCGCCAGCGAGCCGGTGCTGACCACGACCGGGCCGGCCGTGGTGCCGGCGACCCGGACGCCGTCGACGTACAGGTGGATCTGGTTGCCGTCGCGCACGCCGGCCAGGTGGTACCAGCGGTCGATGTCGGGCGTGACGACGTGCCGGGCGCGGTTGCCGCCGGGCGTGCTGAAGGCGAACGCGCCCTGGCCGTACTGCAGGTAGAACGGGCTTTCGGTGCGCCGCCCGTCCTGGCTGATCGCCGAGGCGTAGTTGCCGGGCAGTTCGTCCAGGGACACCCAGGCCGCCACCGTGTACGACCCGGAGGTGTCCAGGACCGGGCCGGCGGTCTCGGCCGCGTCGCCGTCGCCGTCGAACGCGAGCCCGGAGCCGGACACGCCGGGCACCCACCGCGTGTCACCGGTCAGCGTCAGGTCGGCCGTGCCGCCGCTGCTGTCCCGGGCCGTGGTGCCGGTGTTCTCGTCCAGCGTCCAGTCACCGCGGCCGGGGAACGTGGCGTCCTCGCCCGCGCCGGCGCCGGCCGCGATCACCTTCTGGTTGATCGCCCGCACCGCGGCCGCGTCCACCTTGAGGTCCCGCCGGTCGTACGTCCAGAGGCCGTTGAGCTCGTTCTCCAGGTCGGTGATCTGGGTGTAGACCGATCCGGACAGTTCCGCGCCCGCGGCCTCGAGGTAGAAGCGGTCGGTGTTGTCGACGTACTTGGCGGTGAGCGCGGCCTTGTCCGCGACGCCGCTGTAGATCACGGTCGGCGCGCCGGGCCACATGTGACCGGGCGTGCGGAGCGTGAAGCCGCCGTGCTCGCCGTCCATCGCGACGCGGGTCGCGTCCGGGAACGCCGGGTCGGTGTTGTTGTAGTCGTGGTGGTCGATGACGTCGCCGCGGCCGGAGTCGCCCTTGGAGTCGCAGCAGTTCACGCCGGAGTGCGCGTTCACGATCCGGGACGGGTCGGCGGCCTTGACCTGGTCGGCGATCTGCCCGGTGGCGGTGCGGTCCCACTCGCCCCAGCCCTCGTTGAAGACCACCCAGCCGATGATCGACGGGAAGTTGTGGAACTGGCTCATCATCTCGCGGCCCTGGTGGAGGAACGCCTCCTGGCCGGCCGTGGTGCGGATGGTCGCGGAGACGAAGTCCTGCCAGACCAGCAGGCCGAGCTCGTCGGCGTGCCGGTACCAGCGGGCCGGTTCGACCTTGATGTGTTTGCGGACCGCGTTGAAGCCGAGCCGCTTGGTCTCCTCCAGGTCGAAGCGCAGCGCCTCGTCGGTCGGCGCGGTGTAGAGGCCGTCCGGGAAGAAGCCCTGGTCCAGTGTGGCCAGTGAGAAGACCGGCTTGCCGTTGAGGACCAGCTTCGGGAAGCCGCCGACCGTGCTGACCTCGATCTGCCGCATGCCGAAGTAGCCGCGGACCCGGTCGGTGCCGCGCCCCTGGGTGAGCGTGACGTCGAGGTCGTACAGGTACGGGTCGTCCGGGCTCCACAGCCGCGGGTTACTGATCTTCAGGGTGAGCGGCGTGTTGGCGGTGCCGGTGACCGTACCGACGCGGCGGCCCTGCTTGTCCAGCGCGGTCGCGGTGACCGGGGCGTTGGTGCTCGCGACGACCGTGACGGTGAGCGCCGAGTTCGCCACGTCCGGCGTGGTGACCAGGTCGGAGATCGCGGTGGTGGCGACCGGTTCCATCCAGACCGTCTGCCAGATGCCGGACGACGGTGTGTAGACGATGCCGCCCGGGTTCAGCGACTGCTTGCCCTTGGGCTGGTCGTTGCCGGTGGTGTCGGTGACGCCGACGATGATCTCTTGCGGGCCGCGGCCGCGCAGCGCGTCCGTGATGTCCGCGGTGAACGCGGTGTAGCCGCCGGTGTGCTCGGCGACCGGCGTGCCGTTCACCCAGACCCGGGCCTGGTAGTCGACCGCGCCGAAGTTCAGCTTGATCCGCTTGCCGGACCAGTCGCGCGGGACGGTGACGAGCTTGCGGTAGAACATGTGGTCCTCGCGCCGCTCGATGCCGGACAGCAGCGACTCCACCGGGTACGGCACGATGATCCGCTCGTCCAGCCGCTTGCCGAACACCGGTGCCTCACCGGCCTCCGCGTCCGCGAACTCCCACGGCCCGTTCAGGTTCAGCCAGTCCTTGCGGATCAGCTGCGGGCGCGGGTACTCCGGCAGCGGCTTGTTCCGGTCGACCTTGTCGCCCCACGGCGTGGTCAGGCGCTGCGTGGAGGCGTTGGCCGAAGAACGGATCACCAGCGGTACGGTCTCGCCGCCCACGACCAGGCCGCCCTTGCCGTCGTAGGTGACCCGGACGCGCTGGTCCTTGAGCACCTTCTCGGCCAGCGTGACGGTGAGGCGGTTTCCGCGTGCCGATACCGCGCTGACCGGCATGGGTACGGTGTCGACTTCAACCTTGAGGCTGGCCGCCGACGGAGCGCTCTCGACCCGCTTCTCGAAGTCGGCCGTCAGCGTGCGGCCGTCCTTCGCGACGGCGAACGTCACCGGGAAGACCTGGAACCCGTCCGGCGGCGTGAAAGCGCTCTCCGGAACGATCTGCTTCGAGAGCCCGGCGCCCGACCAGCGCAGGTACAGGTTCGCGCCGCCGATGTCCTGGAACATCTCGATCCGCACGTCGTGCGTCTCGCCCGCGGTCAGCCGCACCGGCGCGCTGGTCTGCTCCACGTCCCAGTCGCCGACCCAGTGGTCGATCACCGGCTGCCCGTCCAGGAAGAACCGGAAGCCGTTGTCGCCGGTCAGGTAGAACGTGTAGTCACCGGTGGCCGGCGCGGTGAGCCGGCCGGTCCAGCGGGCCGTGGTGTGCTCGGTCCGCCCGGTCAGCGACTCGAACGTCCCGGCCAGGCCGGGCAGGTCGATGTTCGGGTCGAGCAGCACGCCGCCCGGCTCGGCGAAGTCCCGCGCGCCGGGCGCGGACATCCGGAAGTACTCGCCCTTCAGACCGTGCACAGTGGCCGGTGCGGCGGACGCGGCGCCGGGCGGAACCACGAAGATCGATAGGATCAGCAGTGCTGCCAGCAGAAATGGCCTCAGAGGCGGACGCGGCATCGGTACTCCCATCACGGGCGACGACGTTGCCGATCCACATTGACTGATCTTTATTCCAGATGTCAACAGAACGAAACATAACCGTGCACGAGATGGCACGAACGAACATCCACCGTCGGCCGGTCGCGGCTGCCGACGGCGGACGGGAGGTCGCCGCCGTCAGCGGCGGCGGTTCAGGCGGCGGGTGAGGTGCCGCACGGTCAGCGGCGCCAGGAGCAGCAGGCCGCCGGCGAACGCGGCCGTGCCCAGCCCGACCCGCAGCACCGCGGTCAGCAGCAGCGCCCAGGCCACCACGACCAGCAGCGCGGCCAGCGCGTACACCCTGATCACCTGCGGGCCCGGCCGCGGGTCCTCGGTCAGCCCGGCCACGATCTCGTCGAACCGGCGGCGCTCGTCGCCGGAGAGAGGCGCATCTCCCATGCCGGCCACACTGCGCCGCCGGATTGACGAACCATGCCCGGGATCATGACGGTACGGTGACGGTGCTACCGCCCGCCGCGCGCCTTCCTGGTGCTCGAGTCGTTCGCCTTCTGGATCGCGTCGACCAGCTCGGGCTTCGTCATCCGGGACCGCCCACGGATCTCCAGCCGCTTCGCCACGTCCATCAGGTGCTCCTTGCTGGCGTTCGCGTCCACCCCGCCGGCCGTCTTCGCGCGCGTGTTCCGCCCGCCGGCCGCCTTCGCGTCGCTCGGCCCCTTCTTCTCCTTCGGCTCCCAGTGGTCGCCCACCTTCTCGAACGAGTGCTTGACCGCGGAGAACGCGGTCCGGTGCGCCCGCTCGCCCTCCCCGTACTGCTCCACCGCCGAGTCGTGCGTCTTCGCGTACGTGTCCTGGGCCTTCTTCGGCGACCGCTTCAGCGTGCTCGGCATGTCCTCACGGGCGGGCATGACGTACCTCCTCGTCGCATCGTGTTCCCCTTCCCCGTACCCGGCGCCGCGCGCATCATGCGATTGTTTGCCGCCCCGCCACCCGGGAAGCCGGGACCCATGACCCCACCCGAGAAGCTGCCACCGCTCGGCCGGCCCGCCGGCGACGACTCCCCCGACCGGGACCCGGACTTCGCCGGCGAGCACGAGGACACCGCGGTCGGCAAGGACATCACCGCCGGCACGGACGACGCGACCGAACCGGAGTCGCCGGCCGGCTGGTCCGGCATGGAATCGCCGCACGGCCGCCCGGACTGACCGGGTCCACCGCGGCCGGGTGGTTTCCCCGGTCGCCACGCCGGGTAGCCGGATAGGCGAACGGCTCGGAACCGATTCGGGCCTGCACCACACGGAGGTCGTCATGGGCACCGATGACAAGATCGACAACAAGGTCGAGGAAGCCGGCGGCAAGGTCAAGGAGCACGTGGGCCGCGCTACCGACGACCGCGACCTCGAGGCGGAGGGCAAGGCCGATCAGAGCAGCTCCCACGTCAAGCAGGCCGTCGAGCACGTCAAGGACGCCTTCAAGTCCTGACGTCCCCCCGACGCTCACGGGTGGCCGGCGATCATCGCCGGCCACCCGTTGTCGTTCCCGGATCACCGTCCGGCCGGCGCTTCGCACGGCATCACCCACCGCCGATCGGTAGCGATTCGGCCCCGCCGATCACGGTGCGGAAAGGCCGTCATCCGGCCCGCGGAACAACGATTCCGCTCGCCGCCGGACATTCCCGGTAGGCGCCGCTTCAGGAGCGTGCGATGAATTGGGGATTCTCGATCAGGAACGTGCCGAGCGTGCCCGATTTCGCCGCGGCCAGCATCTGCAGGGATTTGGCGTCGAGGTCCTCGTAGGCGATGCCGTCGACCAGCACCGTGTTGACGTTTCCGGCATTCGTCTTGATCAGCGTGAGATCGTTGGCGGCGACGCCCTTGAGCGTGAAGAGGAAGTCCGCGGGCGGGATGCCGCCGGTGTCCAGCACGAACGCGTCACCGGCCGCGCCGACCAGGTTGTCGAGCTTGCCGAGGTCGGTGAGGACGCCGCGCGAGGTGGCCTGCTTGACGATGGCCTTGATGAGCTGCTGCTGGTGGCGCTGGCGGCCGTAGTCGCCGTCGCTGAGGCTCTTGCGGATGCGGGCGTAGTCGAGCGCCTCGGTGGCGTTCATCGTCCGGCAGCCCTTCCGGTGCACCAGCGGCGTGACGCCGGGCGGCAGCTGGATGCCGTAGTCCTCGGAGTACCAGCCCTGCACGAGTTTGCCGGCCGCGTCCACGCCGAGGTGCGCGGACTCGGCCTCCTCGTCGACGCACATGTCGACGCCGCCGAGCGCGTGGATCACGCTGGCGAAGCCGCCGAAGTCGATGATCGCGGCGCCGTTGAACCGGATGCCGGTGGCCTTGTTGATCGTCGTGGAGAGCAGCGTCATGCCGCTGGCGCGTTTCTCCGGTTCCGTCCCTTCGATCTGGTGTCCGTACGAGAAGGCGGAATTGACTTTGTACGAGCCACCCGCGAAATCGGCCTTCGGGTACGGCGGGATCTCCACCAGCCAGTCGCGCGGGATGGAGATCAGGTATGCCTGGTCGTGCGTCTCCGGGATGTGCAGGATGATGATCGTGTCGGACAGCACGGCGGTCTCCGAGGAGCCCTCCGGCCGGGCGTCGATGCCGACGAGCAGCAGGTTCACGGCACCATCGATGTTGTTGCCGGCCGCGCCGTCCTGCGCGTCCGCCGCGCCCTCCAGCAGCGAGCCGGGCGTGAGCGAGCCGGTCACCCGGTTGATCACCGTGTGCGCCGCGACCAGCGTGCCACCGCTCAGGACGACCAGCACCGCGCCGAATATGAGGAGCAGCCGCGCCCACAGCGGGTCCGTGCGAGCCATGTGCACACCTCATCCCCCGAAAAGCCGGAAGCCGCAACGCTAGTCATTTATGACCGCCGATGGCAAGGGTGTGACGTGCGTCGCTTTGCGGATCGAATTAGGCTCCTGACGACTTCCCGAGATGTCAACAGGGAACAGGAACATCACACTGACGGGGGGAGCACCGAGGATGGCATTCGGGCGAAAAATTCCGTTCTGGGCGCGAATCGTTCTCATCCTCGGCGCGGTACTCGTCGTGGCGAGCGCCGGAACGGTGATCGGCGCACGGATGCTGATCAATCAGGCGACCGAGTCGATTCCGCAGACCACGCTGATCGAGGGGGACGCGCGGGCGCCGAAACGCGAGCCGGGCGAGGCCATCGACGGCGCGATCAACCTGCTGCTGGTCGGCATCGACGCGCGGGCGGACGGTGGCGGCAGCGACGGCGACTCGGTCCGCTCCGACACGATCATCATCCTGCACATCCCGGAGACGCACGACAAGGCGTACCTGATCTCCGTCCCGCGGGACTGGCTGGTCGACATCCCGGCGTACTCGAAGAACAACTTCGCCGGGATCAGCGACAAGGTCAACACCGCGTTCTCGGCCGGGTACGCGGGTGAGGGCGACCGGCTGACCAAGCTCGGCCGGGGCATGGAGCTGCTGGCGACCACGCTCAACAAGGCGACCGGCATCCGGTTCAACGGTGCCGCGATCATCGACTTCAACGGGTTCGCCAGCGTGATCCACGCGCTCGGCGGCGTGGACATGTGCGTCGCCGAGCCGGCCGAGTCCGCGCACCTCGGCGTGGACGCCGAGGGCAAGCTGGTGCAGGGCTGGTACTCGGAGGCGTACGGTATCCAGCTCCCGTACGGCATCCAGCCGTACGTGCACCGGGCCGGCTGCCGCACGATGAGCTCGACCGAGGCGCTCGACTACTCGCGCATCCGCAAGAGCCTGCCGAACGGCGACTACGACAGGCAGCAGCACCAGCAGCAGCTGATCAAGGCGATCGTGGCGAAGGCGACCACCCGCGGCGTGCTCACCGACCTGAGCCGGCTCAACGACCTGGTCGCCGCGGCCGGTGACGCGTTCGTGCTGGACACCGGCGACGCCGCGATCGCGGACTACGTCTTCACGCTCCGCGGCCTACGCGCCGACGACATGGTGCTGCTGCGGACCAACGCCGGGAAGACCAACACCCAGATCATCAACGGTACGTACTTCGAGGTGCTCGACCCGACCTCGATGGACATGCTGCAGGCCGCGAAGGACGGCACGCTCGCCGCGTTCCTGGCCCAGCACCCCGAGTTCGACGCCGAGTCGACGGCCGCGCGGACGGACTGAGAAGGGTGGGCGCGGCACCCGGCCGCGCCCACCGCCGGGTCATCGGGACAGTGAGCTGGCGGCGTCCGGGTGCGCGTCCTCGTGCACGCCGATGCCGAGCCGGTCGACCAGCTCGCCGCCGAACCAGGCCGCGATGCTGCCCGCGACCAGCGCGAGCACCTCGAGCGTGAACGGCAGCGCGCCCGGCTGGTGCGTCCCGTCGAGGCGCAGCAGCCAGGCGATCCCGAAGAGCACCAGCACCAGGCCGTTGAGCGTGCCGTGCAGCAGCCCGATCCGCTTGGCCCGGGTGCCGGCCGGGATGCTGGTCCAGTCCAGCCAGCCGGTGACGGCCGCGACGATCGCGCCGACCAGTCCGGCGGTGATGTTCCAGAAGCCGACCTGGCCGAAGATCTCGTTGCCGGTGACCAGCCGGACCAGGTCGAAGATCGCACCGGTCACCAATAGACCGAGCGGGAAGACGATGACCATCTGGTGCACCGGGTGTCCCAGTGCGCGCACTCGTGTCTGCATGCGACGGCGCGTACCCACGTGGATGCCGTCGAACCGCGTCGTTTGAAGTGGACTCCCCGGGGCACGCGCTCCTCCTCGGCGTCGAGAGGAGACAGCACATGAGACGCGCGGTTGTCACGATCGCGGTGGGTGGTGCGGCCGGGATGGCCGCGGTCGCGGCCACCCGGCGGCTGCGTCAGGCCCGGGCCGGCGATGACCGCTGGCACAGCATCACGGTCAACCGGGAGCCGGAGGAGGTCGGGCCGCAGCCGCAGCCACTGCACGACCTGGGCGAGGCGATCCAGGTCCGGGTCCGCCCGGCGCCCGGCGGACGCGGCACCGAGATCGCCGCACGCTGCGTGGACGCCGGCCCGGACGGGGTGCGCGCGCTGCGCCGCGCGCTGCGCGAGACGCGGACGCTGGTGGAGACCGGCGAGGTGCTGCTGCCGGACGCGCCGCCGACCACCCGCCGCACCCCGCTGGGCGCGCCGCTGGCGTACGCGACACGGCACGGACGGCAGGAGGGACGGCTGTGAAGGCACTGTGCTGGGAAGGCGTGAACAAGCTCGCGGTCCGGGACGTGCCCGACCCGCGGCTGCGCAACGAGCAGGACATCGTGGTGAAGGTGCGCAAGACCGTCACGTGCGGCTCGGACCTGCACCTGATCGGCGGCTACATCCCATTCATGAGCCGCGGTGACGTGCTCGGCCACGAGTTCGTCGGCGAGGTCGTCGAGGTCGGCGCGCAGGTCCGCAAGCACAAGGTCGGCGACCGGGTGGTGGTCAGCTCGTTCATCTCCTGCGGGAAGTGCTGGTACTGCTCCCAGCAGCTCTACTCGCTGTGCGACAACGGCAACACGAACCCGGCGATCACGGAGGCGCTGTGGGGCTTCTCCCCCGGCGGCTGCTTCGGCTACTCGCACGCGATGGGCGGCTTCGCCGGCAGCCACGCCGAGTACATCCGGGTGCCGTACGGCGACGTCGGCGCGTTCACCATCCCGGACGAGGTCGACGATCTGCGCGCCCTGTTCGCCTCCGACTCCGCCGCGACCGGCTGGATGGGCGCGGACCTCGGAGGTGTGCGGCCGGGCGACGTGGTGGCGATCTGGGGCGCCGGCGCGGTCGGGCAGATGGCCGCGCGCGCGTCCGTGCTGCTCGGCGCGGAACGCGTGCTGATCATCGACCGGTACGACAACCGGCTCGACCAGGCCGCGAAGTTCGCCGGCGCGGAGCCGCTGAACTACCTGCGGGACGACACCGGGTCCGCGCTGCTGGAGGCGACCGGCGGCCGCGGCCCGGACGTGTGCATCGAGGCGGTCGGCATGGAGGCGCACACCCCCGGCCCCCAGCAGGCGTACGACAAGGTCAAGCAGCAGCTGCGGTTGCAGACCGACCGCCCGGCCGCGGTCCGCGACGCGATCTACCAGGCCCGCAAGGGCGGCAGCGTGTTCGTGCTCGGCGTCTACGCCGGGTTCGTCGACAAGTTCCCGCTCGGCGCGATGATGAACAAGGGCCTGACCGTCCGCGGCGCGCAGATGCACGGCCAGCGCTACATCCCGATGCTGCTGGAGCGGATGGCGCGCGGCGAGCTGGTGACCGAGCACCTGGCCACGCACGTGATGCCGCTGGACCGCGGCCCGGAGGGCTACCGGATGTTCAAGGACAAGGAGGACGGCTGCGTGCGCGCGGTCTTCGAGCCGTGACCGGCCCGGCCGGTGCGTGACCCGGGGTCACGCGCCGGCCCGGCGGGCTGCCGGCGGGGCTCAGGTCGCCTGCATCCGGGTCCGCAGCGTGGTGAGTGCGCGCTGGAGCAGCCGGGACACGTGCATCTGGGAGATGCCCAGGTGCTCGCCGATCCGGGCCTGCGTCCACTCCTGGTAGAAGCGCAGTGAGATGATCTCGCGTTCCCGCGGGCTGAGCGCGCGCAGCGCCGGCCCGAGGTCGAGCAGCGACTCGGTCAGGTCGAAGCCCGGGTCGTCGCCGCCGAGCAGGTCGCCGAGCTCCTTGCTGTCGCCGTCGTCGGCGACCGGGCGGGAGAGCGAGACCGCGGAGTACGCCTGCGCGCCCTCGATGCCCTCGATCACCTGCTCCTCGGTGACCCGCAGGTGGGCGGCGAGCTCCGGCACGGTCGGGCTGCGGCCGAGCGACTGGGTGAGCGTGGTGGCCGCGTCGATGATGGCCAGCCGCATCTCCTGC
The DNA here is from genome assembly GCF_031458255.1 of Catenuloplanes niger. NCBI lineage: Bacteria > Bacillati > Actinomycetota > Actinomycetes > Micromonosporales > Micromonosporaceae > Catenuloplanes > Catenuloplanes niger. The sequence goes on from NZ_JAVDYC010000001.1 coordinate 733,200, forward strand.
ACGCGGCGCGGCACCCGGACCGACCAGGTGCGGTCCCGGAAGTAGCGGCGCAGCTCGCCGAGCACGGTCGGGACCGCGAAGCCGACGAACTCGCCGGCCGCCGGGTCGTACCGGTCGATCGCCTTGATCAGGCCGACGGCCGCGACCTGGCGCAGGTCCTCGTCGGCCGCGCCCCGGCCGGTGAAGCGCCGGGCCAGCCGGTTCGCCATCGGCAGCCACGCCTCGATCGCCCGCTGCCGGGCCTGCGGGCGCCGCCGGTCGCCGTCCTCCAGCGCGGTGAAGGCGGCGAGGGCCTGGGTGGCCCGGGTGTCCTCGTCGACGGCGAGGTCTTCCACGGTTACGGTGCTGCTCACGGCAGTCCTCCGAGTGGGATCATGAACGGGGGACAGCCTGGCTTCCCCCGATCAGCGCTCCCAACCGGGTCAGTTTTCACCGAATCTCACGAAACGCAGGCGGGCAGGCCCTCCAGTGTGCCGTCGCGGAACTCGGCGATCCGGTCGAACGCGCCCGCGCTCGCGTTCTGCGCCGACCGGCCGAGCGTGAGCAGCGCGGTGACCGCCTCGTCCAGGTCGCCCGGGGAGAGCCGGACGTCGCTGTCCGGGCCGCGCCGCAGCAGGTCGTTCGTCCAGGTCCCGGCGAGGCAGTCGGTGGTCAGCCGGCCGTCCCGGTCGGTGCTGGAGCCGCCGCGGCGCTCCTGCGCGGCCTGCGCGAACAGGCCGCCGAGCAGCATGCCGAGCGCGTTGTCGCCGATCCGCTGGTGCAGCGCCGGCCCGAGCCGGGTGTCGTCGAACGCCACGAACCCGCCGGACGCGCAGTAGAACGCCTGGCCGTCGAGGCTGCCGGCACCGTCCGGCGCGGTCCGGCCGGCGCAGTCCGGCGCCGCACCGTCGAACGGCACGATGCGCAGCGGTGCCCAGGCCGCCCCGCCGGCGATCCGCGGGTACGCGCGCGCCCAGTACTCCTGCACGTCCGTGCCGAGCAGTTCGACGGTCTGCGCGTACGGCAGGTCGCCGCCGGTCGCCGCCTCCTGCGCGCTGGTGAACGGCACCTCGGTGATCGGCAGGTTCTGCGCGTCGTACTCCGCGCACCGGCCGGCGCCCCGCTCGACGCCGTCCTGGAACGCGCGGATCCGGTCGAACGCATTGCCGTGCGCCTGCGGGTTCGTCGCGGACGTGCCCGGCTCGTCGCGCAGCTGCAGAATCCCGGCGACCGTGTCGTCCAGCTGCTGCGCGGACGGTGCGGCGAAGCCGGTGGACCGCCCGGCGATCACGTCCGCCACCCAGGCACCGGCGTAGCAGTCGGCCTGCTGCTCGAGGACCACGGTCGGCTGGTCGGTGACGCCGAGCCGGGCCTGGACGCCGTGGCCGTACTCGTGGGCCAGCACCACGCCGGTCAGCAGCGCGCCGAAGTCCTGGTGGAGCTGGGGCAGCAACACCTCGGCGTCCCACGCGATGAAGTCACCGGCCGGGCAGTAGAACGCGTTCGGCTGGTACTCCCCCGGCGCGTCCCCGCAGGCCGGCGGCGGGTCGTTGCGGGTGTACGGGTGATGGCCGCCGCGCACCGGCTGGAACGCGGCACCGTCGGCGAGCCGCGGGTACGCGGTGCTCCAGAAGCGCTCGACGTCGGTCAGCGCGCTCTCGGCGGTGCGGTTCGCCTCCTCCGGGGAGACCGGTGCGCCGGTCGCGCCGAACCCGTCGCCGGGGTTGCCCGGCAGCCGCGGCGGGTCCTCGAACCCACCGGAGGTGACCACCACACAGCCGCTCAGCAGCGTCAGCACCGTCGCGGCGGCCGCCAGGGCACGCGCGCTCGTCCCAGCGAAGTCCATGCGGGACCGGATGCCCGCGCCGGCCGGCGGCAAACCGGCCCGGCGACGATCAGCCCTCGACGCCGGTCGCGGTGTGTGCGGAGCCGACCGGCTTGGACTCCGGCGAGCCACGTTCCCGCAGGTAGATGGGGAGCACCACCATCGAGAAGACGGCCAGCAGCTCGGACTGCCAGTTCTGGAACGTGCGGTTCCAGAAGTCGGGGGTGAGCAGGTACTCGCCCCACGTCACCGGCTCCTGGCGGGCGCGCAGCTGCTCCGCGTTGAACGCGACGACGCCGGCCGCGGACTGCGCCTGGCCGGCCAGCGCCAGCAGGAACAGCAGCGCGAAGCACAGACTCAGGCCGTTCCGGCGCAGCCGCTCCCTCATCGGTGCAGCGCCGCGACGGTGAAGACCAGCGCGAGCCCGGCGGCGACGACCCGCCAGCCGCCGGCGAACTCGGCCAGGAACACGGTGTCGGTGTCCAGCACGACCTGCGCCTGGTCGACGTAGACGCGGGACCGCCGGACCGCCCCGGGCGCGGGCAGGTCCTCGGCCGCGAGCGCGTCCGCGCAGGCGCCGTCCAGTGACGCCGCGGTCTCCGGGGCCAGCAGCGCGCACGCCGCGGCCGGGTCGGTCGCGGCCGCGGCCAGGAACCGCGTCGCCACGTCCGAGGCCGCGCCGGCCCGGTCCGTCGCGGTGGCGCACCCGGCGAGCGCGAGCGCCGGGATCAGCAGAACGGATCTCCTCATGACCGGACGAGGATTCCCACCGCTGGGTGTTCTACACGTGCCCGAGGGCGCGGAACGGGCACGATTGAACGGGGCACGACGGGGCATCCCGGGCCGATGACCAAGCCCGAACACCTGCTGAGTCTCGGTGCCGCGCTCAAGGCGGCCGGATACGCGTTCACCACCGTCACGCCCGCCACGCACGAGCGGGTCAACCGCCGCCCGGAGAACGCGCGGGCCACGGACCTGCGTGGCGTCTTCGGCTGGAGCCGGCCGTTCGGTCCGGGCGTGCTGCCGGACGAGATCGTGGACCTGATGGACGCGGCGGAGGTACTGGACCGGGACGGCGACGTGTGGCGCAGCCTGGTGCGGTTCTCCACGTTCGACGGGGAGTTGTTCGTACACTCCGCGTTCCCGACCACGGACGCGGACGCGGTCTTCTTCGGTCCGGACACGTACCGGATGGCGGAGGCCGCGGCCGCGCACGTCATGCACCGGCGCCGGCCGGTCCGCCGGGCCGTGGACATCGGCTGCGGCACCGGCGCCGGCGCGATCACGGTGGCGAAGCGGGCGCCGGCCGCGGAGGTGTTCGCGGTCGACATCAACGACACCGCGCTCGAGTTCACCCGGGTCAACACCGCGCTCGCCGACGTACGCAGCGTGCGGGCCTGCCACAGCAACCTGCTCAAGGACGTCGACGGTACGTTCGACCTGATCGTCTCGAACCCGCCGTTCATGATCGACCCAGCCGGGCGGGCGTACCGCGACGGCGGCGGCTCCGGCGGCCACGACCTCTCCCTGTCGATCATCGACGCGGCCGTGGAACGCCTCGACCCGGGCGGCTCGCTGGTGCTGTTCAGCGGCGCCGGCATCGTCGACGGCGAGGACCCGCTGCGGGCCGCCGCCGCGGACCGCCTGGCCGGCACGGACCTGACCTGGTCCTACCGGGAGGTCGACCCGGACGTGTACGACGAGGAACTGGACGGCGACGCGTACCGGCACGCGGAGCGGCTCGCCGTGGTCGTGCTGACCGCCTCCCGCTCGGAGTGGTCCTGACCATGACGATTCAGGCGAGCGTGACGTACATCGGCAACGCCACGACGCTGCTGCGCCTCGGCGGCTTCACGCTGCTGACCGACCCGGCGTTCCGGCCGGCCGGCAGCCGCTACCACCTCGGCTACGGCGCCTGGACCAAGCGCGTGCTGGACCCGGCCGTCGGGCTCGGCGACCTGCCACCGCTGGACGCCGTGCTGCTGTCGCACCTGCACTCCGACCACTTCGACAGCGCGGCCGGCCGCGGCCTCGCGCCGGACCTGCCGATCCTCACCACGCCACAGGCCGGCCGGAAGCTGCGCCGCAAGCGGTTCTCCGCCGCGCACGGGCTGCCGACCTGGGAGAACCGTGACATGTCGCGCGGCCGGCAGCGGCTGCGGGTGACCGCGGTGCCCGGCCGGCACGGTCCCGGCGTGGTCGACCGGCTGCTGCCGGACGTGATGGGCTCGGTGGTCGAGCTGTTCGAGGACGAGGTGTGCCGGCTGCGCCTCTACGTCACCGGGGACACGCTGCACCGGCCGATGCTGGCCGAGGTGCCGCGGCGGTGCGGTGACATCGACGCGATGCTGATCCACCTGGGCGGCACCCGGCTGCTCGGCATGCTGCTGACCATGGACGCGCGGCAGGGCGCGGACCTGACCGAGGTGATCCGGCCCCGGTTGACGCTGCCGATCCACCACGAGGACTTCGCGGTCTTCACGTCGCCGGTCGGCGACTACTTCGCGGCGGCCCGGGACCGGGGGCTGGCCGGGGTGCAGCCGATCGGGCGCGGCGACACGGTCACGCTGCCGCTGCGCACCGAGGCGGGCGCCTGATGCACGACGCGCTGCCGGACGCCGGTCCCGGCGTGCTGACCGCGGACCCGGTCGTGCCCACGCTGGGCGTCGAGGAGGAGTTCCTGGTGCTCGACCCGCGCACCGGCGAGAACGCGCCGGTCGCCGACCGGGTGCGGGACGCGCTGCCGGACGCGGTGCGCGAGTTCGGCCGGCCGGAGTTCCGGCGCAGCATGGTGGAGATGGTCACGCCGGTCTGCACCCAGCTCCCGGAGCTCTCCTACCACCTGCGCCGGCACCGGCGCGCGGCCGCGCTGGCCGCACGCGGGCTCGGGGCGCGCCTGGTCGCGATAGGTGCCACGCCGGTCCGCGAACCGGATCTCTCGGTCCCGGACGGCGAGCGCTACCGGACCATGGCGGAACGGTTCGGCGCGATCGCCCGCGAACCGGCGCTGTGCGGCCTGCACGTCCACGTCGGCGTGCCGGACCGGGAGCTGGCCGTGCGGGTCTGCGCGCACCTGCGCGTCTGGATGCCGCTGATCCAGGCGATGACCGCGAACTCACCGTTCTTCGACGGCGCGGACACCGGGCATGCGAGCTGGCGGGGCGTGCGGATCCAGCGCTGGCCGACGATCGGGCCGTCCCCGGTGTTCGGCTCGGCCGCCGAGTACGACGCGACCGTGGCGAGCCTGGTCGAGTCCGGCGCGATGATCGACCGCGGGATGGTCTTCTGGTACGCCCGGCTCTCCGACCGGTACCCCACGGTGGAGATCCGGGTCGGCGACGTCTGCGCGACCGCGCGGGACACCGTGCTGGTCGCCGCGCTGCTGCGGGCGCTGGTCGCCGCGATCACGGAGCGCCCGGACGACGACGTGCCGGACGTCCCGGACAGCGTGTTGCACGCGGCGCACTGGCGGGCCGCCCGGGAGGGCCTGGACGGCGACCTCTTCGACGTACGCACCGGCCGCGCCCGCCCGGCCTGGGACCTCGTCGACGACCTGGTGACCGCCGTGACGCCGGCGCTGACCCGGCACGGCGACCTGCAGCCGGTGCTGACCGCGCTGTCCGGGCTGCGGCGCTTCGGCACCGGCGCCGCCCGGCAGCGCCGTCTGCTGCGGGCCTCCGGCAGCCTGCCGGAGGCGCTGACCGCGCTGGCCCGCCTGACCGTGAACGGATGAGGAACGCCATGCACGCGCACGTGGACCGGGACGCGCTCGTCGCGGACCTGATGGACTGGATCCGGCTGCCGTCCGTGCACGGCGTGCCGGAGAACGCGATCGACCTGGAACGCTCCGCGCGCTGGCTGGCCGGTGCGCTGCGGGAGACCGGCTTCCCGGAGGTGGAGGTCGCCGACCCGGGCGGCGCACCGGCCGTGATCGCCCGCTGGTGCGCCGCGCCGGGAGCGCCGACCGTGCTGGTCTACAGCCACCACGACGTGCGGGCCGCCAAGGAGGAGACGTGGGCGGAGACGCCGGCGTACCGGCCGGTGCTGCGCGACGGATACGTCTACGGCCGGGGCGCCTCGGACGCGAAGGGGCAGATCGTGGCGCACCTGTGGGGCGTGCGCGCCCACCTGGCGGCGACCGGGCGGTCCGTACCGGCGGTGAATCTGATCTGGCTCGTCGAGGGTGAGGAGGAGACCGGCTCGGCGCACCTGGCCGGGCTGCTGGCGGAGCACGGCATCGAGGCCGACCTGGTCGTCTACTCGGACACGCTGCTGTGGCACCGCGACCACCCGGCGATCTGCATGAGCATGCGCGGTGGACTGAACGCGCGGATCGAGGTGTACGGGCCGCTGCGCGACGTGCACAGCGGCGCGGTCTCCGGGCCGGCGCCGAACCCGCTGGTGGCGCTGGCCCGGCTGATCGGCCGCCTGCACGACGACAAGGGCCGGGTGACGCTGCCCGGCTTCTACGACACGGTGACCGGGCCGGGCGAGCGCACCCGGGCCGCGTTCGCGGCGCTGCCGTACTCGGACGAGGACTGGCTGGCCCGCACGGAGACGCGCAGCATCGGCGGTGAGGAGGGGTTCACGGTGCTGGAGCGGCTGTGGGCGCGGCCGGCCGTGGAGGTGCTGACCGTGGTCGCCGGCGACCCGGACGGCCCGGCCCGGGGCGCGGTCCCGGCCGTGGCGACCGCGAGCATCACCATGCGCACCGCACCGGGTCAGGTGTGCGCCGAGGTCGCCGATCAGCTGCGCCGCTGGGTGCGGGACACGATCGACGAGGGCGTGGCGTACGAGCTGACCGTCGCGGAGGAGCTGGCGCAGGAGCCGTACCGGACGCCGGACGACCTCCCCGCCGTGGCCGTGCTGGAGGCGGCGATGCGCGACGGGTTCGGCACGTCCGCCGTCGGGCGGATGGGCAACGCCGGCGGCGGCCCGGCCGACCTGCTGTCCACGGCCACCGGCGCGCCGGTGCTGTTCTTCGGCACCGGGCTGCCGGAGGACCGGTGGCACGACGGCGACGAGCGTGCCTCGGTCGACGTGCTGGTCGCCGGCGCGGCCACGCTGGCCTCGTTCTGGGGCCGGCTCGGGCGCTGACCCCGTCGTGGTGTGCCCGGTGATCGTCACCGGGCACCACCCGCCTCCTCAGTGGTCGCGGTAGGTGGCGCCGTCATCCGACTCCGGTGTCGCGGGCGTCGCGCCGCCCTCCGGCGGCCCGGCGATCGACTGGGAGCCGGCCGCCAGCTCCGGGAACTTCGCGTCGAACGCCGGCCGCTCGGAGCGGATGCGCGGCATGCGGTCGAAGTTGCGCAGCGGCGGCGGGCTGCTGGTCGCCCACTCGAGGCTGTTGCCGTGCCCCCACGGGTCGTCCACGGTGGCGAGCCGGCCGGCCCGGTAGGAGTGCCAGCAGTTGTAGAGGAACGGCAGCGTGGACAGGCCGAGCACGAACGACCCGACGGTGGAGAACGTGTTCAGCGCCGTGAAGCCGTCCTGCGCCTGGTAGTCCGCGTACCGCCGGGGCATGCCCTCGTTGCCGAGCCAGTGGTGCACCAGGAAGGTGGCGTGGAAGCCGAGGAACGTCAGCCAGAAGTGCAGCTTGCCGAGCCGCTCGTCGAGCATCCGGCCGAACATCTTCGGGAACCAGAAATAGATGCCGGAGAACACCGCGAACACGATCGTGCCGAACAGTACATAGTGGAAGTGCGCGACCACGAAATACGTGTCGTGCGTGTGGAAGTCCACCGGCGGGCTGGCGAGCAGCACGCCGGACAGCCCGCCGAACAGGAACGTCACCATGAAGCCGAGCGCGAACAGCATCGGCGACTCGAACGTGAGCTGGCCGCGCCACATCGTGCCGATCCAGGTGAAGAACTTCAGCCCGGTCGGTACGGCGATCAGGTAGCTGAGGAAGCTGAAGAACGGCAGCAACACCTGTCCGGTGGCGAACATGTGGTGCGCCCACACGCTCATCGACAGCGCCGCGATCACCAGCGTGGCCGCGACCAGCGTCTTGTAGCCGAACACCGGCTTGCGGCTGAACACCGGGATGACCTCGGTGATGATGCCGAAGAACGGCAGCGCGATGATGTAGACCTCGGGGTGCCCGAAGAACCAGAACAGGTGCTGCCACAGCATCGGCCCGTTCGTCGCCGCGTCGTAGACGTGCGCGCCGAGCGTGCGGTCCGCCGCGAGCGCGAGCAGCGCCGCCGCCAGGAACGGGAAGACCAGCACCACCAGCAGGCTGGTGACCAGGATGTTCCACGTGAAGATCGGCATGCGGAACATGGTCATGCCGGGCGCGCGCAACGTCAGGATCGTGGTGATCATGTTGACGCCGCCGAGGATCGTGCCGAGGCCGGACAGCACCAGCCCGGTGATCCACAGGTTCCCGCCGATGCCCGGCGAGTGCGCGCCGTCGGACAGCGGCGTGTACGCCGTCCAGCCGAAGTCGGCCGCGCCGCCGGGTGAGATGAAGCCGCCCATCACGATGACGCCGCCGAACAGGTACAGCCAGTACGCGAACGAGTTCAGCCGCGGGAACGCCACGTCCGGCGCACCGATCTGGATCGGCACCACGTAGTTGGCGAACGCGAACACCACCGGCGTCGCGAAGAACAGCAGCATGATCGTGCCGTGCATGGTGAACAGCTGGTTGTACTGCTCCGGGCTGAGGAACTGCATCTCCGGCCGGGCCAGCTCGGCGCGCATGACCAGCGCCATCAGGCCGCCGAGCATGAAGAACACGAACGACGTGACCAGGTACATGATCCCGATCTGCTTCGCGTCCGTGGTGCGCAGCAACCGGGCCAGCGCCGACCCACGCACGGCCGGGCGGACCGGCGCCGGCCGGGCCTGGATCGTCGTGGGCTTCGGCACGAGGGTCGTCACGGGATCACTCCTAATGGCGTGGGGGCGCGGCCCCGCGTGCCCCAGCATCGACGCAGGTAAACGTCCTGTCCAGCGGTCACTTGCCGTTACCTGGGAGCTGATGGAGAGTAAGCAGGTGGGAAACCGTCACGAGATCGCCGCCCTGCCGCCCGAGTCCGACCTGGCCCGCGCCGACTCACTGGCCCGCGAGATCTTCTCCGACATCGCGAACAAATGGGCGCTGCTGATCATCGAGTTCCTCGGCCTGCGCGGCACCATGCGGTTCGGCGAGCTGCGCGACGAGATCGGCGGCATCAGCCACAAGATGCTCACCCAGAACCTGCGCACGCTGGAACGCAACGGCCTGGTGACCCGGACCGTGCACCCCACCATCCCGCCCCGCGTCGACTACACGCTCACCGACGCCGGCGACGCCCTCCGTGCCGTCGTCGACGGCATGTGCGACTGGACGCAGCGCTTCCTGCCGCACATCGAGGCGTCGCGTACCGATTACGACGCCTGAGCATTCTTTCGAATAACCGTCAATTGTCTTCTCGGGTGTTTTGGTCGACTTCGTGACGCAAATTCCATGCGCGCCCACCATGGGATGAACACGAGCCGGCCCCATTGCCCGCGCTCATTAATCGTCGATAACGTTCTCGCCGTCGGAAACGGTGGCCCCGCTGATAATCCGACGAGCTCGGAGTCGCCGGCGCGCCCGGTGGCACCGAATTAAAAATGCATCGGCCGATGCGATTAGTCATGTCCACGGCGAAAGCCGATTACCGAAAGGTGGCCTCATGACCTCCTACGAGAAGCCCACGCTGACCCCGCAGGGCGACTTCCGCACCGAGACCGGCATCGGGAACAAGGGCCCGAAGGACCTGCTGGGCGGCAAGCAGCTCCTCTGATCACGGTGCACACCGGGCGGCGGCAGCACGCCGCCGCCCGGCCCCTGCGGAGGAAGGACCAGCGCCATGACCCGCCCCTCACACCTCGCCGGACTGTCCGACTGGTTCCTCGTGCTCCCGGACGACCCGGCCGCCACCGCCGCCGCCGAGCGGTTGCGGCCGTTCGCCGGCCGGGCCGTCGGACATCCCGGTGGGCGGCCCTGGCTGCTCGGACGGTGGACCGTCGAGCGGCTCACCGTCGGCACGGCCGGTGACGTCACCGTCGCGGTCTCCGGCACCCACGTCGTCCCGGTCGAGGCCGCGCGCGAGGCCGCCGAGCGCGTCCGGTCGGCCGGGCGGGTCGACGGCGCGGTGCTCGACGCCCCGGGCAGCTATCACGTGGTCGTGCGGACCCCGTCCGGGACGTACGTCCGCGGCGGCGCCACCGAGGTGCGTCGCGCGTTCGTGACCCGCACCGGCCCGGCACCGCTCGCCGCGGACCGCGCCGACGTGCTCGCCGCGGTCCACGACGCCGGTCTCGACCCCACCCGGCTGGCCCTGCACCTGCTCGACCCGCAGACACTCCATCCGCTGGCCGGGACGCCGGTCTGGGCCGGGATCGACGCGGTCCCGGCCGGATCATGGGCGCGGATCGACGCCACCGGCCGCGTCGCGTTCCGGCCCTGGTGGCGCCCGCCGGAGCCGGTCACCCCGATGGCGGAGGCCGCGGCCGGGCTGCGCGACGCGCTGACCGACGCGGTGCGGGTACGGACCGCCGGGCGCCCGCTGGTCACCACCGACCTGGGCGGCCTCGACTCGACCGCGGTGTGCAGCGTCGCCGCCACCCGCGGCGGGACCACGGTCGCGGCGTACACGGTGGACGTGCACGACCCGCTCGGCGACGACGTGCGGTGGGCCGCGCACACCGTCGCGGCGCTCGGGATCGAACATCACCTGGTGCCCGCCGAGCGCATGCCGATGACCTACGACGGGCTCACCGGCCCGGGCGAGAGCTGGGACGAGCCGTGCCTGACCACGGTGGACCGCAACCGCTGGAAGACGCTCATGCGGATGGCCGTGGACCGCGGCTCCACGCTGCACCTGACCGGGATCGGCGGCGACGAACTGCTCTACGGCTCCGTCGCCCACCTGCACACGCTGCTGCGCCGGCGGCCACGGCCGGCCTGGCGCGCGCTGCGCGGCTTCGAGGCGAAGTACCGCTGGTCCCGCGGCGAGACGCTGCGTCAGCTGGCGGACCGGCGGCCGTACCGGGCGTGGCTGGCCCGGGCCGGGGACGAGCTGACCGCGCCACCGCCCTCGCTGCGTGAGCCGCTGCTCGACTGGGGCAGCCCGCCGCGGCTGCCGCCGTGGACCACGCCGGATACGGTCGCGGCCGTCCGGGCACTGCTGCACGCGACGGCCGCGCACGCGGAGCCGCTCGCGCCGTCCCGGGGCCGGCACCGGGAGCTGGAGGCGATCCGGTCGCTGTCCCGCACCACCCGGCAACTGCGCCAGATGGCCGCGCCGCTGGGCCTGGACTACGCGGCACCGTACTACGACGACCGGGTGGTCGAGGCCGCGCTGCGCACCGATCCGGCGGACCGGATCACGCCCTGGCGGTACAAGCCGCTGATCGTCGAGGCGATGCGCGGCGTGGTCCCGGAGGCCAGCCGCGAACGCGCCACCAAGGCGAACGCGATGGTGGAGGAGGAGAACGGCCTGCGCCGGCACCGCGCCGACCTGCTGACGCTCTGCGACTACTCCCGGCTGGCCCGGCTCGGGCTGATCGACGCGGTCGCGTTCCGGGCGGCGTGTGCCCGGCCACCCGCCAGTGACCTGCAGATCGGCGTGCTGCACCAGACCCTCGCCTGCGAGGTCTGGCTGCGCGCGCTGGAGGAGACCACCGTTCCCGCCGGAGGAGGACCGAGATGACCACCATGTTGCGCAACGGCATCCTGATGACCGAGACCGAGTACGGCGTCGTGCTGCTGGACGAGCACACCGGCGCCTACTACACACTCAACCCGACGGCCGCGCTCGTGGTGCGCACGCTGGACTCCGGCGGCGACGACGAGGCCGCCGCCGCGGCGCTGGTCGCCCAGTTCGGCGCGGACCCGGGGACCGCGGGCACGGACGTGGCCGAGCTGGTCGGTTCGCTGCGCACGGCGGGGCTGCTGCGCCGATGAGCATGCCGGAGACCATCCCGTACAACCCGGCGTCGTTGCCCTTCACCACCCGATGGGCCGCGCGCGTCGCCGTGACGGCGGCCCGGTTGCTGGCCCGCCGCCGCCCGGACCGGGTCCGGCGGGTGATGGGCGTGCTGCACCGCGGCACCCGCCCGGCCGGCGCCGCCCAGGCACTGGCCGCGTACCGGGCGGTGACCGCGGCGAGCCTGTACTGCGCGGGACGGGAGGGCTGCCTGCCCCGGTCGATCGCGGTCGCGCTGCTCTGCCGCGCGCGCGGCAGCTGGCCGACCTGGTGCGTGGGTGTGCGGCGGCTGCCGCCGTTCGCCGCGCACGCCTGGGTGCAGGTGGACGGCGAGCCGGTCGGCGAGGAGTTCCCCGCCGACTACTTCCGGCTGTTCTACTCGGTCGGATGACGCCGGATGCGTGCCGACCTGGCTCGCTGGCGCGACGTACGGCGGCTGACCGTGGGACACCGGCGCGCGATCGCGGTCGCGGCCACACTCAGCCTGGCCGGTTCCGCGCTGGCCCTGGCGCAGCCGATCCTGGCGCGCGACGCGGTCGACACGGCCGCGGCCGGTACCGTGCCGTGGCCGGTGCTCGGCGCGCTGGTGCTGCTGTTCACGGCGCAGGCCGGCACGATGGCGCTCGCCCGTTACGTGCAGGCGCGCACCGGCGAGACCATGATGCTGCGGCTGCGCCGCGCCCTGATCGACCACCTGCTGCGGGTCCGGATCCGGGACCTGGACCGGCACCGGGTCGGTGACCTGATCGCCCGCGCCGGCGGCGACACGGCCGTGGTGCGCACGCTCATCGCGCAGAGCCTCGGCTCCGGCATCGCCGGCGTCGCGGGCCTGGCCGGGACCGTGGCGCTGCTGGCCTGGCTGGATCCGTGGCTGCTGATCGCGGTCAGCGTGATGTTCGCGATCGCGGTGGCGGCGCTGCTGGCGATCGTGCGGCGGCTGCGGACGGCCTCGCGTGGCGCGCAGGAGGCGGAGGGAGCGCTGGTCGCGGACCTGGAGCGGGCGCTCGGCGCGATCCGCACGGTCCGCGCCGGCCGCGCCGAGGCGTGCGAGAGCGCGCGGGCGGCCGGGGTCGCGCGCCGGGTCCGGGACGCGAACGTGCGGATGGCCCGCCTCGCCGCGGTCAGCGGGCCCGCCAACGACCTGGCGGTCAGCGGCGCGTTCCTGGTGGTGCTGCTGATCGGCGCCACCCGGGTCGCGGCCGGGCAGACCAGCCTCGGCCAGCTCGTGGCGTTCACGCTGGCCATGACGTACCTGGCCGCGCCGATCGGGGAGATCTTCCTGGCGGTGACCGCGATCCAGCAGGGCTCGGGTGCGCTGCACCGGATCAACGAGGTGCTGGCGCTGCCCCGGGAGACCGATCCGGTGCCGGCCCGGCCGCACACCCCGGCCGGGCCGGTGCTGGAGTTGCGCGACGTCTGGTTCGGCTACCACCCGGACCGGCCGGTGCTGCGCGGCGTCGACCTGGTGGTGCCGGCTCGCGGGCACCTCGCGCTGGTCGGCCCGTCCGGTGCCGGCAAGTCCACGATCTTCGCGCTGGTGGAGCGCTTCTACGACCCGGACCGCGGCACGGTGCTGCTGCACGGGCAGAGCGTCGCGTCCGTCCCGTACGGGCGGCTGCGCGCCACGGTCGGCCTGGTCGAGCAGGACTGCCCGTTGCTGCACGGCACGCTGCGCGACAACCTGCTCTACGGCAGCGGCCCGGTCGGCGACGACGAGCTGCACCGCATGCTGGCACTGACCAGCCTGACCGGCGTGGTCGCCGCGCTGCCCCGGGGACTGGACACCGACGTCGGCGAGCACGGCCGGCTGCTCTCCGGTGGACAGCGGCAGCGGGTCGCGATCGCCCGCTGCCTGCTGAGCCGTCCGCGCCTCATCCTGCTCGACGAACCCACCGCCCACCTGGACCCGGACAGTGAGCGCGCACTGGCCGACACGATCCGCGACGTCTCCCGGGTCTGCGCGCTGATCGTCATCGCGCACCGCTTCTCCACCGTCCGCGGCGCCGACCGGGTCGTGGTCCTCGACGGCGGCCGGGTGGTCGCCGACGGCACCCACGCGGAGCTGCTGCGCCGCGACGCGTACTACCGCCGGCTGGCCGCCTCCGCCGAGCCCCTCCGGGTCAGCCGGTGATGGCGGTGGCCTCGACCTCGACCAGGTGTTCGGGGACGTCGAGCGTGGTGATGCCGAACAGCGACGCCGGTGGGGTGGCGGTGACGCCGAGGCGGGCGGTGGCCCGGGCGATGCCGTCGAGCAGCAGCGGCATCTTGTCCGGGGTCCAGTCGACGACGTGCACGACGAGCTTGACGACGTCGTCGAAGGTGGCGCCGGCCGCGGCGAGCGCGGTCGCGACGTTGAGGTAGGCCTGCTCGACCTGGCCGGCCAGGTCACCGACCGCGATGTTCGTGCCCTCGGCGTCCCAGGAGACCTGGCCGGCGACGTGGACGAAGCGGGAGCCGGTCGCCACGGAGACCTGGTGGTAGACGGGGATCTCCGGCAGGCCGGCCGGGTTGATCAGGGTGACGGTCATCGGAAAGCTCACTCTCTTTCGGTTACCGGGAAACCGTAAGAGATCGCCGCCGGGACTGGAAGAAGGCACTTTTTCCAGCTCAAGGAACCTTTTGGTAACCGGCGGAACGCGGCGTCGCGGTCCGCACGGCGCGACGGGTGGCGAGGAGCGTGAGGCGGCCGTCGTGGCCGGGGCGCCAGCCGAGCTCGGTGCGGGCACGCGTGCAGTCCAGCAGCGGGCTGTCGATCAGCAGGTCGGCCCAGGACGGGTCGAGCGGTTGCAGGCGCAGGCGCCAGGCCACGTCGAGCAGCCGCCGCAGTGCCGAACGCGGGATCGGGACGTGCCGGCCGCCCATCAGCCGGGCCAGTACGGCGGCGCGCATCGCCGGCTCGTCGGTCACGTTGAACGCGCCGGTGGCGCGCGCCAGCAGCACCCGCCCGACCAGGTCCGCGACGTCCTGGGCGGCCACCACCTGGGTGATCGTCGCGGACGGCAGCGGCAGGACCGGGAGCCGGCCGATCAGCGGGGCCAGCGGGGCGGACCGGCCCAGCGCGAGGCGGGCCAGGTCGCGCGCCGCGCCGGGCTGGATGACCGCGAGCGGCCGGATGCGGGCCACGCGCAGGCGCGGCCGGTCCCGTTCGAGGCGGTCCAGCAGATCCTCGACCGCGACCTTGTCCTGGCTGTACGTGGAGCCGGGCACGCCGCGCCGAGGCCAGTCCTCGGCGACCCGGGTGTCGTCGTCGCCGCGCGAGTAGACCGCGGCGGACGACAGGTGGACCAGGTGCGGGACCCGGGCGCGGTGCAGCGCGGTGAGCACCGCCCGCGACCCGGTCAGGTTCGTGCGGGCCTGGGCCGCCCGGTCGTGCCCGGCCACGATGTGCCAGGCGAGGTGGACGACCGCGTCCGCGCCGGCGAACGCCTCGGTCAGCGCGTCGGCCGCGCCGGGCGCGCCCACGTCCACCGCGCGCCAGTCGATGCCGCGCCGGTCCGCCGGGACGCGCCGGGCGATGCCGGTCACGTCACGGATCTCCGGCCGGCCGGAGAGCCACTCCACCACCGCGGACCCGATGTTGCCACTCGCACCCGTCACCACGATCCGCACTCCACGGAGCTTTCCCCGGAATCCGGCGGACTACACCCGTGGCGACGGCAGCGCGCCGGTGTCGAGCAGGAAGCGGGCGACCTCGGCGACCTTGCGGCGGCGGCCCCGGGCGGTCCGGCGCAGCAGTTCGAACGCGGCAGCCGGGCCGAGGCGGCGCTGCGCCATCAGGTACCCGATCGCACGCTCGATCACGATCCGGTAGTCGAGCGCGTACTGCAGCTGCCCGGCCAGGTCACCGGCCCGCTGCGCGGCGAGCGCGGCGGCCAGCGTGGCACCGATGACGTCCGCGTAGCGGGACAGCGCCGCGACCTCCGAGTCGTCCCACTCGTGCGGGCCGGTGAAGAACACGTCCAGCGTGCCGACCGGCGTGCGGTCCAGCCGGACCGGGACGCCGAGCACCGAGACGACGTCGTGGTGCAGGAAGTCCTCGCGGACGCCGGGAAAGCGCGGATCCGTCCGCATGTCGGCCGCCCGGATCACCTGGTTGTCCACGAACGCGGACACGCACGGCCCCTCGCCGGTCTTGCTCTGGATCTCCTCCATCGCCTGGCTGGCCGCGTTGCTGGCCGCGACGTAGTGCAGCGTGTGCTCCTCGTCGGCGATCATCAGACCGCTGCCGGACACCCGGAACAGGCCCACGACCGCGTCGACGGTCTCGCCGACCGCGGTGGCGACGTCGGTGCCGGCACTCCCGCCGAGGCTGCGCAGGCTGTCAGTGAGTCGTTCGGAGTCTATGTTCGGCACGCCGCCATCCTCGCCGCAACGGAAACGGACGGCGATGCCATTCCCCTGATCGGGGGCGACGGAAACCGGACATGTTTGAAACCTGCACCATCGGTGACATTACGTGGTACCGACCGTTTCCGCCCTGTGTCCGCGGACCGACCTCGTGAGGATGCCTCATGCCCG
Source organism: Catenuloplanes niger (assembly GCF_031458255.1). NCBI lineage: Bacteria > Bacillati > Actinomycetota > Actinomycetes > Micromonosporales > Micromonosporaceae > Catenuloplanes > Catenuloplanes niger. The sequence goes on from NZ_JAVDYC010000001.1 coordinate 749,487, forward strand.
CGGACACCCGTACCCCCGTCACCGCCGCCCAGGTCTCCGCGCTGGTCCGGCGGCTGCCGGCGCAGGAGCGGCGGCTGCTCGCGCTGCGCTGCCGGGCGGACCTGACCGAGGCGGAGATCGCCGGACGGCTGCACGTCCCCCCGGCGTACGTGTCCCGCGCGCTCGCCCGGACGTTCGGCTCGCTGCGCCGGGGCGTGCTGGCCGCGCCCGCACCGGCCCGGCCGGACGCCGCCCGGCCCGGGATCACCTCCCGGGTGCTCCGCTCCGGCGAGGTGCGCGTGCGGGTGACCGGCGAGATCGACCGCGACAACGCACCGGAACTGCGGCACCGGCTGCTCGACGCGCTCGGCGGGAACCCGCCGGCGATGACGCTGGACCTGGCCGGCGTGCCGCTGCTGGACGCGGCCGGCGCCCGGGCGCTTCGGGACGTCCTCGCGGCGGCCCGGACGCGGGGCGTCCGGATCAGCGTCGCGCGGGTCCAGCCGGCCGCGCGGACCGTCCTCGACGTCTGCGGGGTGGGCTGAGCCGGGGACACCGCACCGGTGCCCCCGGCCGCCGACTACCCGTTCGTGTCGCCGGCGCCGGTGCGCTTCTGCGCCTCGTCGACGCCGCGGTCGATCTGGTCGGCGTGCTTGCCGCCGGTGCGCTGGTCGACCGCGTCACCGGCCTTCTCCAGACCCTGGTCGACCTGCTCGTCGTGCTTGTCGGCGAAGTCGTCCGCCTTCTTCAGGAAGTCGCTCATGTTCCGGCTCCTAATCCTCGTGCTCTGCGTATCGGCTACCCGGGCCGGCCGTGGTCACACGTGCGGCCGGGCGCCGGCTCAGGAATACCCGCGGGCGTGACACGCCGCCGCGGCCGGACCAGGACCGGGATCGGACCACCGGCACCGAGGCGGCCCGCCAGACGGTGATGCGTTTCATCGGTTCGCCTCCTTCACGGACGACACCGCGTACCCGCTCCCCCGGCGGCCATGCGCGCCGGAGCCGAGGCGCGCCTCACACGTAGCGCCGGGCGGTGGACGCGCGCTGGGCGGCGTCCAGCGGGGCCAGCCGGGCCTCCACGTGGTGCGGGCGGGTGCGCCGGCGGGCCAGCACCCAGGGCAGGCCGCGCACCGCGTCCCAGCAGGCCAGCGCGGAGACGCTGTCGCGCGGCACGGTGCCGGCCAGGAACGCGGTGCGGCGCAGCGCGGGCAGCACCGGCCGGCGCAGCCAGGTGAACCACAGCGTGTTGCGCAGGCCGACCCGGCGCCGCAGGACCGAGTCGCGCACCACCGACGCGTGGTGGTGCACCACCAGGTGGTCCAGGTAGCAGATCTCCCAGCCCGCGGTGATCAGGTCGGTGGCCAGCAGCTCCTCCTCGCCGCCGAGCCACAGCCGCGGGCTGAACCCACCGGCGGCCAGGAACGCGTCCCGGCGGACCACGGACGCGCCGGCCAGGAAGCTGCCGAGCGCGGGCCCGGGCAGCCAGTCCGGGCCGGGCACCGGCGAGTCGCGCAGCTCGGCTACGATCGGGTCGTCGTGCCCGCCCGGCTCGACGACGATCCGCGCGTTGACCACCGCGACGCCCGGACAGGCGTCCAGCGCGTCCGCGGCGGCGCGCAGGCTGCCCGGCTCCCACCAGGTGTCGTCGTCGCAGAACGCCACGTACGGCGTGTGCAGCCGGGCCACGCCGGCGTTGCGGCCGGCGGCACCCCGGTTCTCCCGGAGCGCGAGCACCGCGACCTGCGGGAATCGCGCCCGGAGCGACTCCGCCGTACCGTCGGTCGAGCCGTTGTCGACCACCACGACCGCGGGCCGTTCCGGCAGGCTCACCAGACGCGCGACCGCGTCCAGCACTTCGGGCCGCCGCTGATGGGTGACCACCACGACGCCGATGCGGGAATCCTCCATGCGGCCGCGGGTACCCGCTTCGACGTCGTGATCACCTGCTCGTTCGTGGGATGTCCGCGCGCGGCGAAACCGGCGCGGCGGCGATCACCCGGCCCGGCAGCGGTCGCGGCGGTCGCCCGGCGCTGGGGGCTCACGGACGCGGCGCACTACAGCAAGGCGTTCCGGGCCGCGTACGGGCTGAGCCCGCGGGAGTGGCGGGCCGTGCGCCGGGCGGTCTGAGCCGGGGCGTCACTTCGTGGCGCGGCCGGTCAGTTTGTCGCGGAGGCGGTCGACCAGTCCGACGCCGGGGCCGACGGTCTTGTGGAACAGCTCGCTGTTCGGCGCGGCCGGGTGCGGCCGGGTCGGTGCCAGCTTCTTCGCGGTCTCCACCTTGCCCGCGAGCTCCACCAGCTCCTCGCGGGGGACGCGGCGGCGCAGCTCGGGGAACTGTTCGGTCTCCTCGTCCGTGACGTGGTCGGCGAGGATCGCCTCCAGCCGGCCGAGCTCCTCCTCGAAGCGCGGGTCGGAGACGTCCAGGTCCTCGAGCCGCTTCATCGCCTGCTCGAGTTCCTCGTGTTCCTCGACGTCGTGGGCGACCGCCTTGTCGCCGTCGTCGAGGTACTTGCGCATGGCCGGGTAGACGTACATCTCCTCGGCCACGGCGTGCCGCACCAGCTCGCTGATCGCGGTGTCGGTGAGGTCCCGGCGGATCATCGGGTCGGCGACGGTACGGATCTCGCCGATCAGCGCGGTCACGTCACGGTGGTCGGCCGTCAGCACGTCGACGACGTCCCGGCCGGTTCCGGTGCTGCTCACAATGCCCTCCAGGGTGGGAACTTCGCTGTCCCGCACCGCGTACCCAGGTGTGACCCGGGTAACCAGCCCGTTTTGTTCACGCACCCGACCGGTGAAGATCATCTTCTGTGGCCTGTGCGGTCGCGCGGACATCGCCAGACTGGGCGCCGTTCCGTACCACCGCACCACCCAGGAAGACGATCCCCCCGTGAGCTCCATGAGTACCCGCACGCTGGTGGCGCTGGCCGTCATCGGCGTCGCGGCCGGGACCGCCGTGTTCACGCCACGGCCGGCGGCGGCCCATCCGTTCGGCGACCCGCAGACCGTGGTCATCACGCCCGACGGGCAACGACCCGACGTGGTGTACGTGAAGTGGCGGGTCGGCGGCCCGGACGACCTCACCGTGCTCGGCGTCTCGCTCGGGCTGCTGCCCGCGGACCGGGTCCGCGCGGACGGGACCGTCGACTACCGGTACAACGACCCGGGCGTGGTCGGCGCGTCGCCCGCGTTCACCGGCTACCTGCTCGACCGGATCACGGTCACCGGCGGCGGCCGTCCGTGCACCGGCGCGGTCGAGCCGATCGCGGCGCTCGCGTTGAAGGGCGCGACCGCCGGGTTCACCTGCCCCGGGCCGGTCACCTCGGTGACCGTGGCCGTGCGCACGCTGACCGACCTGCACCCGGCGTACCGGACGATGGCCACCGGGCCGGGCGGGCAGCGCGCGGTGTACGAGGGCGCGGACGACACCCACACGTGGTCGCTGACCGGGTCCGGCGCCGGGCTCGGGCGCAGCGCGCTGGTGCAGATCGCGGCCGTCCTCGGCGCGCTGCTGCTGGTCGCCGCCGCCGGGCTCGCGGTGAAGCGCCGGGTGACCCGATGAACCTCGGCGCGCTCTCCGACCGCCTCCAGGACCTGATCCACGCGCCCGGGGTGGCGCCGCTCGCGTTCGTGTTCGCGTTCCTCGCCGGTGCCGGGCACGCGCTCGCGCCCGGCCACGGCAAGACGCTGGCCGCCGCGTACCTGGCGTGCTCGCGCGGCCGGATCCGCGACGCGGCCTGGCTGGGCGGGTCGGTCGCGGCCATGCACACCGTGTCGGTGCTGGTCATCGGCGTGGCGTGGACGTTCTTCGCGCTCTCCGACCTGATCCGGATGGAGGAGCTGACCACCTGGCTGCAGATCGCGGCCGGCGTCCTGGTGCTGGGCACCGGCCTCTGGATGCTGCGCCGCCACCTGCGCGGCGGCCACGGCCACTCGCACCCGCACGATCACGGCCACTCGCACTCCCATGATCACGGGCCGTCCGGCGCCCACGACCACGATCACGCCCACGACCACGGGCATCCGCATCAGCACGGCGACGGGAAGCGGCCGGGTCTGCTCCTGCTCGGCATCTCCGGCGGCCTGACCCCCTCCCCCGCCGCGTTCCTGGTGCTGGCCACCGGCCTGTTCCTCGGCCGGGCCGGCTTCGCGCTGCTGCTGGTGCTCACGTTCGGCGCCGGCATGGCCGTGGTCCTCTTCGGCATCGGCGTACTCGCGGTCGCCGGCAGCGCGCTGGTCACCCGCAACGCCCGCACCCACGCCACGCTGCGCCTGGCCACCCGCTTCACCCCGATGCTGGCCGCCGGCGGCATCACCGCGTTCGGCGCCGGCATGATCACGGTCGCCGCCGTCCACCTGGCCGCGCTGGCCTGACGCACGCACCAGCACGATCACCGTCGGTCCGCGCGGCCGGAAACAGCACCGCGGGCCGCACCGGGCCACCGGGCCACCGCGGATCTCACGCCGCGGCGTGGGTGCCGCGGTGCGGCGGTGGTGGCGTGGGTGTTTCCCGGCACCGCGCGGCACCGGCTCCGAAGCCGGCCGGCAAGCGGAGCGCCGGCGGAGTCTTGCCGGCCGGCGAGGTTGGCCCGCGGGAGCATGCGGGCCGCACCACGCCGGAAGCGGGAAAGCAAGGATTGGCACCCTCACCGGCCGGGACGTGGGCTCCCGAAGCGGGAAGACCGGGAACCGCGTCCCCGATCTTCCCGGCGCCGGTCGGAGCGTGCGGCCGGGGCGTCAGCGGAGGGTGATCGCGTACACCTGGATGCGGTTGTCGTCCGGGAGTGTGAGCGAGCGGATCTGTTTGCCCGGGGTGAGCGGCACGCTGATCGCGAACAGGCTGACCGGTGGGCCGTCGACGCCCTGGCCGGCCTTGATCCGGTGCGGCATGGCGAGCGCGGTGGTGGAGCCGGCCGCGGGTGCGCCGCACCAGTCCGCGACCGTGACCGCGCGGGTGTCGGTGCCGCCGTCCGCGTAGCCGATGGTGAACGCGCCGGTCACCGGGCCGTTGTGGCTGGTCGCGACCAGTTCCAGGGCGTTGTGCGCGCCCTGCGGCAGCACCAGCGACTGGCCGGTCGCGGTGACGAGGTTGGGTGCGGTGCCGGCCGGGTCCGGTGCCTGGTAGGTGACGCCGTTCCAGGTGACCGGGCCGGCCGGCGGGAGCAGCGCGGCGTCGTAGCTCCAGCCGACGGTGTCGAAGTTGCCCTCCGTGGTCGCCGCGACGGTGGCGGTGCCGTCCCGGGTCAGTTCCGGGGTCAGGTCGACGGCGCAGGACGTGCCGGGCGCGCAGGTCAGCGCGGGTCGGACCGCGACCGAGGCGGTCCGGGTGACCGTGTTCGCCCCGCCCACGGTGACCTGCACCGGGTACGTCCCGTCGGCGACCCCGGCCGGTGCGGTGACCGTGACGGTGGCGGTCGTCGCGACCGGCAGATGCGACGACCGCAGCGCCGGCAACCGCGTGGGGCTGACCGCGACGGTCCAGCCGGCCGGGCCGGTCGCGGTGATCGTGGGCCGCAGCGTGGTCGGCGACTGGGCCACCACGTCGACGGTGAACGTGGTGGTGCCGCCGGCCGGCAGCGCGGCCGACGCGGGCCGCAGCGACGCGTCGACGTGGCGGCGGCCGTCCTGCGGCGCCCGGTTCACCGACGGCGGCTCCGCCTGCGGCGCGGTGCCCCAGCGGGACGGGCGGCTGCCGACCGCGTGGGCGAGCGTGCCGCCGTCCGCCACCGCGTCCCACGTCACCCAGTTCCGGGTGAGCCGGCCGCCGTCCAGCCGGACGTCCTGCACGTAGCGCGCGGTGTCGGAGACGCCCGGCGCGGTGATGCGCAGCGTGCCGGTGCCGGTCCGCACGGTCGCGCCCGGGAAGACCGGGCTGGACACCGTGAGGAAGTCCGCGCCGCTCATCGTCGGGTAGAGGCCCAGCGCGGAGAAGACGTACCAGGCGCTCATCGTGCCGAGGTCGTCGTTGCCGGTCATGCCGTCCGGCCCGGTGGTGAACAGCGTCATCGCGGCCCGGACCACGGTCGCGGCCTTCGCGGGCGCGCCGGCCCAGTGGTACATGTACGGCGCGAGCAGGTCCGGCTCGTTGTTCGGGTTGTAGGTCGGCTTGGCGTAGTAGTCGTACGGCGCGGCGATCCAGTCGGTGCGCGCGGTGCCGGCCGGGTCGGTGAGCAGCTTGTCGTGCACGAAGAACTCGTCCAGCCGTTGCTCGGCGGCGCGCCGGCCGCCCATCAGCGAGACCAGCCCGGCCGGGTCCTGCGGCACCAGCCACTGGTACTGGTGGGCGCCGCCCTCGTGGAACTGGTGCGACGCCGCGACCGGGTCGTACGGCGTGAGCCAGGTGCCGTCGACCGTGCGCGGGCGGAACTGCCGGGTCGCGGAGTCCCACAGGTTGCGGTACCACTGGCCGCGGGCCGCGAACATCCGCGCGTCCTGGGTCTTGCCGAGCCCCTGGGCCATCAGCGCGAGCGCGGCGTCGGCGGCGGAGTACTCGAGCGTGGCGGACGCCGGGTGGACGCAGTCGTTGTCGCCGCCCTTGTGCACGCAGTCGGTGCCGAGCCGCAGCCCGGACGGGATGTAGCCGCGGTCGGCGTAGAAGTCCTGCCCGGTGCGCCCGTTGTACGGCGAGTCGGCCGGCGGCTGGCTGGTGGCGTTCGCCCGGAGCAGCGCATAGGCCTCCTCCTCGTGCCCCTCGAGCAGGCCCTTCGACCAGTTCTCGACGAGGAACGGGGTGACCGGGTCGCCGGTCATGATGTTGGTCTCGCTGTTCGCCAGCGCCCACCGGGGCAGCCAGCCGCCGTCCCGGCCGATCGCCAGCACGGAGAGCGCGACGTCGCGGGCCACGTCCGGTGCGATCAGCTCGAGCAGCTGGTTCTGCGGGCGGTACGTGTCCCACAGCGAGAAGTTCTGGTACGGCGTGTACCCGTCCGCGGTGTGCACCCGCCGGTCGAAGCCGACGTAGCGGCCGTCCACGTCGCCGGCCACGTTCGGGTGCAGCAGCGAGTGGTAGAGCGCGGTGTAGAAGACCGCGCGGCGCTCCTCCGTACCGCCGTCGATCGTGATCCTGCGCAGGGCGTCGGCCCACTCGGCGCGCAGCGCGTCGCGGACCGCGTCGAAGTCGAAGCCGTCGCCGGTCTCCGCGGTCAGGTTCTTCCGCGCTCCGTCCGCGCCGGTGTAGGACAGCCCGACCTTGACCACTACGTCCCGGTCGGTACGGGTGTCGAACGTGACGTAGGCGCCGTTACCGCCCGCGCCGGCCGCGTCCCGGCTGCCGGCCGTCAGGTCCGCGCCGCGCCAGGTGCCGAACGCGGTGAACGGCCGGTCGAACTCGGCCGTGAACCACACGGTGTGGTCGTCCTTGCCGGCGCAGAAGTTGCCCGCGTTCACCCGGCCGGTCAGCGTCCGGTCGCCGACCACGTGGATCTCCGAGCCGAACACGTTCTGGTTCGCCTTGCCGGTGTTGAACAGCACGTTCGCCTGCTCGGTGGCCGGGAACGAATAGCGCTGCCAGCCGGTGCGCGCGGTCGCGGTCAGTTCCGCGTCGATGCCGTAGCGGCTCAGCCCGACCCGGTAGTAGCCCGGGCTCGCCTCCTCGTCGTCGTGCGAGAACGCGGACCGGTACGCGGTGTGGTCGGTACTGCCGACCGCGCCGGTGGTCGGCATGATCGGCAGCTCACCGGCGACGCCGCAGCCGACGCCGGACAGGTGCGTCTGACTGAAGCCGTAGATCGAGTCGGCGAGGTAGTCGTAGCCGCCCTGACCGCCGGTGTCCGGGCTGACCTGCACCATGCCGAACGGCGCGGCGGCGCCGGGGAACGTGTTGCCGAAGTTCTGCGTGCCGACGAACGGCCGGACCAGATCGACGGGCTCGGGCGGTGCGGCCACCGGCGCCTCCGGAACGAGCAACAGCGCGGCCACCAGCACATTGCGAATCATCGACACTCCCGTCACCGATGTGTGATCACGTTGCCATCACCGAGCGACGAAAGTCAATGATCCTCAGGTTCGGGCCGCACCGGCCGATGAGCACCGGGTGGGTACGTCGCGGAGGCGCTGGACCAGCGTCCTGCTCGTCGCGCTCGTGCTGGCCGGCGGTCTGGTGATGACCGTGGCCGCGCACTCGGTGGTCCGGGCCGGCGACGCCCGGTACACCGCCGCGGCCATGGACGCCAGCGCCGGGGACGTGACCGCCGCGGTCACGCACGCGGCCACCGACTACGGCAGCGTGCTGACCGATCTGGCCTACTCGCTGGCCTCGCAGACCGACCTGTACCGCGACGACTTCGTCCGGATCACGGCCGGGCTGACCAACGTCCGGCTGCACGGCGCCACCCGGATCGGCTTCGTCGTGCCCGCCACCACCGCGCAGATCCCGGACCTGCAGCGGCGCTGGCGCGGGTACGGCGCGGACGGGCTGACGTTGCGCCCGGCGGACGGCGCGGACAACCACTCGTTCGTGATCTACGACAAGGTCTTCGACGGGTACCCGGACCAGCAGGGCGTCGACCTGGCCGGGAACCCGGCCGCGGCCGAGGTGCTGCGGCAGGCCCGCAGCCGGCGCGCGCTGGCGATCAGCCCGGCGTTCCAGCCCGTCCTGGACAACGAGACCGCGACCGGGTCCCGGCGCACGTTCGTGCTGCTCGCGGCGCCGGTCCTGTCGTTCGCGGACAGCGCGGACGCGTTCCGCGGCTGGGCCGTGATGAAGCTGCGCACCCAGGACTTCCTGGCCCAGACGCTGCTCGACCGCGGCGAGAACGCGGTGCAGGCCACGGTCGTCGACCCGGACGCCGGCATCGAACTGGCCTCGGTCGCGCCCGGCCGGCGCGCGGCCGGCACCACGCTGGACCGCCGGCACGAACTGACGGTCGGCGGGCGGCGGTGGCGGGTCTCGATGGCGCCGACCACGCGCCTGGTCTCGGACGCGGAGGGCGGCCTGAGCGAACTCACGCTCGCGTCCGGGGCCGCGCTGACCGTGATGCTCGCCGCGATGACCGGCATCCTGGCCGGCAGCCGGGGGCGCGCGCTGGACCAGGTCGACCGGGCCACCACCGCGCTGCGCCTCGACATCGCGCGGCGCGAGCAGGTCGAGGCGCAGCTGCGCGAGCGGGAGCAGGAGCTGCAGCACCTCGCGTTCCACGATCCGCTGACCGGGCTGGCGAACCGGCTGCTGTTCTACGACCGGCTGACCCACGCGTGGCACACCCACGCGCGGGAGGGGCGGGCGTTCGCGGTGCTGTTCATCGACCTGGACGGCTTCAAGGAGATCAACGACCGGCACGGTCACCAGGCGGGCGACACGGTGCTGCGCACGGTCGCGGACCGGCTGCGGACCGGGCTGCGGGCGGCGGACACGGTCGCGCGGTTCGGCGGCGACGAGTACGCCATCATCCTCGAGTCCCTCGCCGGCCCGGCCGACGCCCGGGTCGCGGCCGAACGGGTGGTCACGGCGGTGCAGGCGCCGATCACGCTGGAGGACGGCACCGTCGCGACGGTGTCGGCCAGCGTCGGGATCGCCGTCAACCGGCCCGGAGCCGACGTCGACGACATCATCCGCGACGCGGACACCGCGATGTACACGGCGAAGACCGCCGGCAAGAACCGCTTCGCCTTCTGATCAGGCCCGGTGTTCGACGTGGATGGCCGGGCTGCGGCGCGGTCCGGGCGCCGCCCGGCCGCACGTCACAAAAGCCCACACACAGCACCGGGCCTAACGGGCCTGGGTCTTCGTGAGCTGGAGGTCGCGCATCACCTCGCCGGCCATCCGGACCGAGGCCGCGTCCAGCACGTTGCCGAACTCGATCACCCGGGCCCGGCCGGCCAGGCGGCGGGCCAGGTCGGGGCTCTCGCTCGGGACCACCACCAGATCGACGTCGCGCAGGTCCTCGTCCGTGGTGCCGGTCAGCACCTCGATGTTGGTCACGCCGGCCTGGGTCAGCGAGTCGCGGATGCTGACCGCCTGGTCCTCGGTGGAGTAGAGCAGCCCGACCGTGCGGTCCTTCGGCACCTGGGCGATCTGCACCAGCGTCTGGATGTGCGGTGCCGCCACGATCGCGACCACCTCGGTCTCCGGCCGCCGCAGCAGCGTGCGGACCTCGGACAGGTGGAAGAACGTGGTCAGCACCAGGTCAGGCCGCTCCGCCGCGGCGTCGAACGCGCCGAGCACCAGCGGCTTGACCGTGACGCCGAGCCGCGTGCCGAGCTCGGTCGCGAAGTATCGCGCGCGCTCGTCGTTGCACTCCACGAACGAGACCGCGAGCGTCCGGTCGACCTCCCACGCGGCCAGGCCGGCGATCAGGTCGCGGATCTCGGCGGCGGTGAGCCCGAGCTCGAGGCACTCGCGGGCCGCGGCGGAAAGGATCTCGCGCGCCCGGTTGCGGGCCTCGGACGTGGTGCGGGCCCGGCCGCCGCCGACGACCACCATGCCGTTGCGGCCGCGTGGCTCGATCAGCCCGAGTTCGCGCAGCTCACCGTAGGCGTGGGCGACGGTGTTGCGGTTGATGCCGAGGTTGCTGGCCAGCAGCCGCGAGCCCGGCAGCCGTTCGCCGTCGCCCAGCAGACCCATCTCGATCATGAGCGTCACCTGGGAGACGATCTGACGGTAGACCGGCACGTCGGACTGCCGGCTGACAGTCATGCTGGCGATCAAGGGCTCACACTTTCACGCTGCCGTGTCCTGGGGATGCAGCGATTGTAGTGGGCCGCTCGTCAGTCCAGCATCCGGCGCATCCGCAGGCTGACGATGTGGTCGTCGACCCGGGACAGCGCCGCCTGCACCGTGCTCACCGGCTGGAAGCCACGCGCCCGGTAGAAGGCGATGCCCGGGCTGTCGCCGAGGAACACCGACACCCACACCTCCCGGCCGCCGGCCTCGCGGATCTGCGTGACGACCCGGTCCAGCAGCAGGGTGCCCAGGCCACGGCCGCGCGCGGTCGCCTCCAGGTAGACCAGCGACAGCTCACCGGCGCGTGCGCTGATCATGCCGCCGCCGGCCGCGCCGAGCACCCGGCCGTGCTCCTCGACGACCTGATAGCCGAACCACTGGGACGAGGCCGGGGCGATCTCCCTGGCCACCCGTCGCTGGTCGTAGAACGCGACGACGCTGCGCTCGATGTACCCCGCCGGCAGCAGCTCACGGTAGGTATCCCGGTACGCCGTGCTGCAGATCCGGGCGATCTCGGCGACGTCGGCATCGGTGGCTTGTCGGACAACGGCAGTCAACGACGATCGTGGCACGCCGGATAGATTAGCGGCCGGGGTCACACCGACCCCGGCCGCCACGGTGGTGCTACGGCCTGGAACGCGGGCCGCTGCCCGGCTCCAGCGTGTCGATGAACTCGTGCGGGTTCTCCGCCTTCGCGGACACCCGCATGGCCTCCGCCTCGGCGTGCATCGCCCGGGCCGCGCTCGCCGGGTCGACGCCGGCCCGGCCGGCCGCCCGCACCACGCGGTCGTACGCCGCCTCGGCCAGCGTGTAGGCGAGCCGGTAGTCGTGCGCGGCGAACGCCTTCTTCGCCAGCCCGATCGTCACGTCCGCGGCGTGCAGGTCCGCGGTCGCCTTCCGGGCGTCCGGGTCGGCCAGCACGTCCGCGGCGAGCCGGTTGGCCGCCTCCACGTACGCCGCGGTGAGGAACCGGTCGCTGTTGTCCCGGTCGAACTGGCTGAAGTCCCAGTTCACGTCGATGTAGCTCATCATCGAGTTGGATTCGTCGCCGACCCAGGCGAAGTAGTGGTCACCGGTCGGGTTGATCTCGGTCGCCGACTCGCTGTCCCACCCGTCGTGCGGGTGGTGCATGCCGAGGTGGTGACCGACCTCGTGGATCTGCGTGGTGGTCAGCCCGTAGCCGGCGGCCACGACCTGCGGGTTGAGGAACGAGTAGACGTAGCTGGCGGTGCCGTCCACCCAGTTGTCGTCCGCGTAGCCGAGCAGCCCGCTGGCGTTCGCCTCGGTCACGTAGTTGAACAGCGGCAGCTCGTAGTCGACCCGGCCGGCGTCGTCCTGGGTCCGCTCCAGGTTCTCCAGGTTGTAGAGGTACAGGTTCGCGGCCGGCGGCAGCGTCTGACCGGGGTAGCACGGTTCACCGGTCACGTACTGGCCGGTGTAGCAGGCCCGGTTCCGGTCGTCGAACGGCAGGTCCTGGTCGTCGAAGTCCAGCCGGTTGCGCCAGCGCAGCTCGGACAGCTCGTCCACCAGCAGGTCCGCCGAGATGTACGAGGAGCCGTCCACGCCCGGCCAGCCCTCGTACGTGTTGCTGTCCAGGTTGATCGACTTCGGCAACCGGGCGGGCAGCTCGACCGGGTAGATCGGCGACGTGGTCATCAGCAGGTCCAGCGCCACGAACCGGGTGAGCTTGGCCAGGTCACCGGCGAGCGCGCCGGGCGCCCGGAAGCCGCCGTCGGCGTACTCCCAGGAGGTCGGCAGCCGGTAGTCCGGCTCGCCGTCGCCGTCCACGTCCTGCTCGTCGACGATGAAGTTGGTCATGTTCGCGTCCGGGCCGGCGGACAGGTCGGCGAACCAGACCCGGCGGGTGGCGCCCAGCCCGGTCTCCTCGTCGTCGGCCGTGGTGCCGCCCCAGGCCATCAGCTTGCGGCTGTCCCGGTTCGCGCCGAAGTCGAAGCCGGTGTCCGGGTCCGGCTCACCGGTCTTGGTGTAGACGTGGAACTTGAAGTCCGCCCGCCCGTACCAGTTGATCAGGAAGACCGTGTTGCGCCGGGTGTCGACACCGTGCGGCGGGTTGAACGCCAGGTACTTCTCCACCGTGGGCGCGTCGATGTAGTGGTTGTCCGTGACGTCCAGGACGTTGCGCTCCTGCGCGTTGTACGTCTCCTGGTACTCGGTCAGCGGCGCCGGGGTGGCGAGGCTGGACAGCTTCCGGAAGAAGCGGTCCTCGTACCCGCGGTCGGTGTAGGAGACCTTGTAGTCGTAGATGTACCTGATGCCGAGCTTCTCCTGCTCGCCGTACCACCGGCGGGAGGTCACCTCCGGCTCGTACGTCCGGGCCAGGCCGGACGTGAACGCCGCCTGGTCCACCTCGGTCCGGTCGAACCCGAGGAACACCACGTTGACCGGCACCTTCTCCACGAGGTTCGGCTGGCCGCCGGGCACCAGATGGGTGAACCTCGGTGCCGGCGCCGCGGCGCTCGCCGGTGTCGCCGACGCCCCGATCATCGCCGCGATAAGCGCCGTGACTAGCGCTGCTCTCCGTCTCATGCCGCTACGCTGCCACCGGACGGCCGAACAGTAAATGGCCGCATGTGGATATGTCCATTGTTGAATCACGGGGGTAACACGGGGTGAGACGCCTCATCGCGCTCGCCGTCGCCGTGCTCGTCACGGTGACACCGAGCCTGACCGCGGCACCGGCGGTGGCCGCGGCACCGGTCTTCTCCAACCAGGACGTCGGGCTGGGCGGCCCGGACCAGATCCCGGACCCGGCGGGCAAGCCGATCCGGATCGAGGTGTCCTGGTGGGGCGTGCAGGACCGGCCGGAGCTGGCCTACGATTTCGCGCGCTACGACCCGGCGATCGAACGCGCGCACGCGGCCGGCATGAAGATCCTGCTGCTGGTCACCTACTCGCCGCCGTGGGCGAGCGGCGGGCACGGCGCGGCGGACGGTCTGGACCACTGGTTCCCGCTGCCCGAGTGGGACGACGAGTGGGCCGCGTTCGTCACGGCCCTGACCCGGCGGTACGCGGGGAAGGTCTACGCCTACGAGATCTGGAACGAGCCGAACCACGCCGCGTTCGGCAACTACGGCGACGGCTCCGACCTCGCCCGCCGGACCCGCTACTGGGAGGTGGTCCGGCTCAGCAACGCGCGGATCAAGGCGGAGTGCGCGGACTGCACCGTGCTCGCCGGCGGTTCCGCGGCCGGCACCCGGCCCGCCAACCAGCCCGCCGTGCCGGCCACCGTGCCCAACCCGAACTCCCCCGCGGCGTGGCTGACCTGGGCGTACGCGAACGGGTTCGGCGACGACTTCGACGCGGTGGCGCACCACCCGTACCCCATCTGGCATCAGCGCCAGGGCCCGGCGCAGTCGGACTGCGCACGCCCGGACCGGGTGCTGTTCGGGCCGCGCTACCAGCCCGGGGCGGCGCCGTGCGGGCAGCTGGCCGCGCTGCGCAAGGTGCTGGTCGACAACGGTGACGCGGGCAAGAAGATCTGGGGCACCGAGTGGGGCTACCCCACCGCGTCCGGCCTCGGCACGAACCACCCGTCGCTGGAGCTGATCCGCGACTTCGACGTCGAGGGCGTGCACATGTGGCGCGAACTGGACTACGCCGGGCCGCTGTTCCTCTACCAGTACCGGGACTGGGCCGCGTGCACGGACGCGAACCAGGACCCGGAGTGCCACTACGGCATCGTCCACCGCGACGGCACGCCGAAGGAACCGCGCTACAGCGAGCTGGTGAACAAGGTGGCCAACCACATGCCGGCCGGCCTGACCACCGGGCAGAGCATCCGGAAGCTGTCCGCCATGCGGTCGCCGAACGGGCGCTTCTACCTGTGGATGCAGGCCGACGGGAACCTGGTGCTCTACGACTCGTCGAACGGCCGGGCACTGTGGAGCGTCACGAACACCGGCGGGCGGCGGCTGCTCAACCAGCCGGACGGCAACCTGGTCCTCTACAAGAACCCGGACGGCCCGGTCGCGGTCTGGGACACGAAGACCTGGACGGCCGGGGCGAGCACGCTGCGCCTGCAGGACGACGGCAACCTGGTGCTCTACCGCAACGCCACCGGCAAGGCGATCTGGGCGAGCAACACAGTGGTTCGCTGAGCCCTAAGCTGGCCCGCATGGAGCGGACCCAGGCACTGATCATCGGTGGCGGCGTCGCCGGCGCCGCCACCGCGCTCGCGCTGCACCGGGCCGGCATCGCGTCCGCGGTCTTCGAGGCGCACCGGTCCGGTGGCGACGACGCCGGCGCGTTCCTCACCGTGATGGCGAACGGCATGGCCGCGCTCGACTCGATCGGCGCGGCGCAGGCCGTGATCGAGGCGTCCCACCCGGCGCGGGCCGTGGCCCTGTTCGACGCGGCCGGCCGCCGCCTCGGGGAACGCCCGATCGAGGGGCCGGCCCGCACGATGCGCCGCGCCGCGCTCTACCGCGTGCTGCAGGAACAGGTGGCGGCGCACGGCATCCCGATCCACCACGGCCGGCGGCTGACCGGCGCGACCGCGGGCCTCGACGCTCGTGCCACCGACGGCGGCACGGCCGCGGGGGTCCGGGCCGGTTTCGAGGACGGCGGCGCGGCCGAGGGCACGTTCCTGGTCGGCGCGGACGGCATCCACTCCCGCGTCCGCGGCCTGATCGACCCGGACGCGCCGCGCCCGCGCTTCACCGGCCGGCACGTGGTCTACGGCTATGCCGACGGCAACCCCGGCGACGTGCCGCCGGACACGTACCACATGATCAGCGGCGGTCGGGCGTCCTTCGGCTGCACCGCGCCCGGCGACGGCCGCACCTGGTGGTTCGCCCGGATCCCCGGTGCGCCCGGCGGCGGTGGCGCCACCCCGGCCGGGTGGCGGGAACTGGCACTGGCCGCGTTCCGTGACGACGCCACGCCGGCGGCCGCGATCATCGCGGCGACCGGCGCCGAGGTGGTCGGCGGCGACTCCTACGACATCCCGACCACACCCCGCTGGCACGACGGCCGGATGGTGCTGACCGGCGACGCGGCCCACGCGGCCTCGCCGGCGGCGGCCCAGGGCGCGTCGATGGCGCTCGCGGACGCGGTCGCGCTGGCCGCCGCGCTCACCGCGCACGGCGACGACCTCCCGGCCGCGTTCGCCGCCTACGAGCTGCGGCGCCGCGCCGAGACCGAGGAGACCGTCGCCGCCAGCGCCCGCCTGAACGCGCGCTGAGCGGATCAGCTGGTCTTGGTCACCACGACGGAGCTGACCGGCGTCTTGTTGAGCCGGTCGATCGGGGTGGTGACCCCGGCGCCCCACGTGCCCTCCTCGGTCGCCTTCCGCTTGTGGTCGGCCAGGAACGTGTAGTCGGCCTGGGACAGCCGGTCGACGCGCACGGTCCACTTCTCACCGATGCCCTCGCCGTCCTTGGGGCCGAGCGTGACCGTGTAGTCCTCCGCGACACCGTTCTTGATCGTGATCGGGCCGTCGAGGAAGCACCACTCCTTGACGCAGACGGTCAGCGCGAGCTTCGTGCCGGTGGCGGCCGCGTCCGCGCCGGAGACCGCGAACGAGACCGTGAAGTCGCGGGAGACGCCGGCGCCGTTCCTCGGCGAGACGATCTGGGTGGTGGTGGCCGGCGGGTTGGCCGGCGCGGCCGTCGTCGCCGCCGGTGCCGGCGGGGGTGGCGCGGCCGTGGTGCCGGCCGGGGCAGGCGAGGCGGAGGGCGCCGGCGACGGCAGCGCGCCGAGCGCGGCGTCACCGGTGCCGGAGGTCCCCGCCGTGGTGGCCGGCTCGCCCGTCGGGCCGGCCACCGGCGTCGCCGGATCGGCACCGGGCCGGACCAGCACGACAACCAGCATGAGCACGGCGAAGACGGTGGCGGCCGCGGCGATCACCCAGGGCGTACGGTGCGGCTTCCGCCCCTCGCCCGGCGCCCCGAACGGCGACGACGACACCGGCGTGCCGGAGACCGGCACCCCGAACATCGGCGATCCCGACACCGGCGGCCCGTAGCCGGGCCCACCGGAGACGGGCTGACCCGGCACACCGGACACCGGCTGGCCGTAGCCCGCCGCACCCGACACCGGCTGGCCGTAGCCCGCCGCACCCGACACCGGCTGGCCATAGCCCGCCGCACCCGATACCGGCTGACCCGGCACGCCGGACACCGGCTGGCCGTAGCCGGGGACGCCGGAGACGGCCCGGCCCGGCACGCCGGAGACCGGCTGCCCGTAACCCGGCCCGGCGACCGGCGTCGCGAACGGCGCCGGCGGGGCCGTGGGCGTCTCCGCCGGAACCGGCGACATCCGGGTGGTCGGGAAACCGTCCTCGGTCGCGGCCGGGGTGCCCGCCGCCACGTAGTCGCGGGCGTGCGTCACCGCCGGGTGCCCGTCGCCGAGCGCGGCCGGGCCGTGCTCCGCGACCAGCGCGAAGTTCTTCTTCGCCACCAGCCGGTTGGCCAGCTCGTCCGCGACCACGGCCAGGTCGTACGCCAACAGCACCATCACCGGGTCGACCGGCTGGATCCGCTGCTGACCGGCCGCGTACGCCTCCTCCAGCAGCCGGCGCGCGCCGGTGTGGTCGCCGGCCTGCGCGTACAGCCCCGCGAGCTGGCGCATGGTGGTAAGCAGCTCCGGGTCACCCGTGGCGAGCCCGGGCCGGCCCCGGTCGACGACGTTCTCCAGCAGGGCCCGGGCCGCGGCCGGGTCCCCGCCGTCCGCGATCCGCTGGGCCTGCTGCCGGGCTTCAGAATACGAGTGCACCCGGACATGGTTCCTGATCGCCGCAACGGCCCGCCACCCCGGTCCGGCGGTTCGCGCCCAGGTCACGCTCCACCCGGACGCGCCGCGAACCGCGGCCGTCCCGGCGCGGGGACCGCCGTGGCCCGCGCCCGGCCGGCCGTGGACCGCTCACCGGGCGACCCCGGCGCCGCCGATCGCGTATCGTCCCAGCTCATGATTGCCGTGCGCCCCTGGCACCTGCTCCTGCTGCTGCTCTGCCTGGGCGGAACCGCCGCCCTCGCCGCCGCGGCGGTCGCGCTGAGCCGCCGGAGGTAGCCGCGGGGTGGTGATCGCCGACGCCGGCGAGTTCGCCACGGGCAGCCGCGTCGAGGTGCAGCGGGCCGGCGAGGTCGCGTACCGGCCGCACCGGTGGTATGCCGTCGACGCCGCGCTCCTCACGCCGTTCTGCGGCGCGTTGCCGGCCGCCCCGATCCCGAGGGCGCTCCATGCCCGGGCGGTGCGGTGGGGGCGCCGGCACCGCGGTGCCGCGCGGCCGGAAACGGTGAGCGGGGTGCCACCGGCCGGCTCGACACGCAAAGTCACCACAAAACTACCCAAAAAATTCTCGAATCCGTGGCAGCAGCGGCGCCGGGTGACCGCGTTCAGGGGGTGGAGAACAACCGGCGAGGCCCGAGGAGAACAACACCGATGGCATCCAAGCGCAGGCGGATCACAGTGGGAGTGACGGTCACCGCGACCGTGGCAGTGCTCCTCGGGGTCGGCATCGGCACCGCGAACGCGGGCACCCGCCCCTGGTGGGACCGCTGGAAGCCGCGGCCCAAGCCGGTCGCGACCGCGCCCGCGACGCCGACGCCCACGCCGTCCGCCGCGGCCACCACGACCGCGCCCGCGCCGAGCGTGTCGCCGTCGCGGAGCACGCCCGGCACGACGCCGTCCGCGTCGAAGCCGGCCGGCACGCCGGCGGCCGCCCCGACGACCGGCGCACCCACCGGCACCTGGACGCCGCCGCCGGCGAACGCGGGCTTCGACTACCAGATCGGCGGGGTCTACCCGCCGCCGGCCGGCGTGACCGTGGTCAGCCGGGACAGTGAGGCCAGCCCGGCCGCGGGCATCTACAACATCTGCTACATCAACGCGTTCCAGGTGCAGCCCGGCGCGCAGTCGTGGTGGGAGAAGAACCACAACGACCTGCTGCTGCGCGACAAGGGCGGCAACCTCGTGATCGACGAGGACTGGGACGAGGCGATGCTCGACTTCTCCACCGCGGCCAAGCGCACCGCGCTGACCAAGGTCGCGGCCGAGTGGATCGACCGGTGCAAGGCGAAGGGCTTCCAGGCCATCGAGCCGGACAACCTCGACTCGTACACGCGGTCCAACGGCCTGCTGACCCAGGCGCAGGCGGTGGAGTACGCGGCGGCGCTGTCCGCCTACGCACACGGCAAGGGCCTGGCCGTCGGGCAGAAGAACCTGGCCGAGCTGTCCACCGCGAACGCGCGGAAGGCCGGTTTCGACTTCGCGGTCGCGGAGGAGTGCGGGGCCTGGAACGAGTGCGACCGCTACACCGCCACGTACGGTAACAACGTCGTCGTGATCGAATACACTCAGAGCGGCTTCACGAAGGCGTGCAACGGGTTCGGCAGCAAGCTCTCCATCGTCCTGCGCGACGTCGACGTGACGGCCCCAGGGTCTCGTTCGTACGTATTCAAGGGTTGCTGAGCTGGTTTCCCTATTCCGCTACGCCCTCGAGATCTCCGGTGCCCCTCGCGGGCCCGGAGATCTCCGGCGTCGAGGCGAACAGGCCACGATGACCACCAACGAGTCGACGACGGCCGTCACCGGCCGTGCGGAGGACTTCGACGACTTCGTGCACGGCCGCGGGCGGGCACTGCTGCGGTTCGCGTACGTGTTGTCCGGTGACGCGCACCTCGCGGAGGACCTGGTCCAGGAGGTGCTGGCGCGCATGCACCGGCGCTGGCCCAAGGTCACCGCGATGGACAGCCCGGAGGCGTACGTGCGTACCGCGATCGTGCGCCAGTTCGTCTCCTGGCGGCGGCGCTTCTCCGCCCGGGAGGCGATCCTCGCGGACGTGCCGGAGCCGGCCGGCTTCGACGAACCGCAGGCGCGGGTGGCCGCCCGCGACCAGATGTGGCAGCTGATGGCCGGGCTGCCGCGCTCCCAGCGCGCGGTGCTGGTGCTGCGCTTCTACGAGGACCTGCCGGACGACGAGATCGCCGCGCTGCTGGGCTGCGGGCAGTCCACGGTCCGGTCCCAGGCGGCCCGCGCGCTGGCCAAGATGCGGACCATGTTGAGTGAGAGAGGAGTGGGCGGCGATGGATGAACTGGACCGGTTGCTGGCGGAGACGATGCACGACGCGGCCGGCCGCGCCCCCTCCGACGACAACCTGCTGCGCGGCGTGCACGCGCGCTCCCGGGTGATCCGCCGGCGCCGCACGATCACCACCGGCGTGTCCGCGGTGGTGGCCGTGGTCGCGGTCGGCGTGCCGGTCGTGGCCGTGCTGGCCGTCCGCCCGGAGCCGGTGGTGCCGCCGGCCGCCACCGCACCGGCCGTGCCGCCCTCCCCCACCGCCGCGGCCACCACGTCCCCGTCGCCGTCGGCCGCGCCGCCGTCGAGCAGCCCGCCGTCGTCGGTCGCGCCGCCGCCGGAGAGCGAGGCGCCGGCCGCCACCGCGGTGACGCTGACCGAGGGGTGGACCGCGCCGGTGTTCCCGTACGCGCTGCCGGCCGCGGACGACCGGCGCGCGCCGGTGGCCACGATGAGCGGCGGCGACCTGATCGGGTTCTTCGAGACCACCGACCCGGAGCGGGAGGCGGACATCACGGTCACGGTGTCCGGTGCGCGGCCGTCGTTCGGCACGCCCGGCACGGAGACCACGCGGCAGGTGCGCGGCCGGGCCGGCACGCTGCGGACCGTCGACGTGCAGCCGGCCCGGCAGCTCACGCTCTACTGGCAGGAGTCGCCGAACCGGTGGGTCACGCTGACCACCGACGACACGTACACGCCGGACGAGGTGGTCGAGTGGGCCGGCGCGCTGGTCGAGGCGTCGATCGAGGTGCAGCCGCCGTTCCGGCTCGGCCTGTCCCCGGCCGGCCTGACCACCACGACGGTCACCAAGTCTCGGATGATCTTCACGGGTCCCGGTGACGTCAGCCTGATCCTGCGGAAGCGGCAGCAGCTGACCGGCGCCGACCGGACCGTCAACGGGTACGCCGCGGCGCTGACCCGGGACGACGCAGGGGCCCGGCTCACCGTCGACGTGCGCGACTGGGACGCCACGCTGGAGATCACCGTCACCGGCGACCTCACCGTCTCCGACGCGGACCTGCTCCGCCTCGGCACCGGCGTGCAGCTGCTGACCCGCTCCGACCCGGAGTAGCGAGCCTTTCCCCAGGGGGGTCCCGCCCGTCCGCTGACGCCTCAGCGGACGGGCGGGAACTGACCGTAGTCCTGCACGATGCCGGACGTCAGCGTCATCAGCTCGGGCGACTCGCGTTGCAGGTCCGGGTCCTTGAAACTGAACGCGAACAGCCCGTCCGCGACCAGCCGGGCCAGCACGTCCGGCGGGAACGTGCGGTGCAGGTCGTCCCGGTAGACCGCGAGCGAGTCCTCGTGCGGGCCGTAGTGGGAGACCATCACCGGGCCGTGCTCGCCGAGCACGCCGACCATCTGCGCGATGTGCTCCGCGTTGCCGTCCTCGGTGAACGCGCCGAAGCTCTGGAAGTCGGACGCGCGCATGACCTCCACGAAGTACTGGAACATCGACCGACCCGCGCCGTTCTCCGGGTCGTCGTGCGAGGCGTTCCAGCCGTCCCAGTTCAGCGCGATCCGCAGGTTCGGCGCGGCGGCCCGCATCACGCGCATCAGCTCGGTGTACCGCTCCTTCAGCGCCAGGTAGTAGTTCGTGGTCGCCGGATCGTCGAGATAGCCGTTGTCCGCGCACGTGAGGTGCTGCAGGCCGGAGAACATCGACACGTAGAGCGGCGGGCCGTCCGCCGGGCCCGCGAACGCCGCCGCCAGCCGCCGCATGTCCGGCACGAACTCGTCGGACAGCGGGTAGGGCTGGCCGCACGCGTGCCCGAACCGGGTGTCCACCGACTCGCCGTCCTCCCAGGTCCCGACGATCACGTGCATCGCGAGCCCGGACGCGTACGTCTGCGGGATCACGTCCGCCCGCCAGCCCTCGAAGCGGTCCAGGTCGCCCTGCTTGTGGTACCACGTGGTGACCATGCCGACACCGGACTGCATCAGCGGTGACTTGCGGGCCCGCACCGGGTCCGGCCCGAGCCCGAAGAGGATCTTCGGCGCGGCCGCCGCGCCGCCCGCGACGCCACCGGTCTGCGGGAGACCGCGGCCGGCCACCGTGGCCGAGCCGCCGGCCAGCACCAGCACCCCGGCCACCACCAGCGCGAGCAGCGCGGCCGGCACCCGCCGGCCGTCCGTCCCCGCCGGCCGCCGGCGGGGCGCGGCCGGGACCGGCGACGGCACGGCCGGCGCACCCGGACCGGGCACGCGCGACACCGGCGCGCCCGAACCGGAACCGTTGGACGCCGGCACGCCCGGACCGGAAGGCCGGGACCCGGACGGGCCGGCGGCGTGCGGTGCCGGCGCCGGGTGGGCCCGCACCGGGGCGTCCGCCACCGCGACCGCGGACCGCGGGCCGGACGCCGGGACCGGCCGGTCGGCCGTCTCGGCGAGCAGGGCACGGTACGCCTCGCGCAGCCGGCTGCCCGGTTCCGCACCGAACGTGTCGAGCAGCAGCACGCGCGCCGCCTCGTAGCTGGCCAGCGCGTCCACCTGCCAGCCGGCCGCCCGCTGCGCGACGACCAGCCGCTCCCAGGCCGGCTCGCGCAGCCGGTCCTCGGTGAGCATGGCGCGGGCCAGCGCGATCGCCTCGGCCGGCTCGCCGGTTGCGATCAGCGCGTCGGCCAGCGCGTACCGCGCGGTCCAGCGCAGCTCGTCCAGGTGCCGGACGGTGACCGTGTCGAGCGCGTCCTCCTCCGGGTCGCCGCGCCACAGCGCCAGCGCGCGCTGCTCCAGCAGCGCGGCCTCGGCCGGGTCACCCCGGCCGAGCGCGGCCACGCCGGCCTCGGCCAGCGCGGTGAACACGTCCGCGTCCAGCTCACCGTCCGCGACCGTGAGCCGGTAGGCGCCACCACGGCCGGCCAGGCGCGCCTCCCCGTCCGTACCCGGTGGAAGGATCTTGCGCAGTTGGTGGATGTAGGTCTTGATGCTGCCGCTGATCGAGCTGGGATAGTCGGTGCGCTCCCAGAGCGCCGCGGCCAGCGTGTCGTTGTCGACCCAGCGGTTGCGCCCGCGCAGCAGCGCGGCGAGCAGCGTGCGGCGGCGGCCCGGCGGCAGCGGCACGACGGTTCCGTCCGTGCCGGTCACGGCGAGCGGGCCCAGCACGGCGAACAACGGCTCCACGGGATGAGGCAACACACACTCCTGGAAATCGATATCGACCGTCACAGCCTAGGACAAGAGGTGCCGCCTGCGTCACCCGTCCGTACGCGTTCTGAACTGCGGTTTCACCATTTGCTCACCGCGACCTGACCGGAGCGCGGGCACAGTGGACGGCCCGCGGGTGTCCCCTGTTCCCGGGTCATGACGCCCGGCCGCGTGCGTCCCTAGCGTGACCTGCGCCGAGCTTCACAGCTAACAGAGGGAGGGATCATGCGGACTTATCTGGCGGCCGCGGCCGCCGGGCTCGTGGTGATCACCGGAACCGGGATCACCGTCGCCCAGGCGGCACCCGCGGCCGACGGCGGCGTGCGCACCGGGTCGCTGATCAACACGTGCGCGAATCCGGTCGTCGACCGGGACATCACCGGCTGGGGCCGGCACGGCACCGGCGCGACCGGCTCGCGGGTCGCGGTCGGCGCGCACGTCGCGGCCGACCACGCCTACCGGCAGCCGTCCACGAACGGCGTCAACCCGGAGATGTACCTGCCGCAGAAGGACGTCACCGAGGCCGAGCGGTGGCTGTTCGCGATGGACACCTGGGTCAGCGGCACCACCGCGGCCGTGACCGCGCGGATGCAGGTGGACTGGTACGGCGCGGGGAGCGTCTACCTCGGGCACTCGAACGGCACCGAGGTCGGCGTCGAACCGAACGCGGCGGAGACATGGACGCGGGTCGCCGGCGAGTTCACCGCGCCGGGCGGCGCCACCCGGGCGAACGTGACCGCGCGGCTGACCGGGCCGGCCGGCATGACCTGGTCCGCGACCGCCTGCGACTACCAGCCGATATCGCTGCCCGGACCGGACCCGACCACGCCGCCCCCGACCACGCCGCCGCCCACCGGCGCGGACACCGCGGCGCAGCGGTTCAACTGGGGCACCGCGCTACCCGCGTCCGACGAGTTCAACTACGGCAGCACGGCCGCGCCCGCGAAGCCGGACGCGACGAAGTGGACGCTGGCCGGCAGCGAGGCGAGCGGCTGCTGGGAGGGGCACAACGGCAACGGCCGCCGCTGCGAGGAGAACAGCCGCGTGCTCGGCGGCATCATGCGGATGACCGGCGAGGCCGGCGGCGACACCGGGCTACTGGGCAGCACGTTCGCCCAGAAGTACGGCCGGTGGGAGGTGCGGGCCCGTTCGCAGGCCACGTCCGCGAACAACGGCAAGCAGTACCACCCGGTGCTGCTGCTCTGGCCGGACAACGAGCAGTGGCCGGCCGGCGCGGAGTACGACTACCTGGAGAACGGCGCACCCGGTGAGCAGTGCGCGGAGGCGTTCATGCACTACCCGAACCACCAGCCCAAGGTGCAGGAGCACGCGCAGAAGTGCACCGTGGACCTGACCCAGTGGCACAACTTCGGGTTCGAGTGGACGCCGCAGCACGTCAAGGGCTTCATCGACGGTCAGCAGTGGTTCGTGTTCAGCGCGGACTGCATCCAGTGCGCGCCGGGCCCGATGTTCCAGACGATCCAGCTGGACAACTTCCACGGCACCGGCCTGCAGACCGCGATCTTCGAGGTGGACTGGGCGCGGGTCTACTCGCTGTGAGACCGGTGGCCGGCGAGCCCCTCCGTGGTGTAGAGCCCGTCGGCCACCGCCCGCACCAGCAGGTCCGCCTTCGTCGGCAGGTGGTGGCCCAGCTCCGCGTACTTCTGCCGGATCCGTTTGATGTACATCTCCACGGTGTGCGGGGAGATGCCCATCCGGCGGGCCACCGACGCCTTGGTCAGCGAACCGAGCCACCAGCACAGCGCCGCGTGCTCGCGCGCGGACAGCTGCGGAACGGTCCTGGGAGCCGTGCCCCGCCCGTGTGGCACGGCCTCCAGGATCTCGGCGATCAGCTCGCGCCGGTCCCGGTCCACGGTGAACACCACGACCGGGCGGTGGTGCAGGCCGAGAACGCGCGCGCCGGAGTCGCACACCAGCACGTCGGCGTCGTCGGCCTCGGCCACCACCAGCCGCGGATCCTGCCGCAGCCAGGACCGCACACCCTCGGCAACCACCGGCCGCATGCCGGCGACCCCGACGCGGATCGTCACCACATCCATGACAACCATCGTGGGTACGCCGGTGAGCGCCCGGTCAGAATCGAGTGAATCCGGGTGAATCCGCCGGTCAGCGCGGCGCCGGCGGCCGGGGTGACGGCGGCGCGGGCCGGTCCTCGACCGGCGCCAGGGGGAACGTGGCGGTGTCCCCGTCCGCGACCGTCACCTCCGTACCCTCGTGGTCGAACGTCACGGCGTCGCCGCGCGCGGTGTAGGTGACCTCACCCGGCGTGACGGTCACGGTCAGCCGCGCCCGCCGCCAGCGGACCCGGAAGCGCAGCCGGGACAGGCCCGGAGCCAGCCGGGGCGCGAAGGACAGCCGCCCGCCGCAGTCGCGCAGCCCGCCGAAGCCCATCACCAGCGCCATCCACGCGCCCGCGCACGCGGCGATGTGCAGGCCGTCGCCGCCGGACTCGCCGTCGCCGCGCAGATCGAGGAGCGCGGCCTCGGCCAGGTACGCGTGGGCCAGCGACAGGTACCCGGTCTCGGCCGCGAGCACGGCCTGGACCGGCGCGGAGAGCGAGGAGTCCCGTACCGTGCGGGCCTCGTAGTAGTCGAAGTTCCGCCGCTTCTGCTCCGGCGTGAACACGTCACCGCGCATCAGCATCGCCAGCACCAGGTCCGCCTGCTTGACCACCTGACGGCGGTAGAGGTTGAGGTACGGGTGGTGCAGCATCAGCGGGAACCGGTCGCCGGGGAAGTTCCACTCCTCCAGGCGGGTGAACCCGGCCGACTGGTCGTGCACGTCGTGCCGCTCGTCGTACGGGATCGCGATCCGGTCCGCGATCTCCAGCGAGTGCTCGTCGAGCGCGGCCGCGCGCAGGTTCTGCTGCGCCATCAGGTTCGTGTAGACGTTGTCGTCCATCAGCGCGCTGTACTCGTCCGGCCCGGTCACGCCCACGATGTGCGCGACGCCGTCCGCGTCCAGGTGCGACACGCTCACCCACAGCCGCGCGGTCTCGTCGATCAGCTCCCGGCCGGCCTCGCGCATGAACGTCTCGTCGCCGGTGGCCGCGTGGTAGCGCAGCACCGCACCGGCGATGTCCGCGTTGACGTGCAGGCCCGCGGTGCCGGCCGGCCAGTAGCCGGAGCACTCCGGGCCGGAGATCGTCCGCCAGGCGAACGCGGCGCCGGACAGACCCAGCTCACGGGCCCGGTCCCGGGCGTGGCCGAGCGTGTGGTGCCGCCAGCGGAGCGCGCGCTCGGCGTACTCCGGGTGGGTGTAGGTGAGCACCGGGAGCACGTAGATCTCGGTGTCCCAGAGCGTGTGGCCGTCGTACCCGTTGCCGGTCAGGCCCTTGGCCGGGACCGGGCCGGGCACGGACAGCGCGCCGGCCTGCAGCACGTGGAACAGCCCGAACCGGACCGCCTGCTGCACCTCCGGGTCACCGTCGATCTCCACGTCCGCGTCCGCCCAGAACGCCTCCAGGTGCCGGCACTGCTCGTCGGCGAGCACGTCGAACCCGGCCTCGGCGGCCGCGTCCCGCTCCTGCAGCGCGGCCGCGCGCACGTCCTCGTCGCCACCCCACCGGTACGCCACTATCTTGTCGAAGCGCAGCTCACCGTGGCCCTCGGCGGTCCACCGCAGCAGGTCGGGCTCCGACGTGGCGGTTCCGTCCGCGCCGACGTGCGTGGCCGCGACCGCCACCGTGATCTTCGAGCGGCGGGTGTGGTGCACCAGCGCGTCCCGGTCGTGCGACACCGACTCGAACGGCCGCGGGATGATCTCGCTGGCCCGCGGATCGTCCCGCTGCTCCGGCGGCTCCTCGTTGACCCGCAGGTCCGACTCGGCCCGCAGCGGCGCGTCGGCGCGCGCCACGTACCGGATCGCCGCGATCGACGGCCGGGTGAACGAGACCAGCCGCTCGGTGCGCAGGCTCAGGCGCACGCCGTTCGGCGAGACCCACTCGACCTCCCGGACCAGCGTGCCGCGCCGCAGGTCGAGCACCCGCTCGTGCCGGGTGACGGTGCCGGTCCGCACGTCGAAGCGCTCACCGCCGACGGTCAGCGTGATCGGTTTGGCGTTCGGCGCGTCCACGATCGTCTCGGTGCGCTTCGGGAACGCGTACCCCTCCTCGGGGTAGCTGAGGTCCCGCTCCTCGAACAGCGAGTTCAGGTAGGTGCCCGGCATGCCGCAGATCTCCGGCTCGTCCAGGTTGCCACGCAAGCCGATGTGGCCGTTGGCCAGCGCGAACACGGATTCCCGCTGGCGCAGCCGGTCGTCGTCCGGCACGCCGGTCTCGCGTACCGCCCACGGCTCCGCCGCCCCGATCTCAGACATCCGCACCCTCTCGACGCTCCGGTATGCATTGTCCTTACCCAGCGCACCACGGTTGGCACGAGTGATCTCCGCGACCGGTCGTTACCCTTGATCACCATGAGCGCACCCGATGATCGCCCGGCTCCGCGCGTCCGGCGGTACGCGCCGGACGCACCGGCCGCGCCGGTCGCGCCGCGGGAGCGGTCGCCGTCCCGCCGGAGGCCCTCGGCCGTGCCGGAGACGTCGGCCGTGCCGCAGCCGTCGGCCGTGCCGCAGACGCCGCCGGCCCGCCGGGTGCCGCCCGTCGTCGGCGCGCTGCGGCTGACCGCGTCGATCGCCGGGATCGTGGCCGGCGGCGTGGCCGCGTTCCGCCTCGGCCCGCTCGCGGACGCGTTCGAGCCGTTCGCGTCGATCCGGGACGCGCTGCGCGACGACGGATACCTGGTCGTCATGGTCAGCACAATCTGGGTGCTGGCCGGCGCGCTGCTGCAGACGCCGGTCGCGGTGCTGCGGCGGGCGCCGCTCGCGCCCGGCCTGCTCGGCCTGGCGGCGGTGCTCGGATATCACCTGCTCATCGCGCTGCTGGCGGTCCCGGTCGCCACCTACTGGCCGGACTGGGATCCCGAGTACGCCGGCGACGACCCCGCCGCCTCGTACCCCGCGTTCCTCGCGCTCGTGCTCTTCGGGTTCTCGCTGCTCGCCGTGACGGGTGCGACGTTCGTGTCACCCGCGCCGGAGAAGGACCCGGACGCCGTTCACCGGGGCCGCCCGCGGTCGACGGGGGCCGAGGCGCCCGGGCTCGGCCCGCGACTCGGCATGGTCGCGGCGCTGAGCTGGCTGTGCGGCCTCCTCTTCGTACCCGCGATGGTCTTCTACGTCGTCACCGGCGCGGGCGTGCCGTTCGTGCCGGCGGCGCAGACCTGGATCGTGGCCTGCGGCATCGTCCTGGCCACGCCGGTCGCCCTGATCGCGCTGGCCGTCGTGGCCGGCGGCCGGTTCCGCGGCTGGACGGCCGCCGCCTCGATGACGAGACACGGCTACGGCCCCGCCTTCCTGCTCACCACGGCCGCCGTGCTCCTGGGCGGCGCCACGGCCCTGAGCCAGCTCGGCCGCGTCCTCCCCAGGGGCATGGTCACCGGCCTCACGCTCGCCGCCGCACTGATCTTCGGCCTGACCGTCTGGCGCCTCCTCGTGCGCCGGACCCGCCGCGCCGCCCGCCGGTAGTCACGCCGCCGGCGGGCGCACACCGCGCACCACGGCGAGCGGCGGTGCCGGGCGAGGCTGCTGAAGATCCACGCCGGTGGCCCCCGCCCGCGACGGCGTGGTCAGGAGGACACGCTGGATTCGTCGCCGTGCCACGAACGCCAGAGGTCGGCGTAGGGGCCGCCGGCGGCCAGCAGGGCGTCGTGCGGGCCGATCTCGATGATCCGGCCGGCGTGCATGACCGCGACCCGGTCCGCGTCGTGTGCGGTCTGCAGGCGGTGGGCGATCGCGATGACCGTGCGCTCGTGCAGGACGGCGGCGAGCGCGCGTTCGGCCGTGCGGGCCGCGGTCGGGTCGAGCAGCGCGGTGGCCTCGTCCAGGATGACGGTGTGCGGGTCGGCCAGCAGCACCCGGGCCAGCGCGAGCTGCTGGGCCTGGGCGCCGTCGAGCGGCGCCGCGCCGAGGTCACGGTCGAGGTCGTCGGCCCAGTCCGCGCCGACCGTACGCAGCGCGCGGTGCAGCTCCGCGTCCGGCGCGGCGCTCATCAGGTTGGCGCGCAGCGTGTCCCGGAAGACGTGGTGCTCCTGGGTGACCAGCACGACCTGGCGGCGCAGCAGGTCCGGTGGCAGGTCCGCGATCGGCACGCCACCGGCCAGCACGGAGCCGGCGGTGGGCCGGTCGACGCCGGCGAGGAGGCGGCCGAGCGTGGACTTCCCGGCGCCGGACAGGCCGACCACGGCGAGGCGCTCCCCCGGCCGTACCGTCAGGTCGACGTCGTGCAGCACGTCGGGGCCGGTGCCGTAGGCGTAGCGGACGCCGATCACCTCGATCCGGTCGCCGTCCGGCGTCGCGGCGGTCACCGCGGGCGGCGCCGGGATGGTGGCCACGCCCTCGATCCGGGCGAACGCGGCGCCGCTGCTCTGCACCTGCTCCACGTAGATCAGGACGGTGTCCAGCGGATTGACCAGCTGTCGCAGGTAGAGCACGGCGGCGGCGACCGTGCCGAGCGTGACCTGGCCGGCCCCGTAGAGCACGCCGCCGAGCAGCAGGACCAGCACCGCGGGTACGGCGTAGATGCTCTCCGCGGCCGGGAAGAACACGCTGCGCAACGCCAGTGACCGCAGCCGGGTGCGGCGGGTCTCCGCGATCGCGGCCTGTCCCGCGTCGAGCCGGCGCCGGTGCAGGCCGAGTGCCTCGACGGTGCGCGCGCCGGCCGTGGTCGCGGACAGCTCCTCGGCCAGCCGCGAGTTGGCCCGGCCCTCGGCGAGGTAGACGTCGCGGGCGCGGCGCAGGTAGTAGCGGGTGACGAACCAGATGCCGGACAGGCCGAGGACGCCGCTGACGCCGAGCACCGGGTCGAGGACGACCACGGCGGCGACCAGGAAGATCATCTGCACCAGGCTCAGGAAGACGCCGGGCAGCACGTCGCGCAGCGTGGTGGCGACCACGTCGACGTCGGTGGTGCCGCGGGCGACCAGGTCGCCGGTGGGCACGCGTTCGGCGACGGACGCGGGCAGCGCGAGCACCCGGCGCAGGAACGTCTCCCGGATCCGGGCCGCCGTGCGCTCGCCGAAGCGGTAGGCGGCGCCCAGCGCGTACCGGTTGAGCAGGGTCTGTGCGACGGCGCAGCCGACGACCGCGAGCGCGAGCCGGTCGACGTCACGGACGCCGCCGCCGGCCGCGACCGTGTCGATCACCCGGCCGAGCAGGTAGGGCGCGCCCAGTCCGGCGAGCGCGGCCAGCGAACTCAGCGCCAGCATCACCGCGACGGTACGGCGGTCCGCGCCGACCAGGCGGGCGGCGGCCCGGGCCACCTGCCGCTGATCCGCGATCATGCGATCCTCCC
Source organism: Catenuloplanes niger (assembly GCF_031458255.1). Lineage (NCBI taxonomy): Bacteria > Bacillati > Actinomycetota > Actinomycetes > Micromonosporales > Micromonosporaceae > Catenuloplanes > Catenuloplanes niger. Next base: position 779,675 of record NZ_JAVDYC010000001.1, read on the forward strand.
GGGCGCCGGGGACGGTCATGAGTCCTCCCCGAAGGCCCGGGTGACGAGGGCGCGGTAGCCGGCCGACTCGGCCAGCAGCTCGCGATGCGTGCCGGTCGCCGCCACCCGGCCGTCGACCAGGTAGAACACCGTGTCGGCGCGGTCCAGCAGGACCGGTGAGGTGGTCGCGACGACCGTGCCGCGACCGGCGCGGGCCGTGCTCAGCCGCTCCGCGATCGCGGCCTCGGTGTGCGCGTCCACCGCGGAGGTCGGCTCGACGGCCAGCAGCATCTCCGGGTCGGCGTGCACCGCACGGGCCAGCCGGACCCGCTGGCGCTGCCCGCCGGAGAGATTCCGGCCACCCCAGTCGACCGGCCGGCTCAGGTCGTCGCCGACGTCGTGCGCGACCGCGGTGTCCAGCGCGGCCCGCACGTCACCGTCGTGCCGCCCGGCGACCACCTCGCCCAGCGACCCGGCGAAGAGCGCGGCGTCGTTGTCCGCGACCAGGATCCGCCGCCGGACCTCGTCGCGGTCCACCGTGGACAGCGGCGTGCCGTTCCAGGTGGCCGCGGACGGCGCGTACCGGCCGAGCCGGTCGATGATCTCGCGCGCGTCCGCGGGCCGGGACCCGGCGAGCGCGGTCAGCCGACCGGGGGCGGCGGTCACCCCGGACTCCGGGTCGTGCAGCGCGGCCGGGCGGTCCGGGCCGGGCACCCCGGCCGGGTCCTCCACCGGTACACCGAGGAACGTCACCACGCGGCGGGCCGCGACCACGCCGTGCGCCAGGTCCCGGCCGCAGAGGATCAGCACGTCGACCGGGATGACCAGCATCGCCGTGTAGCCGTAGACCGCGACCAACTGGCCCGGCGTCAGGTCACCGGCGACGGCGAGCCGGGCGGCCAGCCAGATGACCACCGCGAGGAAGACGATCGGCAGGCCACCGCCGAGCGCGCCGATCCAGCTGGACGGCCGGCCCACCCGGTAGCCCTGCTCGCGGAGCAGCGCGGACTCCCGCTCGTACCGTCGCTGGTGGCTGTCCTTGCCGCCGAGCCCGTTGAGGATCCGCAGGCCGCCGACGATGTCGGTGAGCCGGGTGTTCAGCGCGCCCTGCCGTTCGCGGTAGCGGCCGCCGGCGTCGCGGGTGCGGGCCAGCAGCGGCACGATCAGCAGTGCCAGCACCGGCACGCCGACCAGCACCACCGCGGCGAGCAGCGGCGAGATGTCCCGGAGCAGCAGCGCGACCGCGAGACAGGCCACACCGGAGGCGACGCCGACACCGGCGACGTTCAGCGCGCGGCCGATCGTCCACACGTCGGAGATGCCGATCGTGACCACCTCGCCCGCGGTGATCCGGCGGGGCAGCGCGGCACCGAGCCGGGTCGCGTGCCGCAGCACCAGGTCCGCGGTCTCCAGCGCCGCGGCCAGCCGCATCTTGGTCATGGTGCGGTGCCGCATGATGCCGAGCCCGGCGCTGAGCACGCCGACGGCCAGCAGGATCACGGCCCAGGCGGCCAGCGCGGACGGCCGGCGTGGTGCGAGGCCACGGTCGATCGCCTGCGCGATCAGCCACGGCGTGGCGGCCAGGCTCAGGAACCACGCCGACCCGAAGAACGCGCCGAGCGCGACGCGCCGTTTCAGACGCCGGGTCAGCCACCACAGGTATCGCCACGGTCCGCGCGTGTCCATTCACGCATCTTTCCGTACCCGTTCCGCCCCGGTCTTCCGGTTTATCCGGCCGCGCGCTCGCCGGCCGGGCCCGCGGCCTCGCCCCGCTCGCCGGGCGGGCCCGTGACCTGCCGGTGTTCCTCGGCCGGGGGCGCGAGGTGTGCGCGGGCCAGCGTGGCGAACTCGGCCGGGCGTTCCAGCTGGGGCATGTGGCCGGTGCGCGGGAACAGGTGCCAGCGGGCGTGCGGCAGGGCCGCGCGGGCGGCCGCCAGGTGCGCGGCCGGCAGGATCAGGTCCCGTTCACCCCAGACGATCAAGGTCGGTCTCGGGGTACGGGACACCCGCGCCAGCAGCTCCGACCGCCACGGCCCGGCGATACCCCGGAAGCCGCCCAGTTCCCGTGCGATCTCCAGGTAGACCGCGGCGAAGTCGGGCTGCCGGGCGAGCCGGATCGCGGTGGCGACGCGTTCCTCGGTGACCAGCGACCGGTCCGCGAAGATCGACGCCTCCGCGCGCCGGGCGATCCGCGGGCGGACCCGGCCGAGCAGCGGCCGGCCCAGACCGGGCACCGCCAGCAGCCGCATCGCGAACGTGACCTCCCGGCCGAAGCCGGCGCTGTTGACCAGCGTCAGCGTGCGTACCCGGGCGGGGTCCCCGGTCAGCATCCGCATCGACACGGCCCCGCCCAGCGAGTTGCCGATCAGGTGGACCGGCCGGGTCTCGCCGAGCGCGTCCAGCGTCGCCCAGACGCCGCCGGCCAGCGATGCCAGCGTGACCGGCTCGCGCAGTCGCCGGGACAGCCCGAAGCCGGGCAGGTCCACGCTGATCACCCGGTACGCGTCGTCGAGCAGCGGATGCTGCGGCGACCAGTCCTCCAGGCTGCGGCCGATGCCGTGCAGCAGCACGACCGGCGGCGCGTCCGGCGCACCGGTCGCGTGGTAGCGGATCCGGCTGCCGCGCACGTCGATCCAGCTCATCGGGGTGCTCCCGCGGCCGCCCGCCGGCCGTACGCCGCGGCGGCCGAGGTGATCGCGTGCATGAGGCGCGCGTGGCCGTTCGGCAGCAGCCGGGCCAGCAGGTCCGGCACGGCCGCGTCCGCGCCGATCAGCAGCCGGGCCCGGCGCCGGGCGACCGCGTCCAGGATCCGGGCGGCGGCCCGTTCCGGCGGGTGGCGCAGCAGCGCGGCGAACAGTCGCCGGTTCGGCTCCACCTCCGCCGCCGGCACGTCGGCGCCGGTCAGCGCGCGCGCCGCGATGCCGGTCCGCACGCCGCCGGGGTGCACCGTGGTCACGCCGACGCCGCGGTCCGCCAGTTCGCTGTGCAGCACCTGGCTGAGCCCGCGCAGCGCGAACTTGCTGGCCGTGTACGCGCTGTGCCCGGCCGGGGCGATCAGCCCGAACAGGCTGGACACGTTGACCAGGTGGCCGCCCGGCTCCGCGGTGAGCGCGGGCAGCAGCGCGTGGGTGAGCAGCATCGGCGCGCGGAAGTTCACGTTCATCACGGTCTCGAACTGTTCCACGGTGACCTGGTCGAACCGGCCGCCGAGCGCGACGCCGGCGTTGTTGACCAGCAGCCCGATCGCCGGGTGCGCGGCCAGCACCTCGGCCGCGACGCGCCGCACCTCGTCCCGGTCCGCGAGGTCGGCGACGATCGCCGCCACGGTCAGGCCGGGGCGGGCGGCGCGGAGGCGGGCGGCCAGCGCGGCGAGCCGGGCGGCGTCCACGTCGACCAGTACCAGGTGGCTGCCGCGCGCGGCGAGGCCGTGCGCGAGGTGCGCGCCGATGCCGCCGGCCGCGCCGGTGACCACGGCGGTGCGGCCGGCGAACCGGTAGTGCCGAAGGCGGGTCATCGGTCGTCTCCCTTCGAAACGCATGTCCGCGGTGACGTCGGCGTACGGCAGCGTGAGCCGGTCGCGCAGGTAGTCCTGCCGGACCAGCCACGGGTCGCGGTCGCCCTGCCGGGGGAAGAGGTCGAGCGAGCGCCGTACGTACCCGGAGCTGAGGTCGAGCAGCGGGCGGCCGCGGACACCGGGTTCGGCGGGCGTGGCCGTGCGCAGGCCGTGCCGGTCCAGGTGGCGGAGCAGCCGGCACACGTACCGGTGGCACAGGTCGGCGCGCAGCGTCCAGGACGCGTTGACGTAGCCGATGCAGTACGCCAGGTTCGGCACGCCGCTGAGCATCAGTCCGCGGTACGCGGCCCGCTCCCCGATCGTCACGGGCGTGCCGTCGACGCGCAGCCGCACGCCGCCGAGCGGCCGCAGGCGCAGCCCGGTCGCGGACACCACGACGTCCGCCTGGATCACCCGGCCGTCGCGCAGCCGGACACCGTCCGGCACCAGCCGGTCGACGTGCCCGGTCCGCACGGAGACCCGCCCGGCCCGGATCTCCCGGTAGAGGTCGCCGCCGGGGATCACGCAGAGCCGCTGGTCCCACGGCTGGTAGGCGGGCGTGAAGTGCGCGTCGACGGCGGCGGGGTCGCGCAGGTAGGCGAGCGCGGCCCGGCGCAGCGCGGCCCGGACCAGGTGGGGGTGCCGCCGGGAGACCCGGTAGAGGCCCTGGGTCAGCGCGGCCCAGGTGGTGCGGATGACCGCGTCGGCGGCGCGGGCGGGCAGCAGCCGCCGGACCGGCCGGCCGATCGGGTCCCGGCGGGGCAGCGGGATCAGGTACCCGGGTGACCGCTGCACCATGGTGACGTGCGCGGCGTCGCGGGCCATGGCCGGCACCAGCGTCACCGCGGTCGCGCCGCTGCCGATCACCACCACTCGCTTGCCGGCGTGGTCCAGGTCCGCCGGCCAGAACTGCGGGTGCACCAGCCGCCCGCCGAAGTCGCCGCCGAAGTCGGGCCGGTGCCCGGCGTCGTAGTCGTAGTAGCCCGCGCAGGCATAGAGGAAACCGCAGGTCAGCTCCGTGCCGTCGGCCAGCCGGACGGTCCACCGCGCGTCCGGGGAGGACCAGTCCGCCGCGACCACGCGCGCACCGAACCGGATGTGCGGGGTGATGCCGCCCTCGTCCGCCAGGTCCTGGACGTAGGCGCGGATCCGGTCGCCGGACACCAGCGCCTCCGGGCCGCGCCACGGCCGGAACGGATAGCTGAACGTGACCATGTCGGAGTCGGACCGCACGCCCGGGTACCGGAACAGGTCCCAGGTGCCGCCGATCGCGTCCCGCGCCTCGAGGATCGCGTACGTCCGGTGCGGCAGCGCCGCCCGCAGCCGCCAGGCCGCGCCGATGCCGGAGAGCCCGGCGCCGATGATCAGCACGTCGTAGTGGCCGGTCACGACGCCACCCGCCAGGGCGGCCGGCCGGTGCCGGTGAGCCGCACGGCGCCCCACGGGTCCGGCTCGCTCAGCCGGACCGGCACCGCCGGCGCTCCGGGGAGGACCAGCCGGGCCTCGCCGAGCCGCGCGCGCAGTGCGGTGTGCGGTGCGGTCCGGCCGGCCCAGCGGAACCGGCCCTCGACCGGCTCGAACCGGGCCGACAACCGGATCTCCACCGGGTACGCGGTGCCGCCCGCCTGCACCACGGCCGGCCCGCGGTACTCCTCGTCGGTCATGTCCGCTCTCCCTCTCCTCGCACCGCGGCCAGTCCGCCCGGGACGTCGGCGGCCTGCCGGATCCCGGCGACGCCGCCCCAGAGGAACGTGGTCAGGTAGTCGGCCAGCGCCTCCCGGCTGATCGGCTGTCGCTGGCGCAGCCACCAGTCGCCGGCCGCCTGGACGTAACCGACGACGCCGTACGACCAGGGCAGCGCGGCGCCGGAGTCGAGGCCGAGCGCGCGCAGCCGGTCGCCGAAGATGCGGGCGAGCCCGCTGGCGACCGTGTCGACCACGTCGGCGACCACGTCACGGCGCCGGGTTATCTCCGGTTGGTGCACCACGAACCGGTAGAGGTGCGGGTCGGCCGCGATGTGCGCCAGATACGCGTCGATCGCCGCGTTGATCGCGGCCCGTTCCTCGCGGACCGCCGCGACCGCCGGGACGATCGCGGCCAGCACCAGTTCGGCCGCGCGCTGCCCGACCGCGAGCCACAGCTCGGACTTGTCCGCGAAGTACCGGTAGAGCACTGGTTTGCTCACCCCGGCGTGCGTCGCGATCGCGTCCATCCCCACCTCCGGCCCGAGTGCCCGGATCGCCGCGATCGCGGCCTCGGTCAGCTCGGATCGTCGCTGCTCACGGTGGCCGGCCCAGCGTCCGCGCCGGCCGTCGGTATTGACCGGTGTCTCATCAACGGGCATGGTACTAGAAGTAACCGTTACCTCACGTAACGTCAAGAGGGGGTACGCCATGACGCCGGATCGCGAGCGCACCGCCGCGCGGTTGCTGCGCTCCTCGGCCGCGCACTCGTACGACCCGGAGGTGGAGATCGACTGGGCGGCGCCGGCCGCGCCGGGCCTGTTCTACGTGCCGCCGCACCGGTCCAGCCTCTACGGCACGCCGTTCTGGGAGCGGCTCGACGACGCACAGCGGATCACGCTCACCCGGCACGAGGCGGCCAGCATCGCCGGGCTCGGCATCTGGTTCGAGACGATCCTGATGCAGCTGCTGGTCCGCGCGTACCACCGCCAGGACCCGACCACCGGCCACGCGCAGTACGCGCTGACCGAGATCGCGGACGAGTGCCGGCACTCGATCATGTTCGGCAAGATGATCGAGAAGCTGGGCACGCCGGTCTACCGGCCCACGGGCGTGAACGCGGCGCTCGGCGCGTGGATCGGCGCGACCGGCACCGGGCCGCGGATGTTCGCCGCCATCCTGATCTGCGAGGAGATCCTCGACGCGCTGCAACGCGAGGCGATGGCGGACGAGCGGGTGCAGCCACTGGTCCGCGCGGTGTCCCGGATCCACGTGGTCGAGGAGGCCCGGCACGTCCGCTACGCCCGGGAGGAGCTGGCCCGGCAGGTCCGCGCGGCCGGCCGCCACCGGCTCGCGTTCGACCGCCTGGTGATCGGGCGTGCCGCCCACCTGTGCGGCACCCACCTGATCCATCCGGACGTCTACCGCGCGGTCGGCCTCGACCCGGCCGTCGGCCGCCGCGCCGCCCGGGCCAATCCGCGGTTCCGCGAGACGATCCGGTGGGCGGGCGAGCGGGTGGTGTCCTATCTCGACGATCTCGATCTGATCTCCGGCCCGGGCCTGCCGTTCTGGCGCCGCTCCGGGTTGCTGCCCACCTGCGGGAGATAAAGCGGCTCCGCGGCGATCTCACGCCGTCGCGCAGCCGGCGGAGCCGGACCGGCCGGCGTGGGCGGGTGATCGAGCCGGTGCTGCGGGAGTCCCTCGCCCGGCCGCTGCCCGACGACGAGGCGCCCCGAGCCACTGGACGCCTGGCGGCCGCGGAACCGGTAGCCGGTGACCGTTCGTGGACAGCCCGCCGCCCCGGGAAAACCCGTAGGAAGACTACATGTCATTCCGGATGTCATCGGCTCGGCGCACGGCCACGATGGGCGGCGTGGGACATCGAAGAAGCTGGCGCCAGCTGACCGTCTGGCTGCACGTACTGAGCTCGGCCGGGTGGATGGCGCAGGCGATGGCGCTGTGCGTCATGCTGACCACCGGGCTGGTGACCGACGATCCGGCCGTGCGCACGGCGGCCACCACCATGTCGCTGGCCACGGACGGGCGGCTGCTCGGGCCGATGGCCGACGTCTCCGCGTTCACCGGGATCATGCTGGCGGCCGCGACGCCGTGGGGCTTCTTCCGGCACTGGTGGGTCCTGGTCAAGTTCGCCGTCACGATCGTCCAGCTCTACGCCGGCATCTTCCTGCTCTCGCCGCAGCTGCAGGCGTCGGCCGCCACCGGGCCGGTGCCGGTGCAGGTGGTGGCGACCGCGCTGATGGCCTCGGCGATCGCGTTCCAGGCCTGGCTGTCGATCGCGAAGCCGTGGGGCCCGGTCGGCCGCCGGCGGCGCGGGGGCACCGGCCCGGCCTGGGTCTTCGTCGCCGCCGTGCTGGGCGGGGCCCTCGATCTCGGCCTCGGCCTGGTCCTCGGTCACCCGATGCCGCTGCTGTCGATCGTCCTGATCGTGGTGGTCCTGGCGCGCCGCCGCACGTGGTCCGCACCGGCGGCGGGATCCCGCACCGCCGCCGGTGAGCCTGGGTGACCGGTGCTGATCAGTTCGCGTACGCCTCGAGCTCGTTGACGCGGACGTGGAGTTGCTGGTGTGCCGGGCCGCTGCGGCCGAGGATCCGGACCAGCCGCGTGTTGCGGAGCGAGAACGTGGACGTGACCTGCAGCGCGGTGTTGCCGCGTACCTCCGCGACGGTCAGGTAGTTCAGGCCGTTCCACACCTGCACGTCGTAGTCCCGGATCGGGTATCCCTGGCTGGTGTGCACGACCACCCGCCGGATCGTCCGCTCCACCCCGAAGTCGGCCTGCACCCACTGCGGGTTGCTCGGCGGGTAGACGGTGGCCGCGTTCGACCAGCTGTAGGCGCCGCCGAGCCGGGTGTCCCGGTTGCAGTCGGTGACCCGGGACGGCGCGTAGCCCTCGTACGGGTACGTGGAGGAGGCGGACGCGAGCGCGCCGCAGGCGACGTTCTGCTCATCGCCGCTGCCGCCCTCGCCGCCCTGGCTGCACACCTCGAACGCCACCCGGGACGTGTCGTACGTCAGGTAGGTCGACTCGGCGAAGTAGACGACGGCCGTGCCGGCCTCGTCGTCCCGCTCCTGCTTGGAGATGGTGGTGCTGATCGACCCGCCGCCCTGCAACGGCGTGCTGATCGTGCCGCTGATCGTCTCGCCGCCGTCGACCTCGTACCACGTGTACGCCATCACGGTGCCGTAGACGGCCTGGTCCCAGGTGGTGACGAACGTTTCGGTGTCCTGCCAGTTCTTGACGTGCTTCTTCTTCACCTTGGCGAAGTAGTGGTTGCGCAGCACGAACCCGGTGCTGGTGATGATGACCAGGCGCATCTCCCGCTTGCCCTCGAAGAGCTCGCCGAAGTTGTCGTTCGTGACCTTCCAGCGCCGCAGGTACTCGGCACCCTTCGGGTTGCGCAGGCCGGTCGGGTTGCAGACCGCGTTCGCGCCCATCCCGGCGCCGGCGGCCGGAGCCTCCGGGCCGGACCTGGCGGCCGGCGCGTCCGGGAGCGCGTGCTCGATCCCGCCGCCGAGCGTGATCCGCTCGTTGACGGACAGCACCCACACCTCGTTGGTCTCCGCGTACGCCTCGTTCACGGTGACCTGGGAGACGTTGCCGTACTGGTCGACGCGGTGACCGACGGCGGCGGTGGCGGTCTCGGCGGCCGGGGCGACGGTCACGGTCACGGCCGAGCCGGCGTAGACGCCCTCGCCCCAGTTCGGGATGTAGATCTGCGGCGCGTAGTCGTACCCGAGCACGTTCTGGAAGCTCGCGACCGCGGACTTGAGCTGGTACCAGCCCGGCGCGTTCGGGTCGGCGACGCCGGCCTCCTCCGCCTCCTGGATGACGGTCGTCCACAGCGCGTTGGTGTCGCCGTCGAACTGCCGGGCGACGGCGTTGCGGACCAGCACCCGCATCTGGGTGTCGATCGCCACCTCGATCGCCGGGTTGAGCACGCCCAGCATCCGGTTGTGGAGCTCTCGGTCGATGAGCGGGACGGGCGGCACCGAGGTGGGCGGGGCGGTGGCCGCGTGTGCGGGCAGCACCGGGAACGCGGCCACCAGGGCCACGCCGAGCAGGGCGACGAGCGCCCCGCGATTGACGGTACGCACAGGTTCCCCTTCCGGGAATGACGAGGGACGCCAGAGATGATGGCGATCCGGGCGCCCGCGCACCCCCGATCCTGAACGGGGCTGAACACCACTGAACCGTGGGACTCGGACTCCCAGTATCGAGAAGATTGCATATAGTGATCGAACGTGACGTCCGAACCGGCATCCATCCCGGGACTCGAGCTCCCGGACTCCGGCACGCCCGTCGAACGACTCGCCCACCTGCTCCGGCAGCTGCGCCGGCGTCAGGCGCGGCGGCGCGGCGCCCCGGAGACCACCTACCGCGAGCTCTCCGCGCGGACCGGCTGGTCGATCGGCGCGATCTCCGGCTACTTCGCCGGACGCATCCTGCCGCCGACCGACCGCTTCGACATCCTCGTCACGCTGCTCGGCGCCACCCAGGCCGAGCGCGGCCCGCTCGCCACCGCCCGCGACCTCGCCCACGAGAGCCGCCGCGCCCACACCCACGAGAGCCGCCGTGCCGACACCCACGAGGGCCGCCGTGCCCGTGCCCACGAGGGCCGCGGGGACGGCCCGCCGGAGGCTCCGCCGCCCTGGCTGCTGCCGGCGGTCTGCGCGCCGTTCGCCGGCCGCGCCCACGAGCTCGCCGAGCTGGACGCGGCACCGCCGGGCGGGATCGTCACGATCACCGGTGGCGCCGGCGTCGGCAAGACCGCGCTCGCGGTCCACTGGGGACACGACCGGGCCGGCCGGTTCCCGGACGGGCAGCTCTTCGTGGGCCTGCGCGGCTTCGTCCCCGGGCGCCCGCCGGCCGCGCCCGCCGAGGTGGTCCGCGACCTGCTGGAGGCGCTGGGCGCGGCGCCGGCCGCGATCCCGCCCGGCGTGACCGCGCGCGTCAACCTCTATCGCAGCCTGCTGGCCGGCCGCCGCATGCTCGTGGTGCTGGACGACGCGCGCGACGCCGAGCAGGCCCGGCCGCTGCTCCCCGGCGCCGCCGGCTGCCTGACCGTGATCACCAGCCGGAACCGGCTCACCGGCCTGACCGTGGTGGAGGGCGCGCATCCGCTGCCGCTCGGCGTGCTGCCGCCCGGCGAGGCCCGCGCGCTGCTGGCCGCGCGACTCGGCCCGGAGCGGGTGGCCGCGGAGCCGGGCCCGGTCGCCGAGCTGATCCACCGCTGCGCCCGGCTCCCGCTCGCGCTGGCCGTGGTCGCGGCGCGCGGCACGCTCCGGCCGGACGCCACGCTGGACCGGCTCGCCCGCGAGCTGCGGGCCGCACAGGGCACGCTCGAGGGGTTCACCGGCGACGATCCGGCCGCGGACCCGCGCGTCGCGTTCGCCGGGTCGTACCGGCTGCTGAGCCCGCCCGCGGCCCGGCTGTTCCGCTGGATCGGCGCGCATCCGGGCCCGGACCTGAGCGTGGCGGCGGCGGCCGGGCTCACCGGCACCGCGGCCGACGCGGTCCGTCCCGCACTCGCCGAACTGCTCCGCGCGCACCTCGTCCAGGAACACCAGCCCGGCCGGTACGTGGTGCACGACCTGCTCCGGGCGTACGCGCTGGAACAGTCCCGGCTCACCGACGGCCCGGCCCGGCGGCGGGCCGCCGTGCGCCGCGTCCTCGACCACTGTCTGCACAGCGCGCACGCCGCCGCCACACTGCTGCACCCGGACGACCGGACGCCGGTGCCGCCCGCACCCGCGCCCGGCGTCACCCCGGAGCTGCCCGCCGGCCGTGACGAGGCCCGGCGCTGGCTGGAGCGCGAGCACCGGGTGCTGGTCGGTGCCGTCAGCCACGCCGCACAGCACGGCTTCCCGCGCCACGCCTGGCAGCTGGCCCGCGCGCTCACCTCGTTCCTGGACTGGCGCGGTGACTGGCACGAGCTGGCCGAGATCCAGCGGGTCGCGCTCGCGGCCGCGGACGACGATCCCGGCCGCATCTCCGCGCACCGGCTGCTGGCCCGCGCGCTCAACCGCCTCGGCCGGTACGACGACGCCCGCACCCACCTCACCGCCGCGATCGCGCTCTGCCACGGCTCCGGCCTGCGCGCGGACGAGGCCCGCTGTCACCTCAATCTCTCGCTCACGCTGGAGCTGTCCGGGCAGCACCGGGCCGCGCTGGAGCACGGCCGCCGGGCCGCGGAACTGTTCGACGCGGCCGGGGACCGTGCCGGGCACGCGACCGCGCTGGGCGTGGTCGGCTGGTGCCACGCGCTGCTCGGCGAGTACGGCTCCGCGCTCGCCTGCTGCCGCCGCGCCGTGGACGAGCAGGCCGCGCTCGGCCAGGAGTCGCCGTCCACGCTGGACAGTCTCGGCTTCGCCCAGCACCGGCTGGGCCGGTACGCGGCGGCCGGCACCGCGTACCGGCGGGCGGTCGCGCTCTACCGCGAGGCCGGCGACCGCTACCACGAGGCGGACACGCTGATCCACCTCGGCGACTGTCACCGCGACGACGGCGACGACCACGCGGCCCGCGCCGCCTGGGACCGCGCCCGGGAGATCCTCACCGAGCTGCGCCACCCCGCGGTCGCCGCCGTCACCGACCGCGTCCGCACGCTCTCCGGCGTCCCCCGACCGGTGCGCTGAGCCGGGCGGTGACCGGGCCGGGCGGGTGATCGCCGCAGAGCGGCAGTTCCCGGGCAAAGCGCTCGCTCCCGGGCCTTTCGCCGATCGGCTCCGGCCGGCCCGGCGGCCGCCTATGGTGGGTCTGCCGGGCCTGGCACGTCACATTCACGAGCACGATCGACGCAAGGACTGGTCATGAAAGGCTCTCTCAAGGCTCGCCTGTTCTTCCTGGTGGTGACCACGGTCGCGGCGTTGCTGACCGCACCCGCGGCCGCGAGCGCGGCACCGCCCGGAACCATCCGCAGCGAGCTGAACAACCTGTGTGTGGACATCGAGGGCGGCAGCTACGCCGCCGGTGCCCGGGTCATCACCTGGACCTGTCACGGCAACGCGAACCAGCGCTGGTACTGGGACGGTGACTCGATCCGCAGCCGGCTCAACAACCTGTGCCTGGACATCGCGGGCGGCGACTACGCCCGCGGCGCGGGGATCATCATGTGGCCGTGTCACGGCAACGCGAACCAGAGCTGGTACTGGTACGGCGACACGATCCGCAGCAGTCTCAACAACCTCTGCCTGGACATCGAGGGCGGCAGTTACGCCCGCGGTGCCCGGCTGATCACCTGGACCTGCCACGGCAACGCCAACCAGGCCTGGTACTGAGACACCGACGGGAAACGGCCGGGCACCCGCCCGGCCGTTCCCGTGTCGTCCGCCGACCGTCAGCCGCGCGAGCGCGGCAGGCAGCACTTCTTGTACTTCTGGCCGGAACCGCACCAGCACGGGCCGTTGCGCTCGACCGGCCAGGAGATCGCGGTCGACCGGGTCGCCTGGGTGCGCGCGTAACCGGCGCGGGTCCTCGGGTCGGCCGGGTCACCGTCCGTACCGGCCGTGCGCACCAGCGCGTCCACCGAGCCGACGCCGAGCGTCAGGCCGACACCGCCGGCCGCGGCCAGCCGGACCAGCTCCTTCTCCAGGCGGGCGCGGTGCTCGTCCCAGGTCGCGCCGTACGCCTCGCCGAGCGCCGGCCACTCCGTCACCAGCCGGTCGAACTCGGCCTGCGGCCAGAACAGCAGCTCGGCCTCGGCCGCGTCGGCGGTCGCGGCGGCGCCGGCGTTCGCCAGCTTGGTCTCCAGCCGGTCGGCCAGGTTGTCGTGCCCGTCGTGCGGCAGGCCGAGCGCGTGCCGCAGCCGGTGCCGCTGCTGCAGCAGGAAGAACAGCTGGCCCGCCTCCTCGGCGCTGCCCGGGTCCGCGGACCCGCCGCGCTCGGCGAGCGCGGACCTCACGGCCTCGGTCAGCCACTGCTCGGCGATCTTGGCGCGGCCGCCCACGGCGAGCGCGGCGCTCACGTACGCCGGCGCGTCGGTGTATCGGGTCAGCAGCGGGCGCAGCGGCTCGAGCGCGGCCTCCGCCTCGTCGGCGCGCCCGGCCCGGAACAGGATCCGCGCCCGCAGCGCGCGGGCCGCGGCGACCTTCTCGTCGTCGCGCGTCCCGTACGCGTCGAGGCCCCGCTCCGCGTACCGCAGCGCGGCGTCGATCTTGTTCCGGCTCTCGGCGATCTCCGCGGCGAGCGTCAGCGCGAGCCCTGCGTCTTTCGCGTCCGCGAGCCGCCCGGCGTCCACCGCGTCCGCCAGCTCGGCGGCCACGCCGAGCGGGTCGGGGGCGCCCAGCGCGGACTGCCGGATCTGGAGAAGGTCGTCGCTGGTCAAGTCAGCTTTCATCGGCACACCGCCACCGTACTGCGGGTGGTGCGCCGGAGCCGTTGATCTGGGTCTCACTTCAGCTCTGGGCGTATCGCGCGAACGTCAGGTGACCAAGCCGTTGCGGTGGGCGTACACGACGGCCCGCACGCGGTCCCGGAGGCCGGGCGTGGTGAGGAACCGGGAGACGAACGTCTTCACCGGCTCCGGGCCGATCACGCGCCGCGGCGATCTCCGCGTCGGAGTGGCCGTTCGCGATCAGCGACGGCACCTCCCGTTCGCGCGGCGGCAGCGGCGTCTGCGGCGCCGGCGTGCCGTCGGCCGGGCGATCCGGGCCGGAGCCGCTCCGTCGGCGGCTCGTCCGCCCCGTGCCGCCGCAGCACGACGGCCGCCGGCACGAACACCAGCAGCACCGCCGGAGGTGACGGACCGTGGCGTTCGAGCTCCGCCGGCGGGAGAGGGAGGACTCGCACGGCGCCACGGTGGTCCCCCGCTCCCGGGACCTTCGCCCCTGACCCCGGGATCGCCCCGGTCACTACCGTCGGTACGGAGAGGAGGCACGTCATGCATCGCCAACTCGTCATCCTCGGAGCCGTCGTCGCGTTCCCGGTCGTCGCCACCGCCGCCGGAGCCGCCGCCACCGCGCTGGCCGTCGGGGTCGCCGCCCGGCACGCCGTGCGGTCCCTGTCCACCGCCCGTCAGCCCACCGTCGTCCGCACCGCCCACCGCTGACCGGAACCGCGCCCGCGACGTCCTTCCGAGGCCCGCGGGCGCTGCCGTCCGTGGCGGTGCCGGGCCGTCCACGGCGGAACCGGCGGGGAGCCCGTCCACGGCGGAACCGGCAGGGAGGCCGCCCGCGGCCGATCGGTGCCCGCGGGAGCACCGGGAGGCGACCACGCCGGAAGCGGGAAGAAAGGTTGTCTGGTCCGGTTCTTCGCGCCGGTCAGCCGGCCGGCGGGGAAGCCGGCGGCGGGGAGGCGGCGCAGGAGGGGCAGGTGCCGAAGATCTCGACGTTGTGGTTGAGGTCGCGGAAGCCGTGGCGTTCCGCGACGGCGGTGGTCCAGCGCTCGATGGCGGGGCCCTCGACCTCGATGACGCGGGCGCAGGAGCGGCACATCAGGTGGTGATGGTGGCGCGGGCTGCAGTGCCGGTAGACCAGCTCGCCCGCCGGGGTGCGGGTGGCGTCGACGGCGCCCTCCTCGGCCATCGCCTGCATCGCCCGGTAGACCGTCGTCAGTCCGATGTGGATGCCCCGGTCGCGCAGGCCGGCGTGGATCCGCTGCGCGCTGAGGAACTCGGTGGTCTCGCGCAGCAGCGCGTCTATCGCGGCGCGATGGCGGGTGCGCCGCCGTGGCCGGTCGCCGTCGGTCATGCCGGTGCCTCCCCGATCTCGAGCGGTAACCGACTATAGAAGATGACTTTCATTGCCGCTTAGGGTACGTCGCCCGGCGCCCGGCACGGCCACCCGGCGTCGATGGCACGGACGAAATTCGCCGTTAACCGGTATTGATCAATTCCGTTGTAGCGTGCGCGGGTCCACATCGGATCGAACCGAGGGAATATTCGGTGACGCTCTCGTTCCACGGCAGGTCGGTGTCGCTCATCGTCGCGACCGCGACCCTGCTGGCGGCAACCCCGCCGGCCGCCGCACTCGCCCGTCCCGCCCCACCGCCCGCAAGCTCCGTCCCGTCCCCCGCGGGCGCCGGCTCGCCGTTCGCGCGTCCCGCCGGCCCGGGTGCCGGTGAGGTCATCACGCTGATCACCGGTGACCGGGTGACGGTCACGCCCGCCGCCACCACGGTGGCCGGCCCGGACGGTGAGCCGGTCGGCGCGCGGGTCACCACCGCCGGCGGTGACACGTTCGTCGTGCCGGACCGGGCCGCGCCGTATCTCGCGGCCGGCGTGCTGGACCGGCGGCTCTTCAACGTCTCCCTGCTGCTGCGCGACGGCTACCGCGACCAGCTCCCGCTGATCGTCGCCTACCGGGACGCGCCCGCGGCCCGGCGCTCCGGGTCGCCGCTGGACGGCAGCACGGAGGTGCGTGCGCTGCCCAGCGTCCGCGGCAGCGCCGTCACCACGGACGCGGATCGCGCCGGCGACCTCTGGGCGTCGCTGACCGAGGGCGGTGCGGCGGCCCGCACCACGACGCCGGAACGCGCACCCGGTGCCCGGCAACTCGCGCACGGCGTCGAGAAGGTCTGGCTCGACGGCCGGATCCGGGCCGCGCTGGCGGACACCACCGCGCAGATCGGCGCGCCCGGCGTCTGGGCCGGCGGGAACACCGCGGAGGGCGTCGACGTGGCCGTGCTGGACACCGGCGTCGACGCGGACCACCCGGACCTGGCCGGGCAGATCGAGTCCAGCGTCAGCTTCGTGCCCGGCGAGGACGTCACCGACCGCAACGGTCACGGCACGCACGTCGCGTCCACGATCGCCGGCACCGGCGCCGCCTCGGACGGCCGGGAGCGCGGCGTCGCGCCCGGCGCGGACCTGCAGGTCGGCAAGGTCCTCAACAACGGCGGCGGTGGCCAGGAGTCATGGGCCGTGGCCGGCATGGAGTGGGCCGCCCTGGACCGCGGGGCGAAGGTGATCAGCATGAGCCTGGGCGGGTCACCGACGGACGGCACCGACCCGATGAGCGCCGCGGTCAACCGGCTCAGCGCGGAGACCGGCGCGCTGTTCGTGATCGCGGCCGGCAACGACGGCCCGTGGCAGACCACGGTCGGCACGCCCGGCGCCGCGGACGCGGCCCTGACGGTCGGCGCGGTCGACGCGGCCGACGCGATCGCGGACTTCTCCAGTCGCGGGCCGCGCCTGGCCGACCGCGCGCTCAAGCCGGAGATCACCGCGCCCGGTGTCGGCGTGCTGGCGGCCCGCTCGCAGTTCGACAACGGGGGCACGGGCGCGTACCGGGCGATGAACGGCACGTCGATGGCGACGCCGCACGTGGCCGGCGCGGCCGCGCTGCTCGCCGCGGAACACACCGGCTGGACCGGTGGGCAGCTCAAGGACGCGCTGGTCAGCACCGCGGCGGAGACGCCGGGGATCCCGCCGTACGAGGGCGGCAGCGGCCGGGTGGACATCGCCCGGACCACGGCCGCGACCGTGTTCGCCACGGGCACCGCGTACCTCGGCATCCACCCGCGCGGCGGCCGGGCCGAGCGCCCGGTCACGTACACCAACCTCGGCACCACGGACGTCACGCTGGGCCTGACGCTGGACGCGCCGGGCGTACCCGAGGGGCTGCTGTCGCTGTCCGCGCCGTCGGTGACGGTGCCGGCCGGCGGGACCGCCACGGTCACGGTCACGGCCGACCTCTCCCGGACCACGGCGAAGGGGTCGTGGACCGCGCGGGTCGCGGCGGGCGGACTCGCCGACACGGTGATCGGCGTCAGCACCGAGGAGCAGCCCCGGCACCTGGTGATCACGTCGACCGGCCGGGACGGCGAACCGATGGCCGGCGAGATCACGCTGCTGCGCGAGGGCGACCCGGCCGGCCACTACCTCGCCTACCTGACCGGTGGCACGCTGGACGTGCTGGTGCCGGAGGGCCGCTACTCGGTGTGGATGTGGGGCGAGGTCGAGGGCGTGAACGGGCCGCACTCGCGCGGCGTGGCGCTGGTGACCGCGCCGGACGTGGTCGTCACCGGGAACACCGCGATCACGCTGGACGCGTCCCGCACTCAGCGGGTCGACGCGATCACGCCGCGGACCAGCGCGGACGCGGTGCTGCGCCTGGACTACCACCGGAAGATCGGCGACGCCAACGCGGTCACGGACGCGTTCGTGATCGACAACTTCTACGACAGCATGTGGGTCACGCCGGGCGAGACCGTGCCGGACGGTGAGATGTCGGTGACCGCGCGCTGGCGGAAGACCGAGCCGGTGCTGCGGATCGCGCACGACGGCGACTGGTTCGACGACCTGCACGTGCTGCCCGGTTCGGCGCTGCCGCCGGCCGGCTCACGGCACCTGAACGCGGTCTTCGCCGGCTCCGGCGACGCGGCCGGGTTCGCGGCGGTCGACGCCCGGCGGAAGATCGCGGTGGTTCGCCGCGGTGACATCGACGCCCAGGTGGAGGCCGCGGAGGCGGCCGGCGCGGCCATGCTGCTGATCGTCAACGACGAGCCCGGCCGGTACTTCGACGGCACCAGCCGCACGCCGGTCGCGGTGGCGTCGGTGACCAGGGACGCCGGTGAGCGGCTGATCGCCGCGCTCGGCCGGGCGGCCGGCAGCCTCCGGGTCGTCTCCGACCCGGTCACCGACTACACGTACGACCTGGTGCGGCACTGGGACACCACGGTGCCGGCGTCGGTGACGTACCGGCCGGCCGAGCGGGAACTGGCCCGGGTCGACTCCGACTTCCGCAACGCGCCGGACGACCAGGCGTACGAGTACCGGTACGACCTGAACCCGCACCTGACCACCGGCGTGGGCTTCGCGGCGCCGCCGGTGCGGTCCGGCCGGTTCCGCACCGACTGGGTCACGGTGCAGGACGGCGTGCGATGGATCTCCGAGGTGAACAACCGCTCGTCCGGCCAGTGGGGTGCCAGCACGGCCTACCGCGCCGGTACGACCGTGGGTGAGCAGTGGTTCGGCGCGATCGTCCGGCCGCGGATCACCGACTTCGTGCGGATGCCGCACCGCACCGGCAACCGGCTCCGGGCGGAGATCATCGGCTGGGGCGATTCCGGCGCCGCCCACTCCGGCCTGTACGTGCCCGGCGTCGTCGACTGGTCCACCACGGTGTACCAGGGCGGCACGGTGGTCGACGGCACGCCGGGCGGTTACCTCGACACCGGCGCGGAGCTGAGCCCGGCGCGCCTGCCGTACCGGATGGTGGTCGCCACCGAGCGTGACCCGGCCGCCGACCCGTACTCCGTGACCACGCGCACGGCCTGGGACTTCGTCTCCGGCGCGGCGGACACGCGGCACCAGCTGCCGCTGATCCAGCTCGACTACGCGGTGGACACCGGGCTCGACCGGCGCGCGGCGCGGAACACGACGCTGACCGTCACGCCGTCGCACCTGCCCGGCGGCCCGGCCACGTCGTCGATCGGGTCGGTGACCGTCGCGGTCTCCTACGACGACGGCCGCACCTGGACCGAGCAGCGGGTGCGGCGCACCGCGGCCGGCTGGACCACCGAGCTGCGCGCGCCCGCCGGCGCCGAGGCCGTCACGATCCGGGCCGGTGCCCGGGACGCGCACGGCAACGCGGTGGAGCAGACCATCACCCGGGCGTTCGGCCTGCGGTGACCGTCGCCGGGAGGGCGGTCGCACCGGCTGCCGGCGTGGCCGCCCTCCCGCCCCGGCCCGCGCGGTGATCATCCGGTGGGCTGGACGGTGAGCAGTCGCACCGGCCATCATCCGGATCATGGATCCGATGGCGGCCGGTGAGGCGGTGGAGGGCGCGTTCCTCGCCGCGATCGCGGAGAACGCGCCGGTCGCACTGCGCGAGACGCTCGGCCTGGGCGTGACCCGGGTCGACGGCGTCACCGTGCTGACCGTGCGCGCGGGCATTCCGATGTTCAACCGGGCGGTGGGGTTCGGGGCGCCGGTCACCGCCGGGCTGCTGGACCGGATCCTCGACGTCTACCGCGCGGCCGGGGTGCCGGCCGCCGTGCTGAAACTCCCGCCGCCACTGCTGCCGGCCGACTGGGCGGAGCTGTGCGCCGCGCGCGGCCTGGTGCCGCTGCCGGACTCGGTCAAGGTGACCCGGTCGACCGCGGTCCCGCCGCCGATCCGCACCGCGCTGCGCGTCGGCCCGCTGCCCGCGGCCGAGGAGCGGGACTGGATCGACCTCGTCATGTCCGCGCTGGACCCGGTGCCGCACCTCGCCGAGCTGATGCCCGGCCCCGGCCGGGACCCGCGCGGCTCCCGGTTCGCGGCCTGGGACGGCGACGAGATGGTCGCGGCCGCGCAGTTGTTCACGCACGGCCCGGCCGGCGTGCTGAAGAGCGGCGTCACGCGCGCCTCCCACCGCGGGTGCGGCGCGCAGTCCGCGCTGATCGCGGCCCGGGTCACGGCGGCCCGGGCGGCCGGCTGCGAGTGGGTGGTCTCGGAGACCAGCGTGCCCGAGCCGGGCGAACGGCACACCTCGCTGCGCAACCTGGAGCGGCTGGGCTTCGCCCGGGCCTACGACTACCGCAGCGTGCGCTGGGAGAACCGCGCCTAGGCCCTGTACGAACTGGGGTCGGAGCGAGGCGCGGTCCAGGTGTTGTCCGGGTGCGCGGCGCGGAAGCCCTCATACCGGTGTTGTATGTGGGCTTTTGTGACGTGCGGCCGGGCGGCGCCTGGACCGCGCCGCAGTCCGGCCATCCACTTCGATACAGGGCCTAAGCACCGCCGCACACCCGGTTCCGCGTGCTGGGACCGCGGCCGGCCGGGGGCGGTGCGGGTGCGGCCCGCAGGACGGACGCCGCGGCGGCGGCGAACGGGGCGGGCTGTTCGACGTGTGCGAAGTGGCCGCTGTCGCGCAGCAGGTGCAGGCGGGCCCGGGGGATGCCGTCGGCCAGCAGGGAGCCCCAGCGCGGACCGCACAGGAAGTCCCGCTCCCCGACGATCACCACCGTGGGTACGGTGATCTCGCTCAGCCGGTCGGTCACGTCGAACGGCACCGGATCCGGCGCGCTCGCGGCCTGCCTGGACATCCGGATCGCGGCCCGGAAGGAGGCGAAGTCGGGCCGCCTCGCATAGAAGTCGGCGAAGTAGGCCGGCAACGCGGCCGCGAACTCCCGGGTCATGCTGTCGTCGTCGGGGGCGGTCACCGCCCGCCGGAACGCCTCCGGCACGTCCGCGGCCTCCGGCACGTCCGGATGACGTCGTGGATGGGCGTCCAGCGCGGCCGTCCCCTCCGCCCAGAACTCCGGCCCGGCCTGCGGTGACGTGGAGTACAACACCAGCCCGGACAGGGCCTCCGGATGCGCCAGCGCGTAGCTCTGGGTCACGAAACCGCCGTACGAATGGCCGAGGAGGTGGACCGGCCGGCCGAGACGCGCGATCAGCGCGGCCAGGAAACGCACGTGGACGTCCAGGCCGAGGCGGGGCGGCCGGCCGGAACGGCCGGTGCCGACCGGCTCCGGGTACACCACCGTGAAGTGTGCCTCGAGCTCCGGCGAACGCAGGTAGGCCCAGTCCAGGCCGGGCCCGCCCGGGTGGGCCACACACACCGGGCCGCGGCCGGCGACGTGGTAGACCTGCCGTACTCCCTCGATGCCGAGTTCGTGCGTGCCCGGCGCGAGCGGTCCCGTACCGGAGCCGGTGTCGTTGGCTGACATGCGTTCATTGGATCTCGGCGGGCGGCCGGGGACCATGTCGTGATGCGCCGGGCCGCATACGATTTCTGCCACCCGCGTTGGCTAGGGTCGTCCCGATGGACCTGATCAACGAGGTGGTGGCCAGTGCCCGGGCCGGCCGGGCCGTGGCCCGCCGCAGCCGGTACGCCGGCGCCTGGGCCACCCGCTTCCCGGCCGTGAACGGCTCCGGTCTGCACGTGATCCGGCAGGGCTCGCTCTGGCTGATCCCCCGGGAGAGCGAGCCGGTGTTCCTGCGCGCCGGCGACGCGGTGTTCGTGCCGCACGGGCCGCCGCACGGTTTCAGCCACGTCCCGGCCCCGTTCCCCACGCTGTCCGAGACCGGGACGTGGGTGCCGGGCGGAGACCCGTTCGAGGTCGAGTTCGTCTCCTGCTGTTATCACCTCGACCGCGGGCGGGTGCACGAGTCGCTGGCCGGCCTGCCGGAGGTGATCACGCTGACCGTCGACGGGCGGCGCCACCCCCAGCTGCCGGTCCTGGCGGATCTCCTGGGCGCGCACGCGGACGGAGCCGGCCCGGGCGACGACATCGGGCTGGCGGCCGTGGTCGACCTGCTGCTGGTGCACCTGCTGCGCGCCTGGCGGGGACTGCGGGACGAGGAGACCTGGCGGCGGACGCCCGACCCGCAGATCGCACGGGTGCTCGAGGTGGTCCGGGACGAGCCGTACCGGACGTGGACCGTGCGGGAGCTGAGCGACCTGGCGCGGATGTCGCGCGCCGCGTTCACCCGCCGGTTCACCGCCGTGGTGCACGAGAGTCCCGGTGCCTACCTCACCCGCCGGCGGCTGGAGCAGGGCGCGCACCTGTTGCGCCACACCGAGTTGCCGCTGGCCGCCGTGGCGGAGCACGTCGGGTACGCCACGGAGTTCAGCTTCTCGGCCGCTTTCCGGCGGCACTACGGCATCGCGCCGGGGCGTTTCCGGCACCGGGACCGGGCGAGCGGCGGCGCGGGCTGACGACATCGGCACGGTACGGCCCGCGTCGCGCAGGTGGGCCGTACCGTGCCGGAGGCGGGCGACGTCGATCCCGGGCTGCGCTCAGGTGCCGGGCCGGTTGCCGGTGGGGATGGTGATCGGGGTGTACGTCGGGGAGGTGCCGTTGTTGAGGAACAGCATCGCCAGCGCGCGCACGAACCGGTCGAAGGTGGCGAAGCCCTCCGGCACGATCGGCGACAGGCCCTCACGGAACGCCACGTACGCCGGCCAGCCGACCTGGATCAGGCCGCGGGCCACCAGGTCGCGCCGCAGGCCCAGCCAGTCGCCGATCCGGTCGCTGAGCACGTAGCGGACGAACTCGTTGAGGAAGCCGCGGGTGACGCCGAGGTCGATCTGCGCGGTCAGCCCGAGCAGGATCTCGGCCAGGTCGACGCCCTCCGGGGTCGGCGCGAGCAGTGGCGTCAACGCGTACTGCGACTGCTGGTGCGCGGCGGCCCAGGTCGCCGGGATGAAGTCGTCGCGCACGCCGAGCAGGTGCAGCGCGACCTGCCACTGGTGCAGGTACGCCGCTTCCTCCGCGGCCGACATCCGGATGCCCCAGCTCTTGAGCTTGCCGTGGACGAACGTGCCGAGACTGTGGAACGTGATCAGGATGTCGCCGTTGCTGATCGGGATGAAGTCCTGGTCGTCGGTGACCGCCCGCCACGGCGCCGACTGCGGCAGCAGGTGCCGCACGGCCGCGTGGGTGAGCCGCGTCTTGTTGGACGTGACCACGAAGTGCCCGGACGGCGTGAACGCGTCGGTCGCGCTCAGGTCGTAGCCGTACGTGAACGTCTTGGCCGCGCGCGCCTGCATGTCGGCGCCGCCCTCGGACCAGTAGACGTTGCGCGCCTCCCGCGGGATGACCGTGCTCATGATGCCGCTGCCCAGCCCGTACAGCAGGAACAGGTACAGCCCCATCCGCTCGTTGAACCGCGCGGCGCGGCGCAGGATCGCCGGGTCGGCCCAGGCCGGCAGCCGGTTGTGCTGCTGGAGGTAGGCGGTGAGGTCGGGCGGGAACGCGGCGGGCAGCGGGTCGCCGTTGCGCACCCACGACTCCATCGCGGCGTTGACGGCCGGGATCTCGCCGCGGGTGAGCAGCGACGCGACCAGCGGATCGGTGGCGTCGTCCCAGACGCCCCACGGGTCGTCGACCGCGTCCGTCCCGGTGATCGAGCCGGCGGAGGACCAGGCCCACGCGGTCGAGGGGGCGGCCACGCCGGCCAGGCCGAGCGCGGCGCCGAGGGTGAGGATTCGTCGACGGTTGAGATTCTCCATTCGCTTACCTGCTTCCCTGAGTGACCGGATGTCGCCGTTGAACAACGGTCTTCGAGGGTGCGACGCGCATGTCACCACGGACACCGTCATGTGATTTTCAATTAACATAGCGGCGCCTAAGATCATCGGCAAGCACGAATGTCCGCTCGTCCTCCCGGTGGCGGGAGGACGAGCGGACGGTGGACGGTGGACGGTCAGGCCGGTTCGATCCAGATGTTGCGGTAGCGGACGTTCGCGCCCGGATCGCCGTGGTCCTGGAGGCGGACCGGCAGCGCGGCCGGGCTCTCCGCCGCGCCCGCGCCGGTCGGCCCGTCGATCGCCACGTCGTTGTGCACGGTCACGCCGTTCCAGACCACGGTGACCCGCGCGTTCTCGGTCTTCGTGGTC
This sequence comes from Catenuloplanes niger, assembly GCF_031458255.1. Classification (NCBI taxonomy): domain Bacteria; kingdom Bacillati; phylum Actinomycetota; class Actinomycetes; order Micromonosporales; family Micromonosporaceae; genus Catenuloplanes; species Catenuloplanes niger. The sequence goes on from NZ_JAVDYC010000001.1 coordinate 803,176, forward strand.
CCGTTCCAGCGGGCCGCGCGGAACGTGACGTCGTACGTCTGCCACGTCTCCGGCGCGGTCGCGGCGTTCGACGACGGCGCCCGCTTGAGGTAGATCGCGCCGGCGTCGTCCGCGGCCGGCACCGCCTTGCCGTACGAGTCGAGCACCTGCAACTCGTACCGGTCCTGCAGGTAGATGCCGCTGTTCGCGCGCGCCTGCCCGGTCACGTTCGCCGGCAGGTTCGGCAGCCAGAACTCGACGTGCAGCTTGAAGTCGCCGTACGTCTGCTTGGTCCGGATGTCACCGCCGAGCACCTCGGCCGAACCACCGGACACCGGCCAGGTCACCGCGCTGCCGTCCGCGTTGCGGAACGCGCCCAGGTTGCCGCCGTCGAACAGCGTGACCCGGCTCGGCCCGTTGTGCGTCCAGCGCTGTTGCGCCACGTTCGACCACGTCCACAGCTGCACCGGCGTGCCGTCCGCGGTCGCGCCGCCGGCCACGTCGAGCACCTTGCCGGACTGCGGGTTGACCAGCGCGCCGTCGGACCGCGCCCGCCACGCCTGCGCGGCGCTGTTGTTGCAGGTCCACAGCTGCACCCGGGTCCCGTCCGCGGTGCCGGAGTTCGACACGTCCAGGCACTTTCCGAGCGCCCGCAACGAGTCGCCCTCCCGCGTCCAGCTCTGCGCGGACGAGTTGTTGCACGTGTAGAGCTGCACCTTGGCGCCGTCCGCGATGCTCGCGTTGTCCACGTCCAGGCACTTGCCGCCGAGCCCGGTGATCGTCCCGGTGCCGGCCACCGCGGCCGTGGCGCCGCCGACGGTCAGGCTGTCCAGGTTGACGTGCCCGGTGTCCGCGGTGTCGACGCGGTAGGAGACCGTGTTGGCACCGGCCCGCAGCGTCACGGAGTCGGCCAGCGTCGCCCAGGTGTCCCAGTTCGCGGTGCTGGGCAGGCTGACCTGTCTGACCCGCGCGCCGTTCACGTACAGACTCATGGTCTTGGTCGCCTGGGACGGGTTCGGCCCGTTGCTGTAGCGCAGCGAGACCGGGTACGCGCCGGCCGTCTGCACGTTCACGGTGAACGTGGTCGCGGATCCGGCCGCGCCGTGCCCGGCGGCGAAACCGCTGCCGGTGTAGCCGGGATGGTCGGTGGCGACCGACGTGCTGCCGGTCAGGCCGGACCACTCCGCCTCGACCAGGCCGGACTTCAGCGTGGTGCCGTCGGCCAGGCTGTTCAGCGTGTACCAGGCCTCGGTGCTCCACAGTGACTGGTTGGACGTGGAGGTGAACGGGCGCGGCGAGCGCAGGTGCACGACCCGGCCCGGCTTGAGCCCGGCCAGCTTGAGCGTCACCTTCAGCCGGTCCGCGGACAGCGTGGCGGACGTGACGGGCAGCGTCTCCTCGTCCACCTTCGGCCCGCCGTAGGCCGGCGTCGGCACGTACCGCCACTGCTTCGCCCGGTAGCGCGCGGCCAGCTGCGCCGCGGTCGCGTCCGAGACCGGCTGGGTGTACTCCAGCTCGAAGCCGTCCGCGATCGCCTTCATCGACTTGATGTCGAAGACGCCGGTGTTGTTCGGGATGAGCTTCTGCAGGCCGTAGGTGAGTTTGCCCTCCTGCCCCCAGTTGCCGCCCGCGCCGAGCCCGCCGACGTAGAGCGCGCCGTCCGGGCCCTGGCTCAGCCGCAGCACGCCCATCTCCAGGCCCTGCGTCATCCGGAACACCGCGCCCTGGTACTGGCCGCCGACCTTCTCCAGGAACCCGCGCTGGATGCCGCCGTAGGTGACGTCACCGAAGAGCATCTGTCCCGCGTACGGCCCGCCGTTGACCACGATCGGGGTGCTCGGCGAATTGGCGATCTCGTTCTGCGGCAGCCACAGCACCGGCTGGGTGACCGGCTGCAGGTCGAACGGCCCGTCCGGGTTGGTGTAGTGGCCGAAGAACCGGTCCGGCTTGACCTGCACCAGCTTCGACGACGGCAGCCAGCCGCCCTGGTTGTCCAGCACGAAGATGTCGCCCTCCGGGCCCAAGTTCAGGCCGTTGGGGGTACGCAGCCCGCCCGCGATGTACTGCACCGCGCCCGTCGAGCGGTTGATCTTCACGGTGGTGCCCCGGTTCGGCGAGCCCTGCGGGTCCGTGGTCGCGCCGCCCAGGTTGATCGACACGGACAGGTTCAGGTAGAAGAACCCGTCCTGGTAGAGCAGCCCGAACGCGAACTCGTGGAAGTTGCCGTCGAACGGCCAGGTCGCCACGCGCCGGTACTGGTCGATCGTGCCGTCGCCGTTCGTGTCGTTCAGCTCGGTCAACTCGTGCTTCTGCGACACGTAGATCTTTCCGTCGACGATCTTCAGCCCCATCGGCTCGCGCAGCCCGGTGGCGATCCGCCGGTAGGTGACCTGCGGGTTCGCGCCGGTCACACCGCTGAGCACGTAGACCTCGCCGGCCGTCGTCTCGCTGCCGCCCCAGGTCGCGATCGCCAGCCGCCCGTCCGGGAACCAGTCCATCGCGCTCACCTGCGGCTGGAACCCGGCCGGGCGCAGGTTCGCCAGCGTGTAGCCGGGGTGCACGCCGGTCAGCGGCAACCCGTCACCGGGAGAGTCGCCGGCGCTCTCGCACTCCTTGCGGCCCGGCGCGGTCACCCGCACCACGCCCGAGTCGGTGCTCAGCGCCGCGGTCGGCACCGGGGCGAACGCGGTCGCGCCCGGCGGCCGCCAGTCCAGCGTGAGCTGCTGGCCACCGTCCCGCTCGAAGTAGTCGATGTGCAGCGAGTGGTAGCCGGCGGTCAGCGCGACCGTGCCCTCCACCGGCGTCGGCCCGTGCGCGCCGTCGTTGTTGATCACGGTCGTGCCGTCGATCAGCAGCCGCGAGCCGTCGTCGCTGGTCAGCCGGAAACCGTACGTACCCGCGGCGGTGATGTTGATGTTTCCGATGACCTCGGACTGGAAGAAGTTGTCGACGCCGAAATCCGCCGCGGCCGACCAGTTGATCGTCGGCATCAGCTTGTCCACGTTCGGCGTCTGACCGGGCTTGAGCGTGCAGAGCGAGTCACGGGACGTCTGCAGATCGAACGTCCGCAGCGTGACTCCCGGCTCCTGCGGTGGCACGTCGGCCGCGACGGCCGGTAAGGCGGGCAGCAGTCCCGCGAGCGTGGCGGCGGCGAGCAGCACTATCCGTGTCTTCATCGGACCACCCCAGACCTCGACATAAATCGATGCCTCGGGACGCTAGACCCCTTTTGCTCACGCGTCCATAACTTCCGCACGATTATCTAAAAGTTTGTTTCCAGTAACGGCGCGCGGCGTTGCCAACCGGCTACCGAACTACGCCGAACCGCCGAAAACGGGCGTACGTCGGGCCCGACCACGACGTGCGCGGCGCCGGACACCGTCGTGCGTGGACGCTCGCGGGGTGGACCACGCCGCCGCATCGACCGTGCCGCCGCACCGACCGCGGCGTCGAAGCCGGCCGAGCGGCCGATCGGGCCCGGCGCCCGCGGCGTTCCGTCGCGTGCGGGTGCGGGGTTGGCCGACCGCCCGACCGGCAGGGAGGAGCCCCTGGGCGACGACCGGTGCCCGCGGGAGCACTCGGGACGCGACCACGCCGGAAGCGGGAAACGGGGTTTCGTGGTGTGCGGGGTGGGGTTTCGTGGTGTGCGGGTCAGCTCAGCGCGCCGGCGGCGAGCGCGGTGACGGTGTCGCGGTTGGCGGGGGTGTCGTGCCAGCGCAGCGCGCGGCCGGCCTCGACGACGACGCCGAACGCCGCGTGGGTGAGCACGCGGGCCGCGCGGGCGTCCAGGCCGGGACGGGCGGCGCGGATCTGGTGTTCCCAGACCGCGATGTGCTCGCGCTGAGCGATGATCAGCGGGCGGCGCAGGGCATCCGGCAGGCCGCGGACCTCGGCCTCGGCCACGCTGTTGAGGGCGTTGTGCTCGAAGCTGTAGGCGACGTAGGCCGCGACCAGCGCCGTGTGCGGGCCGACCGCCGTGTGCGGGCCGGCCGCCGTGTGCGGGCCGGCCGGCGAGCGCGGGCCGGCCGGCGAGCGCGGGCCGGCCGGCGAGCGCGGGCCGCGGTCGACCGCCTGGGCGAGCAGGCCGGCCGCCTGCAGGCAGGCGGCGACCAGGATGTCGACCTTGCCGGGGTAGTGCCGGTAGATCGCGGACGGGGCCAGGCCGACCGCCTGGGCGATCTGGCCGTTCGTGACGTTCGCGAACCCGTCCCGGGCGAACAGCGGCACGGCCGCGGCCAGGATCTCGGCGCGCCGGGTGCGCGGCACCGGCCGGCCGGGCAGCTCGACCCGGGCCGCGCTGCCGGCGGCCGACGCCGGATCGGTGGTGGCCACGCGCGTCGCGGACGCCAGCACCAGCTCCTCGATCCGGCGCGGCGCGATCGAGGTGTGGTGCATGGTGACCGAGCCGATCGCGCCGAGCGCGGCCACGGCCCGCAGGCGCGGCTCCGGCAGCGGGGCGGCCCGGTGTACCGCCTCGGTCACCCGGTCCACGACGTGCGCGAACTTCGCGCGCAGGCGCCGCCGGTCGTCCCGGGCGAGGTAGCGGGCCTCCCACCGGTATAGGCCGCCGGACGCGCGGTGCGCGACCGTGACCCGGACCAGCGCGGCCAGCAGGTCCCGCAGGGAAGCGTCCGGCGGCACCGTGTCCAGCGCCGCGACCAGGCCGTCGACCATGACGTCGGCGCACGCGGCGAACAGCGCGTACTTGTTCGGGAAGTGCCGGTAGAGCGCGGCCGCGCTGATCCCGACGCCACCGGCGATCTCCTCCATCGACGCCGCGTGGTACCCGCGCTCGCTGAACACCGCGCCGGCCGCGTCGACGATGAGCTGCCTGCGGTTGTGCGGCCGGGTGGCGGCGGCGGGCCCGGCGGACGTCATACGCGACAGTCAATCACGCGGCCCCGCCCCGCCTCATCCTCGCGCCGGTGGGCACGGACCGGTCGTGGCTGCGTGCGGGACACGGCTTCGTCGCGGGGGACGTTCGTGGACACCGCGCCGGTGCGCACCGGCAGAATGAGGGGTGAGGAAAGGACAACGAACATGGTGAGACAACCCAGTGACTCTCTCGGGCGCCGGTCCGGCCGCGGCAAGGACTCGGCGACGCTCGCCGGCCGCGTCGCGAACCAGAGCGAGGCGGCCCAGCGCCGGCAGAGCCTCGTCGAGAAGATGCGCGCCCGCACCCGCGACGCGGAAACGCCGGACGAGACCGGCGGCGCGCCGACCGAGTGACCCACGACCGGCCGCACCCACGGACGTGAGCCGTGCGCGCGGCCGGTCAGCCGTCAGCTCACGGCCGTGAGCCGGGCGCCGGACCGGCGGCCGGCGCGGGCGCCCCGGTAGGCGTCCGCGCGCAGCGCCGCGATCGGGCCGGGCAGGACCAGGCCGGGCAGCGGGTGCAGCACCGGGTCGAACGTGATCGGCTCGTCCGGGCCGGGCGCGCCCAGCACCAGCAGCCCGAGCTCGCAGGCCCGGCCGCCCGGCCCGGCCGCGGAGAGCAGCAACAGCGGCCCGCCGCGCCGGACCGGGCGCGGCCGGGCCGTGATCGTCACCCGGCGGCGCCCGGCCCGGTACGGGAACACGGTCGTGTACCCGCCACGGAACGGGTCCCGCCGCACGGTCAGCAGGTGTCGGGTCACCCGGCCGGTGCCGCCGGTGGACAGCAGCAGGTCGTGCCGGGCGCCGTCCGGCGTGGTGAAGCCGAACGCGAGGCCGAGCACGTCCGGCAGCGGCCGGGGCAGTCCGGCGCCGCGGGAGACGCGGACCACCCCGGTGTCCTCGCCCGGCTCGTCCAGCCACGGCACGCCCCACCGGCCGCCGCCGCGGCGGATCAGGCGGGCCTCGTACACCCGGCCGGTGGTGTGTATGGGTTTGCCGCCGCGCAGTCGCGCGAGCCCGCCGAAGACGCCGTCCACTCCCCAGGTCATGACGACCGGATACCCACGATCACCTCAGGCGAACAGGTTCCGCGTGATGCCGGCGGCGGTGAACAGGTGGTCGCGGGAGTCCTCCAGTTCGCCGCGGAGCCGGTCGAGGTCCGCGTCGAGCAGCCGGCCCCGCCACTTCCGGACCGTGCCGCCGACGATCACGGTCTCCACGTTCGTCCGGTCCATCAGCGTCACCACGGCGCCGGGCGCGCTGTTCATCGGTGCCACGTTGAGCGCGGTCGCGTCCAGGATGACGATGTCCGCCTCCTTGCCCGGGCTCAGCGAGCCGGTCCGGTGGCCGAGCCCGAGGTGCTCGGCGCCGTTGACGGTGGCGAAGCGCAGCACGTCCCGGTCGAGCAGCAGCTCCGGCGTGCCCGGCGCCGGGGTGGGCCAGAAGTTCTCCGCCGTACGGCCCGGCTGCGCGAAGACCCGCTCGTGGACCTGCATGCGCTGCAGCGTCAGCGTGGCGCGCATCAGCGTGAACGGGTCCGCGGCCATCGTGGTCTCGACGTCGGAGCTCAGCGACGGTTCCATGCCGAGCGCCTGCGCGGTGAGCAGCGGCGGGGTGCCGTGCCGCATGGACATCTCGATCGGCACCGCGAGCGAGACCCGCACACCGGCGTCGCGGACCGACTGCCACACCGCGTCGGAGACCTCGACCATGTGGATGAACAGCACGTCCGGGCCGAGCCCGACGCCCCGGTCACCGCGGGCCAGGCCCTGCATGATCGGCTCCATCATGAAGCCGAGCGCGTGCGCGGCGATCGGCACGTCCAGCTCGCGCGCGAGCGTCCAGACCGGGGCGTACGCGTCGATGCCGCCCATGATCTCGCCACCCATCGCCATGGTCAGCAGCCCGTCGCCGGTGAAGTACGCATCCCGCAGCCGGCGGGCGTCCTCCGGGAACCGCGAGCCGGGACGGCCGTCACCGGCCCAGTAGCCGGCCACGGACCGGGCACCCGCGTCGGTCAGCGCCGCGACCGCGGCGTCGCTGTGCTCGGGCGTGTGGTGGATCTGCGAGGTGTCGAGCACGGTGGTGACGCCCGCGTCGAGCTGGGACAGCCGCCCGTACAGCATGCTGATGTAGACGTCCTGCGGCCGGTACACCGGGGCGAACCGGCCGATGATGTGCTCCATGTAGGACGGGTCCGCGCTCGGCGAGCCGGACCCGTCGTTGATCAGCAGGCCGTTCGGCAGGTACGAGCGCAGCGCCGTCTCGAACAGGTGATGGTGGGTGTCGACGAAGCCGGGCATGACGACCCGGCCGCGCGCGTCGATCACGTCCGCGTCCGGTGCGTCGACGCCGGGCCCGACCGCGACGATCCGCCCGCCGTCGACCAGCACGTCGGCGCTCTCGAAGTCGCCGACGGCCGGGTCCATCGACATGACGGTGCCGCCGCGGATGACGTACGGCCGGCCGGGGGTGGGAGCAGTGTCGTTCATGCGGCCAGCGTGCCGCGCCGCACTTGCAGGATCCTTACAAGGCCCTAGACGATCCATAGACGAGGCGGCGCGGCCAGCACCGCCGTGTCGTCGCGGAACCGGGTGACCCGCAGCGACGTGACGACCAGCGGCGGCCAGCGGCGGCCGATGTCCACGGCCCGGCCGACCGGCTGCCCGTTGATCGCGTCGAAGACCTGCACCCGGCCGTACTGCTCGGTGGCGGTCGCGACGACCGGGCGGCCGTGGCGCTCGCCGAGCGCGATCGCCCGGACGCGGAAGCCCTCCGGGGTGAGGTTGAGCAGTTGCGCGCCGGTGTCCGCGTCCCAGATCCGCACGCCGTCGAAGTCGCCGCCGGCGGCCAGCACCTCGCGGCCCTCGATCCGGCCGGTGGCCAGCACGGACGCGGTGCCGGAGTCGAGGCTGAACGTGGTGTCCTGCCGTTCGCCGGTGGCGGCGTCGAACAGCACGATCGGGCCCGGGACGTCGGTGCCGGCGACCGCGACCACGGGCCGGCCGCGGTGGGTGAGGAACACCGGCGCGACGGCCAGGGTGGCGTACCCGGGGTCCAGCGGCACGTCCGCGCGGATCTCCCCGGTGGTCAGGTCGACGAGCCGCAGCCGTTGGGGAACGCTAACCGGTCGCTGACAAGCCACCGCCACGGTTGTCCGCATGCGAATGAGAAGCGTGTGCGTGGCGGCGGCCGCGGTGCTGGCCGTGTCCGCGTGCGGTGGTCAGCCGGAGCCGGGCCCGGCCGGGGACGGCGTGGTGACGCTGCGGACCCCCGGTGCGGCGGCGTCGCCGACGGCCGGGAACCGCCCGATCATCCGGCCGGACATGACCGTCGAGGAGATCTGGCGGCAGGACGACGCAATGTGGGCGTGCATGGCCGAGCACGGCGTCCCGAACCGGCAGGGTGCGACGGCCGGCGACCGGCAGTCGATCGCGCCGGTCGACGACGCGGTGCTGACCGCCGCGTCGGAGGCGTGCGCGCACCTGGAGCCGGAGCACTGGACCGTCGTCGAGGAGCGGACCAACCCGGAGTATCCGGACCTGATGCGGGAGGTGGTCGCCTGCGTCCAGCGGAACGGGCATCCGCACGCGGAGCTGAAGCAGGAGACCACCTGGTACATCGCCTACGGCGGCAACGACTCGGCGAACGCCGCGTACGAGGTCGAGGAGGAGTGCCGGCGGCAGGTGTTCGCCGACCGGATCAAGCTGTACGAATAGGGATCCGCACCGTCACGGTGGTGCCGCTGCCGAGCGCGCTGACCGCGTCCACACTGCCGTGATGCGCGCCGACCAGGTCGCGGACGATGGCCAGGCCGAGGCCGCTCCCGCCGGTGCCCCGCCGGCGGGAGGGGTCGGCCCGCCAGAACCGGTCGAACACGTGCGGCAGGTCCGCCGGCGCGATGCCGGTGCCGGTGTCGGTGACCATGACGACCAGATCGGTGCCGACCGGGCCGGCCCGGAGCGCGACCGTACCGCCGGGTGGCGTGTGCCGGATCGCGTTGGAGAGCAGGTTGCCGGTCACCTGGCGCATCCGCACCGGGTCGGCGACGATCGTCATCTCCGGGTCGAAGCCGGTACGCAGCCGCACGCCGCCGTTCTCCGCCGCGCCGCGATGGGCGTCCGCGGCCGGGCCGAGCACGTCGCCGAGCCGGATCGGCTCCGGGTGGATGCGCAGCGTGCCGGCGTCCGCGGCGGCCAGGTCGCGCAGGTCGTCGAGGATCCGGGACAGCTGTGACGTCTCGTCCAGCAGCAGCGCGAGCAGGCGCGCGTCCGCGGGCGTGACGCCGTCCTCGGCCGCCTCCAGCCAGCTGCGGATGTTCGTCATCGGGTTGCGCAGCTCGTGCGCGATGTCGTTGATCATCTCTTTCCGCTGCCGTTCCGCGCGCTCCCGGCGGTCGGCCAGATCGTTGAGCACGGTGGCCAGCCTGCCGATCTCGTCGCGGCCGGTGACCGGCATCGGCCGGGCGGACAGCGGCGCGCCGGCCGCCTCGGTGAGCGCCCGCAGCGGCCGGACCAGGCGCAGCCCGGCCAGCACCGTGACCGCCACGGTCACCGCCAGCACCGCGCCGGTGACCAGCGTGATCCGCACCAGGTTGTCGCGGGAGAGGCTGAAGACCTCGGGCCGGGTGCCGGCGGCCGGATCGGTGATGAACAGCAGCGCGGGCGGCGCCGTGTGCGGGCGCAACTGCTCCTCGCGCCCCTGCGCCACGCAGTCCGCGATGTCCCGCTCGGCGACGGTCCGCCCGGTGGCCGTGCGGTAGTCGGTGGTGAAGTCCACCGAGATGTACAGGTCGATCTCCGGCCGGGCCGGGTCGTCGCCGAGGCAGCCGAGCACGCGCGTGGCCAGCTCGCCGAGCGCGGCCTTCTCGGTCGGGGTGGGCGGTTCGAGCTCCGCCGGTGCACAGCGGTCGGGCAACCGGTGGACCGCGTCGGCGGGCACCACCAGGTCGGTGCGGCCGGTCGGCCGTTCGGAGGTCCGCACCGGCACGCCGAGCTCGGCGACGCAGTCGGCGATCGCCTGCGCCTGCTCGCGCAGCCGCTGGCGTTCGTCGTCCGGCAGCCGGTAGGGGCCGGTGGCCCGCGGGTCGATCTCCCGGGCGCCGTTCACCCGGAGCGGGTCCACCGTGGCGGTCGGCGGGCCGGCGGCCGGCGCGGGTCCCGGCGCCGACTCGGCGATCGGCTGCCGGTCCTCGGTGTGGAGGGCGATCCGGTGCCCGGTCCGCTCGGCCAGCCGGCGCAGCAGCGCGTCGACGCCGTCCCAGGAGCGGTGCGTGGCCGCGAAGCCCAGCACCTCGCCGTAGACGGCCTGGTCCTCGGCGAGCGACCGGCCCTGCTGCTGCTGGATGGCCCGGGTGGTGGTCTGCACCGCGAGCCAGGCGGTGCCGACCACCGCGCACACCGCCACCAGCGTCGACGTGGCCAGCAGCCGGACCAGGATGCTGCGGTGCAGCGGCACGCCCATCAGGTGCCGCCGGTGAGCTTGTAGCCGACGCCGTACACGGTGACCAGCAGCTCCGGCCGCCGTGAGTCGACCTCGATCTTGCGACGCAGGTTGAGGACGTGCACGTCGATCGCCCGCCGGGTGGCGTTCCGGTCCAGCCCGTTCGCCACGGCCAGCAGCTGGTTGCGGGTGAAGACGCGCTCCGGCTGCTCGCTCATCGCCTCGAGGATCGCGAACTCGGCGCGCGTGCACTCGATCCGCCGGCCGTCCCGGGACACCTCGTGACGCCCGGGATCGACGACCAGCGGCCCGATCCGGCGCGGTCCGGCCGGGTTCGGGGTGGCCGCCGAGCGGCGCAGCAGGCCGCGGACGCGGGCCATCAGCACGCGCGGGCTGTACGGCTTCGCCAGATAGTCGTCCGCGCCGAGCTCCAGGCCGACCAGCTGGTCCTCCTCCTCGGTGCGGGCGGTCAGCATCAGCACCGGCACGGACGACTCCTGCCGCAGCCGCCGGCACACCTGCAAACCGCTGACCAGCGGCAGCATCACGTCCAGCACGATCAGGTCGGGGCCGGTCCGCAGCGCCCGGTCGAGCGCGGCCCGCCCGTCGTGCACCACACCCACCCGGTGGCCGTCGGCCTCCAGGTATTGGCGCAGCACCTCGGCCTGACGCTCGTCGTCCTCGGCGACCAGCACATATGCACACACGCCGCGCACTATAGGCAGATCGCGCCGCCGATTTCGCCGTGCCGATCGTTGTCGCCCGCTAACAGGTTCCTGACCACTCGCCGCGATGAGAGCTCGCATGCACGGCCGCGCCGGCCGTCGCCTGAACCCTAAATAAGTTTAGGGCGGCGCCCCCTGGACCGGATCTGTTAACAGTCCTAATAATTGGCGAACCCCAATACCTCCGGCTCCACTGGATGGTCCGCCATGTCACTCCGCCGTTCGTTCGTCGCCGCGATCGCCACCGCCCTGGCCGGTACCGCGATCGCGGCGTCGGTCACGCTCGCCCCGGGCGCCTCCGCCGCGGTGGCCTGCGCCCCCGCCTGGAGCGCGTCCGCCGTCTACGTCAAGGACAACACGGTCTCCCACGCGTCGCGCAACTACACCGCGAGGTGGTGGACCCAGAACGAGATCCCGGGCGCCGGCGGCCAGTGGGGCGTCTGGGCCGACGGCGGCGCGTGCGGCACCGTCGCCCCGCCGACCACGCCACCGCCGACCGGTCCGGGCACGCCGCCGCCGGCGACCGGCACCAAGATGGCGTCCGCGCCGTACATCTACCCCGGCTGGGGCAACCCGCCGGCGCCGGCGACCGTGATGAACGCGACCGGGATCAAGGCGTTCACCATCGCGTTCGTGCTGGCCAACGGCTGCAACCCGGTCTGGGACGGGGAGAGCGGGCTGACCGGCGGCGTGCACGCGAGCACGATCGCGGCGATCCAGGCGGCCGGCGGCAGCGTCGTCCCGTCGATCGGCGGCTGGAGCGGCAACAAGCTCGGCCCGAACTGCGCCACGCCGGAGGCGCTCGCCGGCGCGTACCAGAAGGTCATCAACGCCTTCGGCCTGAAGGCCATCGACATCGACATCGAGAACACCGACGAGTTCGAGAACTACGTGGTCCAGGACCGCATCCTCGGCGCCCTGAAGATCATCAAGCGGAACAACCCGGGCGTGACGACGATCCTGACCTTCGGCACCACGCCGGCCGGCCCGAACGCGCACGGCATCCGCCTGATCAACCAGGCCAAGGCGCTCGGCGCGAACATCGACGTCTTCACCCAGATGCCGTTCGACTTCGGCGGCGGCGCGGACATGTACGCCAGCACGGTCGGCGCGTCCGAGGGCCTGAAGAAGCAGCTCACGGCCACGTTCGGCTGGACCGACGCGCAGGCGTACACGCACATGGGCATCTCCGGCATGAACGGCCTCTCCGACCAGCAGGAGCTGACCACGGTCGAGAGCTGGACCCGGATCCGCGACTACGCCCGCGCCAACAACTTCGCCCGCTTCACGTTCTGGGCCGTCAACCGCGACCGCGGCTGCCCCGGCGGCGGCGTCGTCTCCGACTGCAGCGGCATCGCGCAGTCCGACTGGGCCTTCACCAAGGTCAGCGCCGGATTCTAGAACCGGCCGCGGGCCGCCGGGGGTACACCGTGCCCCCGGCGGCCCGCCGTCAGGTCAGCGACGCGAGGATGACGTCCGAGGCGGCGCGGCTGACGTCCGGGACGGCGGACGGCTCCCGGCCGGCCCGCTCGGCACCGGCCCGCAGCACGCCGGACAGCAGCTCCACCGTGAGCGGCACGTCGCCGACGTCGCGGAACTCGCCCCGCGCGATCCCGTCCCGCACGACCCGCTCCACCTCGGTCACGATCGCCTGGAACGGGCTGTCCGGCCCCTTCGGCACGACCGTCCCCACCGGCCGGAACATCAGCTGCAGCACCGGGTCCGTCAACGCCGCCAGCACCACCTCGACGATCTCCCGCAGCCGTTCGGCCGCCGGATCCGCCGACCGGGCGGCGATGCCGGCCACCCGCTCCGCCGTGGGCCGGGCGATCCGCTCGGTCAGCGCCACGATCAGCGCGCTCCGGTCCCGGGCGTAGTTGTAGAGCGTGTTGCGGGCGAGCCCGGCCCGGGCCCCGATGTGGCCCATGGTGATCGAGTCGTAGTCGCGTTCGCGCAGCAGCTCCCGCGTCGCCTCGGCCAGCCCGGCCCACACCATCTCGTGGTGCTCCCCGATGCTGGCTCCCCTGATCCGCGGCATCCGGCCATCCTCCCCCACCGGCGTCCCGCGGCCCGGCCGCGGCCCCCGAGGATCAGAACACAGAAGATCCTGGGCCGCAGTGCCCCTCGCGGCGCCGCGCCGGTGTCAGCCGGTCCGGACGGCGGCGCGCGAGAGGTGCGCGTTCTCCTGGTGGGTGGCGGTCAGGCGAACCCGGCTCAGGCGCCAGCCACCGGCCGTGCGGATCGCCTCGTTGTCGTAGAACCCGGCCACCAGCCATCGGTCCGGCCCGTCGCCGGCGGTCCCGGCCGGCAGCCAGTGCTCGGCGCGCACGTGTGCGTGAATGGTCGCCCGGTCGCCGTCGATCTCGACGACGTGGCCGGTGATGACGTGGTGGGTCGCGGCGAACGCGGCGAACGAGGACCGCAGGACGCCGGTGTAGTCGTCGAGCGGCACGGTCATCGGCGGGATCCCGGCGACGGACTCGAAGTCGACCGCGACCGGGTCGGTGAGGACGCGGCCGGGCAGGTCGGTGAACTCCTTCAGGTCGGCGATGTCGGCGTATCGGCCCATCAGCTCGATGAGCGCGGCGCGATCGTCCATGCGGTCCTCCGTTTATGCGACAGTCTGTCGCAAAAGATTACGACAGACTGTCGCGAAAAGGAAGGGTCACCCCTTGCCGATGCCGCTGGTGAGGCCGCCGACCAGCTGACGTTCCGCGAAGGCGTAGCAGAGCAGGGCCGGGATCATCGCGAGCGTGACGTAGGCGAGGATGCGGGCGGTGTCGGCCGAGTACTGGGACTGGAACTGCTGGACGCCGAGCGGCAGCGTCCACCAGCGTGAGTCGTTGAAGACGATCAGTGGCAGCAGGTAGTTGTTCCAGCTGCCGACGACCGCGAGGACCGAGACCGTGCCGAGCGCCGGACGGGACATCGGCAGCAGGATGCGCCAGAAGAACCGGACCGGGCCGGCGCCGTCGAGCACCGCGGACTCCTCGACCTCGGGCGGGATGCCGCGGAAGAAGCCGCGCAGGACCACGATGGTGACCGGCAGGCCGAACGCGATCTGCGGCAGCACCACGCCGAGCGGATTGCCGAGCAGGCCCATCTCGCGCAGCAGCACGAACAGCGGCAGGATCGCCACCGCGAACGGGAACATCAGGCCGATCGCGAAGACGGTGAACAGCGTCTCCCGGCCGGGGAACGCGTACCGCGCGAAGATGTACGCGGCCATCGCGCCGATCCCGACCACGCCCACGGTGGTGGCGATCGCGATGCCGACGCTGTTGCCGGCCTGCCGCCAGAACGCGCCGGAGCCGAGGATGTCGGTGTAGTTGCCGGGGATCCACGGATCGGGCAGGCCGAACGGGTTCGTGAACAGCTGGCCGTTGTCCTTGAAGCCACCCAGCACGCCGAACACGATCGGCACCACGATGGCCGCGCCCACCAGGATGCTGGCCAGGTGCAGCGCGCCGTGCCGGGCCGCGCGTGCGCTCATCGCCGGTCTCCCATCGTGGTGACCGCGCCCTCGAGGTCGCGGCGCAGGACGAAACGCTGGTAGAGCAGGCCGAAGAAGAGACTGATCAGGAAGATGGCCATGCTGATCGCGCTCGCGTAGCCGACGTGGAACCGCTTGAACCCCTCCTGGAACATGGTCACCGCGAGCGTCTCCGAGGAGCGGATCGGCCCGCCGCCGGTGAGCACCCAGACCATGTCGAAGAGCTGGACCGTGCCGAGCACGGACAGGAACACGCTGATCCGGATGGTTGGCCCGAGCAGCGGCAGCGTGATGTGGCGGAACGCGCGCCACGGGCCCGCGCCGTCGGTCGCGGCCGCGTCGTGCAGTTCCGGCGGGATGCTCTGCCGGGCGGCCAGGTAGAGCAGCGTGTGGAAGCCGAAGTACTTCCACGAGATGACCAGGAACAGCGAGTACATCACGGTGTCCGGGTCGGCGAGCCAGGTCGCGCCGAGGTCGCCGAGACCGATCAGCCGGGTGATGTGGTTGGCCAAACCCTGGTTCGGCGAGAAGATCATGGTGAACAGCACCGCGGTGACCACTTCGGACAGCACGTACGGCGCGAAGAACACCAGCCGGTACGCCCGCCGCCCGCGCAGCGGCTGGTTGAGCAGCATCGCCAGCACCAGCGAGAACGGCAGCTGGATGCCGATCGACAGGGTCACCAGCAGCAGCGTGCGCCGCAGGTCGCCGGCGAAGATCTCGTCGGTGAGCAGCCGCCGGAAGTTCTCCAGACCCACGAACTGGGTGGGTACGCCGAAGCCGTTCCAGGTGAACAGGCTCGCGTACCCGGCGACCACGATCGGCGCGAGCACGAGCAGCCCGAACAGCAGCAGCGCGGGCGCGAGGAACAGCACGATGGTCGGCCAGGGACGACGGCGCCGGGACCGGGAACGGACCGGCGGCCGGGCCGGTGCGGCCGGCCGCCGTTCGATGATGACCACCGTTCGTCAGCCCTGCTTCGCCGCGGTGGTGATGGCCGCGGCCACGTCCTCCGGGCTGGCCTGGCCGGCCAGCAGCTCGGCCACGCTGTCGTTGACCTGCTGGCCGACCGCGGGCGCGAACGCCTGGTCGAGGTAGAGCTGGAACCCGGTCGAGGAGGCGAGCGTGTCCGCCACGCTCTTCAGGTTCGGGTCGGTGACCGCGTCCTGGGCGGCCTTCACCACCGGCAGCACCCCGGCGGTCCTCGCCTCGATGCGCGCGTTGTCCGGCTGGGCGATGAACCGCAGGAACTCGATCGCCGTGTCCGGCGCGTTCCGGCCGACCGCGAACCCGCCGCCGCCGCCGAACGCGTCGGTGATCCGCCCCTTGCCGCCGTCGACCGCGGGGAACGGGAAGAAGCCGAGCTTGTCGCCGAGCCCGGCCTTGCCGGCCGAGGAGTCCTTCTGCACGGTCGGCGCCCACTGACCCATCAGTTCCATCGCCGCCTTGCCGTTGCCCATCGTCGCGGCCTGCCCGTCCGCGGTGGAGTAGCCCGCGGCGAGGAAGCCGGTCTGGAACGGCTGCAGCGCGACCAGCTCCGCGAGCCGGGTGCCGGCGGTGACGAAGTCCGGCGCGGCGAAGCTCTTGTCGGCCGCGGCCTGTCGCATCAGGTCCAGCCCGCCGATCCGCAGCGCCAGGTAGGCCCAGTAGTAGTGGCCCGGCCACTTCTCCTTGCCGGCCAACGCGATCGGCGTGACGTCCGTGCCCTTCAGCCTGCGGACCGCGTCCAGCAGACCGGCCCAGGTGACCGGCGGCGTCGTGACGCCGGCCCTGGCGAAGAGCTCCTTGTTGTACCAGAAGCCGACCATGCCGGTGTCCACCGCGGACGCGTACACCGCGCCGTCGACGGTGTAGGCGTCGAGCGCGGACGGGATCAGCTGGTCGCGCCAGCCGCCGACGTCGCCCGTGAGGTCCTTGACCATGCCGGCCTCGACCTGCTGGGCGAGGACGCCACCGCCCCAGCTGTGGAAGATGTCCGGCGGGTCACCGGCCTGGATGTTCGTGGTCAGCTTGGTCTTGAACGCCTCGTTCTCCAGCGCGGTGATCTCGATGGTCACGCCGGGGTTCGCGGCCTCGAACCGGCGGGCCATGTCCGCCCACGCGGAGAGCATCGGATCGGTGTTGGCGATGTGCCACCACCGGATCGTCCCGCCCCCGCTCGCGCTCCCACCGTCACCGGCACCGCATCCGCCGAGCGCCAGCCCGGCGGCTCCGGCACCGGCCAGGCCCAGCAACGACCTGCGACTGATTCGCATCACCAGGGACCCCTTTCCGAAAGGGTGTATCGGAACGGCCGGTTTCGCGATCACCGAAACTTTCGCTCATCGACCGGAATTTGCGAAGCTGCAATCGCACGGTACGAGACGGTGATCGATGGGTCAAGGGGAGGAATCGTCCTGCCCAACGGCGTGCGACCTGCGGATCTTGCCGGTCATAACACTTATTCGGCGAAGCGCTCCGGAGTCGCCGTGCACGAATCGCGCAGCCGAACAAATCCGTACGTAAACCGAAAGTTTTGGATTTCCGGGCCGGAATCAGAGCCCGTGCCGGGGCCCGAGCCCGGCGGCGAGGTCGGCCACGGTGTGCGCGCGGACGCCGGACGGGGGCGATCCGGCGACGCGCTCCGCCACGTCACGCACGTGCGCCTCGGCGGTCCGCGCGAGCCCGTCGTAGACGGCGGCGAACAGGTTCCGGGCGGCCTCGCGCGGCCAGTCCGCCGGGAGCAGCCGGGCCGGCAGCGCGGGATCGAGGACCGGCAGCCGCCGGTAGTCGTCCATCACCTCGGTCCGGACCCGCACCGCGCCGGCACCGGTGATCGACCCGGCGGACATCCGGGCCGGCGTCGCGCGCCAGCGCCGGATGAACGCGGCGTACTCCGCCCCGATCGCGGCGAGGTCCCAGGCGTCGATCGGGGCGCGCCCGGCCGCCGCGCCGACGTCGACGTGCCGGGCCCGGAACACGGTCAGCGCGCCGGGCGCGAGCCGGTCCAGCTCCGCGCGCGCCGGGTCGCCGAGCGCACGCGGCGAGACCCACAGCCCGTCGTACAGCGGGGCGTACCCCATCCACCGCAGCTGCGTGCGCAGCCCGCGCCGGCGAGCGGTCTCGGCCTGCGGCAGCGAGAACGCGATCAGCGTCCAGCACTCGTCCCACGGTTCGGCACCGGCCGGCGAGACGATCGCGCTGCCGCCCACGGCCAGGAAGCCGGCCGCGGCGGCGGTGAGCCGGTAGGAGCTCTGCCGCCCGCGCCGGCTGCCCTCCAGGACGCCGCGACGGGCGAGCCGGCTGATCGCGGTGCGGGCCCCGGCCGGGCTCACCCCGGCCTCGCCGAGCAGCGCGACGACCGCGGCCGACGGCAGCCAGGCCCGGGTCCGCAGCGTGTAGTCGGCCAGCAACGTCACGGTCAGGCCCTGCGGCGAGTTGCCGGCCTGGCGCCGCGGCAGCCGCACCGCGCCCGCCGCGTCCTCCGGGAAGATCTCCTCGATGTCGTACGGGCTGGTCACGCGACGCTCCGGCGGGCTGCTGAGGACGGTCGATCTCGACTGTAGACCGCCACACCCGACATCAATCGAGGAGCGTCGATTGACAGTTGGGCGGTCGCGGAGCAATCTAAGTGTCACACGTCGCTCCGCGCCGGGCCGCGCGAGCCGACCAGGGCCGGGCGCTCACCGACTCCCGTGCCCGACACGTCGGCGGATCGCCGCCGCCTCTCGCCCGCCCCGTGCGGCACCCCGCCTCCCTCGAGGAGTTGCCACCATGAAGTTCAGACAGACCCTGCTGCTGTCCACGGCCGCCCTGACGATCGTCGCCGGCCTGGCCGTGCCGGCGAGCCGGCCCGCGTTCGCCGCGTCGCTGACCGAGGTCACCGACTTCGGCGGCAACCCGGGCGGCATGCGCATGCACGTCTACGTCCCGGACACCCGCCCCACGAACCCACCGATCGTGGTGGCCATGCACGGCTGCGGCGGCTCCGGTCCCGGCTTCTACGCCGGCAGCGAGTTCGCCGCGCTGGCCGACCGGCACGGGTTCATCGTGATCTACCCGTCCGCGATGCAGGAGGCCGGCTTCGGCAGATGCTTCGACACCTGGTCGGCCGCGGCGAAACGGCGCGGTGGCGGCAGCGACCCGGTCTCGATCGCGTCGATGGTCGCCTACGCCGGCCGGCAGTACGGCGGCGACCAGAACCGGGTCTACGCGACCGGCAGCTCCTCCGGTGGCATGATGACCCAGCACCTGCTCGCCCTCTATCCCGACCTGTTCCGGGCCGGCGCGTCGTTCATGGGCGTGCCGTTCGACTGCTTCGCGAACGCGGCCGACTACCCGCCCGGCGCCAGCCGGTGCACCGGCGGCGCGATGAACCGCACACCACGCCAGTGGGGTGACGCGGTCCGCCAGGCCTACCCGGGATACACCGGGCCGCGGCCCCGCGTGCAACTGTGGCACGGCACCAACGACACGCTGGTGCCGTACTCGCTGCTCCAGGAGTCGGTGGAGCAGTGGACCGACGTGGCCGGGCTCAGCCAGACCCCGACGTCCACCGACACCCCGCAGGCCGGCTGGAACCGCCGCCGGTTCGCGGACGCCACCGGTGACGTCCGGGTCGAGGCGTACGCGATCCAGGGCGCCGGGCACACGCTGCCGAGCGGTGGCATGGCCGCGGCGGCCGTCGCGTTCTTCGGCCTCACCACGCCGCCGTCCACGCCCACACCGCCGTCCACGCCCACCCCGACACCGCCGTCCACGCCCACGCCGCCGGTGACCGGGACGTGCCGGGTCACCGACGCGATCAACGCGTGGAACACCGGGCTGACGTCGGCCATCACCGTCACCAACACCGGCACCGCCCGCGTCGACGGCTGGACGCTGTCGTTCACGCTGCCCGCCGGCCAGACCATCACGTCCGGGTGGAACGCGTCGTACGCGCCGTCCACCGGCCAGGTCACCGCGCGCAACGCCGGCCACAACGCGGCGATCGCGCCCGGCGCCTCCGTCTCCCTCGGCTTCCAGGCCACCCACACCGGCAACACGTCCGCACCGTCGTCGTTCAGCCTGAACGGCGCCGTCTGCACCACCGCCTGAACCACGGTTCCCCGTCAGCACCGCGCCCGGCCCGGCCGGGCGCCCCACCGCAGGAGTGAGCACCGATGACCGGACAACCCGCACGGAGACATCGCATACTCGGCACGGCCGTCGCGGCCGCGCTGCTGGCCGTGGCCGGAGCGGCCGCGCTGACCGGCGGGACGGCCGCGGCCGGGCAGACCGGCACGCTCGCCGCCACCGCCGGGTGCGGCAAGAACCCGACGCTGCGCGACGGGACCTACACGATCCAGAGCGGCGGACGCGCGCGGACGTACCAGCTGCGGCTGCCCGGCAACTACGACAACAACCGGGCGTACCGGCTGGTGGTCGGGCTGCACTGGCTCAACGGCAGCGCGAGCGACGTGGTCGGCAACGGGTTCTACGGCCTGCAGGCGCAGGCGGGCGGCAGCGCGATCTTCGTGGCACCGCAGGGCCTCGACGCCGGCTGGGCGAACACCGGCGGCCGGGACGTCACGCTCGTCGACGACATCCTGCGCACGATCGAGAACGACCTGTGCGTCGACACGTCGCAGCGGTTCGCGCTCGGGTTCAGCTACGGCGGCGCGATGAGCTTCGCGCTGGCCTGCGCCCGGCCGGCCGTGTTCCGGGCGGTGGCGCCGATCGCCGGCGCGAACCTCAGCGGCGGATGCTCGACGGCGTCGCAGCCGGTCGCCTACTTCGGCATCCACGGCACCCGGGACAGCGTCCTGAACATCTCGTCGGGCCGGTCGATCCGGGACGTGTTCGTCCGCGCGAACGGCTGCACCGCGCAGAACCCGCCGGAGCCGGCGCAGAACAGCGGCACCCACATCACCACCGCGTACGCGGGCTGCCGACCCGGATATCCGGTGCAGTGGGCGGCACACGACGGCGACCACGTGCCGCTGCCGACCGACCGCAACGCCGGTACGTCCTGGGTGGGTGCCGAGGTGTGGCGGTTCTTCAGCCAGTTCGCCAGCGTGACACCGCCGACCACTCCCCCGCCGACGACACCGACCGGCCCGCCGCCCACGACACCGACCGGCCCGCCGCCGACCACGCCGCCGGCCGGCGACCCGGCGTGCCGCGCGAGCGCGACCGTGAACGCGTGGAACACCGGGCTGACCGCGAACGTCACGGTCACCAACACCGGCCGCACCGCGCTGAACGGCTGGAACCTCGCCTTCACCCTGCCGGCCGGCCAGACCGTCACCAACGGCTGGAACGCCACGTACACGCCCACGTCCGGCCGGGTCACGGCCACCAACGTCGGGCACAACGCGCAGCTGGCACCGGGCGCGTCCGTCACGTTCGGTTTCCAGGCCACGCACACCGGCGACAGCGGCGCGCCAGCCGCGTACGCGCTGAACGGCTCCGCCTGCGCCTGACCGCACGCAGGGGTGGCACCGGCCCGGTGCCGCCCCTGCGTGTCGCGGTGCCGTTCCCGGCCGGTGCGGGCACGGTCCCCACACCGGCCGGCAACGCGGCGACCGGCCGGAGCCACCGGCACGCAGCCGGACCGTCTGAGCAGTCCGTCAGGATGGCTGAACGCCCCTCGCCCACCGGCGGCGACGTCCGGCGGACCGGGCTACGACACCGCGGAACACCGTGCCGCCCGGGTGGTCCGGGTCCGGCCGCCGGGTGGGCGCGCGGCGTACACTTCCGGCCTGTGAAGATCAGTGCACCCATCAGCGCAGACCGCCCACTCCTGGTCATGGCGATCGATCTGGAGGCCGAGCACCTCGGCACCGATCTGCCGATCCTCTTCACCGGGATGGGCAAGGTCAACGCGGCCGTCGCGGTCGCCGCCGCACTGTCCGCCGGACCCCGGCCCAGCGAGATCATCAACCTGGGCACGGCGGGCGCGCTCCGCGGCGGACTGTCCGGCACGCACGTGGTCGGCACCGTCGTCCAGCACGACTTCGACGAGGAGACGCTGTTCCGGCTGACCGGCGTGCTCAGCAGCCCGCCGCTGACCGTCGGCCCCGAGGACGCGGTCACGCTCGCCACCGGCGACTCGTTCATCGCGGACGACACGGTCCGCGCCCGCCTCGCCGAACACGCCGCACTGGTCGACATGGAGGGTTACGCGATCGCGGCCGCCGCGCACGCCGCGGGCGTACCGGTCCGCCTGGTCAAGCACGTCAGCGACGAGGCCGGCGCGGGCGCGGACCGCACCTGGCGGGAGTCGGTGGCCGACTGCTCCCGCGCACTCGGCGCCTGGCTCGCCCAGCGAACCGCCTGACGGCACACCACGGGCGGGTCGCCGGCCGGCCGCCGGTCACGCCGTCACTCGCGGCCGCACCGCCCCACGGCCGGCGATCCCGGCACCCGGCGCCGGTGTCGCCACGGTGCCGGGCAGGATTCCCCCGGCATCCAGCGCGGTTCTGGGCGGGGCGCCGGGACCTCGCATCCGGCGCACCGCGTACCGGCGCCGGCGTCGCCCCGCGTCGGGAGGCTTTGCCTTAGAACCCGAGCGAGGCAATGTTCCCGCTTCCGGCGTGGTGCGGCCCGCATGCTCCCGCGGGCCAACCTCCGGTGCTCCGAAGACTGCGCCCGCGCTCCGCTTCGGAGCACCGATCGGAGCCGGTGCCGCCGTGGCCCGGACGAACGGGTTCCGCGGTGACCCGGACCCGAAGCGAACCACGCGTTTCCCGCTCCGCCGGCGCCCGGCGGAACCGCGATGTCCGCGGCGCCGCGGGCACCGGATTCCCCGGCGGCGCCTGATCCCGGGTGATACCGACACGTCCGGCGACGCGGCCGCTCCGGCGGCACGGGATCACCGGGAGCGCGGATGCGCTCGCCGCGTCAGGCGGCACGGGAACCCCGGGAGCGCGGATGCGCTCGCCGGGTCAGGCGGGGCCGGAACTCCGGCGCACCCGCAGCACCGCGGGGAACTCACCGCGCCAGTGCGCCGCGAGTTGCCGCTTCACCAGCGCGCGGACCGCGGCGGCCGCCATCTCCTCGACGGGCTGCCGGACCGAGGACATCGGCGGGGTGGTGCACAGCGCGATCACGCTGTCGTCGAAGCCCACGATCGCCACGTCGTCCGGCACCCGCCGGCCCGCGTCGGCCAGCGCCTGCATCGCGCCGGCCGCCACCGCGTCACTGCCGGCGAAGATCGCGTCCAGCGCCGGCTCCCGGTGCAGCAGCCGGCCGGTCAGGTCGTACCCGGAGTCACGGTGGAACTCGCCGGTCGCGGCCAGGTCCGGCAGCCCGAGCTCGTGCACCGCCCGCCGGTACCCCTCCCGCCGCCCGTCCGCGTCGGTGTGGCCGGCCGGGCCGTGCAGCGCGGCGATGCGGCGACGACCGGTGTCGAACAGGTGCCGGACCGCCGCGTACGCCCCACCGGCGTTGTCCACCCCGACGAACGGCACCGCGGGGGCGCGCACCCCCATCGAGACCACCCGGTCGCACCGGGTGTAGAACTCGCCCGCGATCTCCGCCGGCACGTTGAGCAGCACCACGCCCACGCTCACCGTGCCGGCGACGGCGTCGAGGAGCGCGGCCACGCCGGACCGGTCCACCAGGTGCACCTGCAGCTGGAGGTTGCTGCCGGCCAGCTCCTGGAGCATCCCGGCGGTCACCCGGCCGTAATAGGGGCTCACGCCGAAGGCCGCCGCGTCCTCGACCACGACCAGTTCGACGACCTCGCCGCGCCCGACGGCCAGCGCGCGGGCGACCGGGTCCGGTCGGTACCCGAGCCGGGTGATCACCTCTTGGACCCGCGCCCGGGTCTGCTCGGCGACGCCGGGGGCGTCGTTGATCACCCGCGAGACGGCGGCCTTGGACACGCCCGCACCGGCGGCGACGTCCGCGAGGGTCGGCCGCTTAGGAGACATTGGACGATCATATCGCCATTGATCATCACCCTCGCATGCCCTGATCACCGCGTCCGACACATCCACGTATCGACATCCGTGCCGATATAGCCGTAGGATCGCGGCCGGTCCACCGTGGACCGGTCCAGGAAATCGGGGGATTTCTGTGTCGTTGTCGCGACGCGTTCTCGCCGCGTTCACCGTGCTGATGGCGGCCACCGGCGCCGCTCTCACCGGTCCGGCGCACGCCGCACCACCCGCACCCGCACCACCCGCACCAGCAGCCGCGGCCGCGTCGGCCGACGTCGTCCGGGAACCGCTGCCACCCGGCTTCGACGGCACCGCGCCCGCGCCGCTGCCCACCGCCGTGACCCGGGCCGAGATGGCCGCGAACGCGGTCCGCTGCGAGGGCGACGGCGTCACCGGTAAGCGGGTCGAGGTGCTCTACGTCCGCGAGGCCGCCCAGGCCAGCCGCTACGCGCTCTACGCGCCGACGATCCGCACCTGGATGGCGAACGTCGACGACGCGTTCAACGACAGCGCCGCGAAGACCGGCGGCAGCCGGCACGTGCGCTTCGTGACCGAGGCGGCCGGCACCGGCTGCCAGGTCGTGGTCCGCAACGTCACGGTGCCCAACGGCACGTTCACCGGCAACAACTGGGCCACCATCAAGGCGGCCGTGGCGGCGCAGGGCTACAACCGCACCGACCGCAAGTACATGGTCTTCGACGAGAACAGCGCGGTCTGCGGCGGCGCCGACCCGGACAACGACGAGACGCCCGGCCCGTCGAGCCGGTGGAACCTCGGCCCCCGCTACCTGGAGGTCGGCCCCGGCTGCTGGGGCGCGAACGCGGCCGCCCACGAGCTCGGGCACCTGTTCGGCGCCGTGCGCGACTCCGCACCGCACGCGGACGGTGCCGGGCACTGCGTCGAGGAGTGGGACCTGATGTGCTACGGCTCCGCCGTCAGCGCGTACACCTGCGGAGAGAAGGACCACGACCGGCTGCTCGACTGCGGCAACGACGACTACTTCCACACCAACCCGCCGGCCGGCAGCTACCTGGCCACGCACTGGAACTCGGCGAACAGCGAGTTCCTGATCAAGGGCAGCACGCCGGACAACGACGACGGACACCTGCGCGGCGGCAGGTCTTACGTGATCACCAATGCCGCCACCGGGCACGCGCTGGAGCCGCTGAACGGCAGCACCGCGCCACTGACCGAGATCAGTCAGCGGCCGGTCTCCGGCGCGCAGACGCAGCGCTGGCTGCTCAACTACGCGACCGGCTGGCGGCTGGTCAACGTGGCCAGTCAGCTGTGCCTGGACGACTACTACAGCCAGACCGCGCCGGGGACCACGTCGCTGCAGTACTACTGCGAGCAGTCCAACGGCATGGCCTGGGCGCTGCAGCCGGTCGGCAACGGCCGGTACGCGATGATCAATTACCTGACCGGGTACGCGCTGACCAGCCAGGGCGCGCACCCGGCGAAGCTGGCCCAGTACCCGTACACCGGTGACGTCACGCAGCAGTTCACGCTCACCCCGGTGGCCGAGTCCGCACCGGCCGCCGGCAACACGTACACGTTCACCAGCCGGCACGGCACGCACATGTCGGTGCCGAACGCCACGGTCGGCGCGTTCGTCACGCACACCGCGATCGGCACCGCGACCATCCAGCGGTGGACGCTGCAGGCCGGCAACGCGGCCGGCCGCTTCCGGATCGTCAACGCCGCCACCGGCCTGTGCCTGCGGCCGGAGACCACCGCGACGACCGCCGGCCTGCGCCTGCAACAGGTCACCTGCGGCACCGGCAACGAGCAGAACTGGACGATCCGCCGGTACGCCGACACCCGCTACGGGTTCATCAACGTGGCGACCGGCCAGGCCGCGTCGCTGCTCACCGGTGCCGCCGGGGCGAACGTCACGCAGCAGCCCTACCAGGGCGGTGACTCCTCCGGTGGCCTCGCCGACCGGGTCTGGGGCCTGATCAAGGTCTCCTGACCCACCCCGCCGGTCCTCGCGGCACGCCCCCGTCGCGAGGACCGGCCCCTTCGCGGGGTTCCGGGCGCCCGCGGTGACCCCGGCCGGGCCGCCGAGCGGTCCGGGGTGGCGCGCAGGTACCGACGGCCTGGCGCGCAGGTTCACGTCCGGGTCCCGGGATCTGCCTAGGCTTCATCGACGTGACAACCGAGAATCACCCCACCACGATCATCTTCCGGCGCGGCATCGTGCTCACCATGGAGCCGGGGCGAGCGGAGCTGTACGACACCGACGTGCTGGTCGAGGACGGCCGGATCACGGCCGTCGGCACCGGCCTCGAGGCGCCGGCCACGGCCCTGGAGATCGACGCGGCCGGCGGCATCCTGATGCCCGGCATGATCGACACGCACCGGCACATGTGGCAGACCGCGCAGCGCGGATACGGCTCCGACTGGACGCTGACCAACTACTTCTACTTCTACTACATCAACCACGTGCACGCGTTCCGGCCGGAGGACGTCTACGCCGGGAACCTGCTCGCCGCGCTGGAGTCGATGAACGCCGGCGTCACCACCACCGTGGACTGGTCGCACGGGCTGCGTACCACCGCGCACGCGGACGCGGCCGCCGACGCGCTGGACCGGGTGCCGGGCCGGTTCGTGCTCGCCTACGGAAACCACGCGCAGGCGCCGTGGGAGTGGTCCACGACCGGGGAGTTCCGCGACTTCGCCGACCGCCGCGGGACCACCGGGCTGCGCACGCTGCAGCTCGCGTTCGACATGAGCGCCGACCCGGCGTTCCCGGAGCGGGCCGTGTTCGACGTGGCACGCGACCTGGGCCTGCGGATCACCACGCACGCCGGCGTGTGGGGCGGCTCCGACGACGCCGGGCTGCGCCGGATGGCCGACCACGGCGTGCTCGACGACCGGATCACCTACGTGCACACCGGGTCGCTGTCCGAGGACTCGTACCAGCGGATCGCGGCGACCGGCGGGCACGTCTCCGTCGCCACCGAGAGCGAGTCCGCGGCCGGGCAGGGCTACTCGCCGACCCGGCGGCTGCGCCGGCACGGCATCCGCACCTCGCTGTCCACCGACAGCAGCGTGCTGGTCAGCGGCGACATGTTCCACGCGATGCGCGCCGCGCTCGGCGCCGACCGCGCGCTCGGCCACCTGGAGGCGCACGCGGCCGGCGGGACCGTCACCGACAACGAGCTGCGTGCCTCCGACGTGATCCGCTACGCCACGCTCGGCGGCGCGGAGGCGATCGGCCTGGACGACCGGATCGGCAGCATCACCGTGGGCAAGCGCGCCGACCTGGTGCTGATCAAGAACGACCGGAACCCGGCCATGTTCCCGATCATCCATCCGGCCGGCCACGTGGTACAGCAGGCCGGCACCGGCGACGTGCACACGGTCCTGGTCGACGGGCGCCTGGTCAAGAAGGACGGTGTCCTGCTGCTCGGCGCCCGGCTGGCCGAGGCGCGCCGGCTGGTCGCGGACAGCGTCGGCCGGTTGCGCGACGGCATGGACGAGGCGGCCTGGAACGCCGGACTGCGGCCGGACCGGCCGGACGTCGAACTGGTCCACAACCCGTACCACTACGGCCGGAACGCCGAGTAGGACGGCCGGTCGTCCGCGCCGTGGCAGCGCACCGCCGATCCGGTCCGCGGGGCCACAACGCGGTGTGGCGGGCGCCGTGTCGCCGGCCGGCTGCCGGCCGGTGGAACCGAACGGTGGCCGGCCGGTGGACGCGGACGGCGGCCGGACGGTGGCCGGACGGTGGCCGGACGGTGGACGCGGACGGCTACCGGCCGGTGAACGCGGACGGTTACCGGACGGTGCGCGGGGTGGGGTTCGTGGTGACCGGCGGCGGGACGTGCAGGGAGGCCGCCCGCGGCCGACCGGTGCCCGCGGGAGCGTGCGGGTCGCACCACGCCGGAAGCGGGCACAACGGCTTCGGCCCTTGGGACGGAGCACGATGGACGGTCCTATTCGGACGGTTGCCGGGCGTCGTCGCCGGGGGTGCGGCCGTAGCGGCGTTTGAACGCGCGGGTGAAGTGGCTGCCGTCGGCGAACTGGTAGCGGGCGGCGGCCTCCGCGACGCCGAGGCGGCCGGTGGCGGCGGTCAGGGCGGCGCGGGCCTCGGCGAGTCGCTGGTCACGGACGTATCCCATGATCGACTCACCGGTCGCGGCGAACGCGCGCTGCAGCGTGCGCAGCGAGACGTTGAGGTCACCCGCCAGTGCGGCCGGGGTGAGGCCCGGATCGGTCAGGCGGCGGCGCGCGAGGTCCTTCGCGGTCCGCACGAGCGTCGGCTCCAGTCGCGGGTCGGCCGGGTCGGCGGCGCCGCGGACGACGGTGCGGGCCAGCTCGATCAGCACGGTGGCGGCGGTGTCCACGCCGGCCGGGGTCAGCTCGGGCAGCGTGCGCCGGACCATCTCGGCGTGCGTGGCCAGCAGGCGCAGTTCGGCGGTGCGGGCGGAGCCGGTCACCGCGCGGCCGCCGAGCAGCGGCAGCAGCGCGTCGGCGGGCAGGATGACGACGTCGGCCGTGGTGCCGGGCGGGAACCGGAAGTGCGCCAGCGGCTCCGCGTGCCGGATCAGGAACCCGCCCGCGGGCACGGTGTGCAGGCTGTCCTCCCGGGCGCCGCCGAGCACGACCGCGCCGCTGCGCACGATCCACAGGCGGACGAACTCCTCGTCCCGGCAGGGCGGCCCGGCGGTGCGCGCCGGGGTGGCCCCGCGCAGCCGCAGCGAGACCGTGTCGCGGACCCGGGCGACCCGCATCCGGAACCGGAAGTCGGCGAGCGTACCCGCGCTGAAGTGCGGGAACGCGAACCGGTCGCCGACGTGACGCAGCCAGTCGTCGCCGAGGTCGGACACGGGTGCGCGCGCCCCGTCGAAGGCGAACGCCCCGGCCGTCGTGTCGCTCATGATCTGCCGAGTCTGCCGCGTACGACCCCGCACCCGCCAGTCCGGACCGGCGGCCACGTCGGTGCGCGGGTACGGGTGCCGCCGCCGCTCAGTACGCCAGGTTGAGGTGTGCGCGGTGGTGCTCGCGCCGCTCGATGAGGTCGACGAAGCCGATCGCGTAGTCCGGGCCGGAGATCTCGCCGCCGCCGGGCCGGAGGGCGACGTCGTCACCGACGCGGTAGGTGTCGCGCCGCTCGCCGGGCGCGAACGAGCCGAACGTCCCGGCCGGGCTGACGAACACCCAGTCGAGCGTCTCCGGCGTGGCCGGGAGGTCCTCGTCGACCACCGCGGTCATGGTGAGCAGCTCGTTGTGGATCTCGGCGGGCGCGTGGCTGAGGTCGGTCGCGAACCGTGGCGCGCCGGCCGCCGGGCGCAGCGACGAGTAGCCGCCGACCACGAAGAGCGGCGCGTTCCCGGCGTCGGCGAGGCGGGCGACGGTGCGGTAGACGTCGCGCAGCACGCCGGCCAGCGCGCCGCGCGGCGCGAGCGCGCCCACCACGACGTCGGCGCCGGAGACGGCCTTCGCCAGCGCGGCCTCGTCCGCGGCGTCGCCCTGGACGTAGGTCACGCCGGCCACCGGCTCGGCCGGGAGCGAGCGGCTGAACGCGGTGACCTGGTGACCGCGCGCGGCGGCCTCCGCGACGATGGCCGATCCGGCGTATCCGGTGCCGCCGATGACGCTGATCCGGGACATGGTGGTGCCTTTCTCCGCAGGGTTCGCGCAGCCCACGACCGGGCCACAACGGTTACCGTAGGAGAGCAGATCTCCATGGGGAAGAAGGCACTTCGTGGTAACCACGTTCATGGGCGACCCGTACGTCGCGGACTGTCCGACCCGGCGCATCCTCGACCGGATCGGCGACCGGTGGACCGTGCTGATCATCGGTGTGCTGGGCGACGGCGACGCCCGCTTCTCCGAGCTGCGCCGGCGCGTCGAGGGCGTGTCGCAGAAGATGCTCACCCAGACACTGCGCGGCCTGGAGCGCGACGGCCTGGTCCGCCGCACGGTCCACCCGGAGGTGCCGGTCCGCGTCGAGTACGCGCTCACCGACGCCGGCCGGACGCTGCTGGAGCCACTCCGCGCGTTGCAGCGCTGGTCGATCGAGCACCTCGGCGACGTGACGGCCGCACAGGAGGCCTACGACCACACACGGTGACAGGCCCGGCGCACGGCCGGGCCTGTCACCGTCGTCGCCGGCGTCCGCCGGTTCAGCGTCCGCCGGTTCAGCGTTGCAGGGTCAGCGTTGCAGGGTCAGCAGCCCCGGGCGGTACGGCAGCAGGCCGTAGTCGCCGCCGGAGCTGGGGTTGCGGCCCTGGTAGAGCAGTCGCAGGTTGCACGGGTCGATCGTCATGGTCTGGTCCGCGCTGACCCGCAGCAGCTCACCGTGGCTGATGTCGTTCGTCCAGGTGGCGCCGCTGTTCGCCTTCCCGGCGAACGGGTTGCTCTCGGTGGCGGCCTGCGGTGTCCACGAGCCGCCGAGGCTGGAGGCGGTGAACGACCGGAAGTAGCGGCCGTTCGCGCCGATCGCCTCGACGATCATCAGGTACTGGTTCTGGCCCTGCACCTTGTACACCTGCACGGCCTCGAACAGGTTGTTGGTGGTGTCGCTCATGACGATCGTCGAGGAGGAACCGAAGCTGCCCGGGAAGTTCCCGATCGGCATGCTGGCCCGGTAGATCTTGCCGTTGTCCCCGGCGAAGAACAGGTACATGTTCGTGCCGTCACCGATCACCGCCTGGTCGATCGGCCCGGTCCCGGAGCCGGTGATGCTGCCGGAGAACAGCGTCTGCGGCGCCGACCAGCCGTTCGGGTTCGTCGGGTCGCTGGACGTCCGGTAGGAGAACGCCGGACCGCCCCACTGGTAGGCGAGCACCCAGATGTTGCGCGGCGCGAAGTAGAACAGTGACGGCGCCACAGTCCCGGACGACATCGCGTTCTGGCTCGCCGAGGCCATCTCCGAGTAGTTCGTGAACAGGCTGAAGTTCATCGAGCCCCAGCTGGTGCCGAAGTCGTGCGTGGTGGCGTAGACCAGCTGCCGGCCGTTGTACGGCGCCACCGTGAAGTCCTTCAGCGACACCCAGCCCGAGCGCGGCTGCGCCAGCGGGCCGGACGAGCTCCAGCGGTACGTCGACGGCAGCCCGCACGCACCGCCGGGCGGTGGCGTGGTGGGCGTGCCGGAGCCGAGCCGGACCAGCTGCCACTGCTGGTTGACGCCGTTCCAGTCGCCGTACTGCACGATGTTGCCGCCGTCCGCGGTGGACGCGCCCTGCACCTCCAGCGCCTTGCCGCTGTTGCGGTTGATCAGCTGGATGTGGCCGTCGACGTCCTGCACGCTGAACTGCTGGTTGGCCGCGTTGCTGTCGGTCCACTGCACGACCGATCCACCGTCCGCGGTCGACCAGTTGTAGACGTCCAGCACCTTTCCGGACAGCCGTGACTTGAGCCGGTAGTAGCCGCCGCCGGAATCGACGAACTGCCACTGCTGCTGGGTGCCGTCGTTGCGGGCCCACTGGGTGATCCGGGCGCCGTCCGTGGTGGCCAGGTTGTAGACGTCCAGGGCCTTGCCGCTGTTGCGGTTGACCAGCACGTACCACGCGCCGGTGTCGATCGTCGCGGCCGACGCCGCGGTCGCGGTCACCACCGCGGTCACGCTGCCGACGAGCGTGGCGACCAGCGCGACCGTCAGCGCGAGCCGCCGTCTGCTCCGGTGCTTCATGGAGGCGGCGGTGCGGGCGAACACCGCCGGCATCCGTCGCCGGTGAGGGCTTGTCATGCGAATCGGTTCCTTTCGGGTACGGGCCGCGGGTGGAGCATCCGCGGCCGGGAACAGACAGTGACGGTGATGCCGACTCGAGCGTCCAGCTCGCGACGCCCATGAGAGCGCTAACATCTCTGATCGCCAATATTGCCAGCTCATTTCGACACAATCAAGGATGGCTATCGCGAGGAATGGCACCGATACGCATCGTCGCAGCCAGCAGGCTTTCATAGCGACCGGTCGACAATGGCACGACTCGGCGGGGCATGCGCTCGTAACGGTTTTTGCCGACATACTTCTACGTCATGCCGAGAAAGTTCACGGCGCATTTCCGGGCCCGGGACACGATCACCGAAAGTAGTTGCATCCACCGGCGGGGTTCATCGTTGAAGTGATGACCGCCTATTGACACACCTTCTTAACAGTTTCAAGCTGAGAGCGCTCTCCGCTGCTCGGCGGCGGTGAGCCAAGGTTCGTCGGCCCGCCCCGAGGGAGTCCCCGTGCGTACCAGGACAAGGCTCGTGCATCTGCTCGCCGCGCTCGCCGTGAGCATTCCGGTCACCGCCACCGCCGCCCGCCCCGCCGAGGCGGCCGGCCCGGCCCTGCTCCCCGTCACCGTCATCAACGACACCGGCCGCGGTGACGCCGTCCACCTCTACGTCATCGGCACCGACCTGAACACCGGCCGGCTCGGCTACGTCAACGCGGCCGGCACGTTCGCGCCGTGGCCGGCCGGGTCGATCCCACCCTCCCCCGCGCCGGACGTCGCGATCAACGGGCCGGGCCCCGGCGGTTCGGCCACCATCCGGTTCCCGCGCGGCTTCTCCGGCCGCGCCTACTTCTCGTTCGGCGAGAAGCTCAGGCTCTTCCTCACCCCGGACGGGTTCGTCCAGCCGGCGCCGTGGAACAGCGGGGACGCCAACCACAACATCCTGTTCGACTGGAGCGAGTTCACCTACAACGACGCGGGACTGTGGCTGAACAGCACGCAGGTGGACATGCTCTCGGTGCCGCACGCGGTCACCGTCACCGGCGCGAACGGTGCCACGAGACGCACCGGCGACCTGGTGGCCAACGGACGCAACGCGGTCTTCGACGCGATCCGGTCCCAGCCCGGATGGGCCAACACGATCAAGACCCGCTCCGACGGTACGGTGCTGCGCGCGCTCGCCCCGGGCAAGGCCGCGGAGGCGGGACTGCTGGACGCCGGCTACCTGGACTCGTACATCACGTCCGCGTGGAACGCGTACACCGCGAGGACGCTGACCGTCGTGCCGTTCGCGGACCGGCCGGCGGTCCGGTACTTCGGGCGCACCACCGGCACCGTCATGCGGTTCACCGACGGCGCCGGTGCGGTGGTGGCCTCGTTCAACAAGCCGTCCTCGGCGTCGGTGTGGGGCTGCGACCGCGACCTGTTCGCCCCGAACGACCAGGTGGTCGGCCCGATCGCCCGGACGCTGTGCGCCGCGCTGAACCGGGGCACGCTGGGCACGATCGACACCCAGCCGTCGACGGACCCGTCCCGGTTCTACCGGAACGCCACGCCGAACCACTACGCGCGGATCATCCACCAGCACATGGTCGACGGCAGGGCGTACGCGTTCGCGTTCGACGACGTCGGCGCGTTCGAGTCACTGGTGCACGACGGCGACCCGCGCGCCGCCTCGATCGTCCTGACCCCGTTCGGCGCCGGCGGTGGCACGCCGCCCCCGGTCGGCGCACCGCTGGTCAGCGACTGGAACGGCAAGTGCGTCGACGTGCCGAACGGCTCGTTCGTGGACGGCGCGCCGCTGCGGATGTGGACCTGCAACGGTTCCGCCGCCCAGCGGTGGACGTTCACCGGCGACACGGTCCGGGCCGGCGACCGGTGCATGGACGTGGCCTCCGGCGCGACCGGCAACGGCGCCCCGATCCAGCTCTACGCCTGCAACGGCACCGGCGCGCAGCGGTTCGTCCTCTCCGCCACCGGCGATCTGGTCAACGTGGCCGCGAACCGGTGCGTCGACATCAGCGAGTGGAACGCCGCCGACGGTGCCCGCCTCCAGCTGTGGGACTGCGCCGGCACCGCGAACCAGAAGTGGCACCGGGGCTGACGCCGCGTGGAGCAGCACCGGCGCGGCCGGTGCTGCTCCGGCGCGCTCAGTAGACGAGGATGCTGTTCGCCGCGAACGAGATGCTCGGGTACTGCCCCTGCGGGGACAGCTGGTAGGACGTGCCGGTGCAGTCGGTGCCGGTGTACAGCTTGGCGGGGCGGGTGCCGGTGTTCGTGCCGGACTTCGCGCGACCGTTGCCCCAGCCGTGCCAGGCGAGGTCGACGCAGGCCGCGACGTCCGGGTTGAGCGACGACACGGTGAACCGGTTGCCGGCGTAGTCGGCCGCGTCCCACAGGCAGACGGTCCGGGTGAACTCGCAGGACGGTGCGGCGGCCGCGGAGGTGGCGGCCGACGCCGTGCCGGGCAGCGCGACCACGGCGGTGGCGATCGCGGCGGTGGCGGCGAGCAGGAGGCGCTTCATGATGGTCCCCGTTCGTGACGGGCGGCCGGCGTCGCGGCCGCGCGGAGAGGGCGCCGGCACCGGTGGCCGCCACGCTCGCGCGGGCCCCGGCCGGTGCACGGTGTCGCCGGCCGAGCCTAACATCAGCGGAAATCGATGCATATTGACGACGGCGCGCTCGCGGAGAAACATGCAGGGTGATCGATGAGCTTCACCGCCGACCACACAGGAGCGTCCCGATGCGTCGTACGCCCGGCCGTGCCATCGCGTTCGCAGCAGCGCTCGTCGTCGTGCTGACTCCCGGGGCGGGGGCCGCCGCTCCCCCGGGAGCCGCCGCCCGCCCGGAGCCCGCGCCGGCGGCCGAGGTGGCCGCGGCCGGCGCCGCCGCACGGGCCGCGACCGCGGCGACCACGCCGGTGGACCCGGCGGGCGGGCCGAGGACGACCGAGGAGCTGTACCGCTACCTCGAGGATCCCGGGCTGGTCGGTGAGGGGCAGCAGCCGCAGCACTCGGACCTGCGGCCGTACCCGGACGCACGCGCCGCGGTAGCGGACCTGACCGACCGCCGCGCCCGGAACCCGCACGTGCTCCCGCTCAACGGGCAGTGGCGGTTGAAGATCCACGACCGGCCGGCGGACGTGCCCGCCGCGTTCCGCACGGACGGCTTCGACGCGTCCGGGTGGCCGGCCGCGACGGTGCCGCACACCTGGCAGTCGGACTTCATCGACCACCCGATGTTCCGCAACATCCCGGAGGAGTTCCCGGACGATCCGCCACGCGTGCCCCGCGACGTCAACCCCACCGGCGCGTACGTGCGCACCGTCGACCTGCCCGCGGACTGGGACGGCGACCGGGTGTTCCTCCGGTTCGAGGGCGTCACCAGCGCGTACCTGATCTGGGTCAACGGCGGCTACGTCGGGTACGACCAGGGCGGCTACACGCCGGCCGAGTTCGACGTCACCGACCGGCTGCGCCCGGGCCGCAACCAGATCGCGGTGCAGGTGCACCGCTGGAGCTCCGGCTCCTACCTGGAGGACGTCGACCAGTGGCGCTTCAGCGGCATCTTCCGGGACGTGTGGCTGTACCGGACCGCGCAGACCCGCCTGCAGGACGCGTACCTCACCACGGACCTGGACGCGGACTACCGCGACGCCACGCTGCACGCCCGCGTCGACGTGGCCGGCCCGGCGGCCGGGCACACCGTCCGAGCCACGCTGCGGGACCCGCGGAACCGGACGGTGGCCACCGCCGACGTGCCGGCCGGCACCGCGCTGACCATGCCGGTGACCGATCCGGCGAAGTGGAGCGCGGAGGAACCGAACCTGTACGCGCTGGTGCTCGAACTGCTCGCCCCGGACGGCACCGCGCTGCACACCACGGCGCAGCCGGTCGGCTTCCGCGAGATCGAGGTGCGCGACCGGCAGATCCTGGTCAACGGGAAACGCATCCTGATCAAGGGGACGAACCGGGCCGAGACGGATCCGGACACCGGCCGCTACAACACGCCGCAGCGCCAGCGCGACGACGTGTTCCTGATGAAACGGCTGCACCTCAACGCGGTCCGCACCTCGCACTACCCGTCCGACCCGTACCTGTACCGGCTGGCCGACCGGCACGGACTGTGGGTGGACGACGAGGTCGACATCGAGACCCACTCGCACGAGACCTGCCCGTCCAACTGCCTGGCCGACCGGCCGGAGTGGCAGGCCGCGTTCGCCGACCGGTTCCAGGCGATGGTGGCCCGGGACAAGAACCATCCGAGCGTCATCTTCTGGGACACCGGCAACGAGGCCGGGCTCGGCGCCGCGCACCACGCGATGGCCGCGTGGGCGGACGCGAACGAGCCGACCAGGCTGCTCTACCACCAGTCGAACAACCCGGACGGGGACGCGCCGTTCGCCGACGTGGACGGCCCGCGCTACCCCACGCCGGCCCGGCTGGAGAACCGGGTCAACTCCTCCACCAAGCCGGTCGTGATGGGCGAGTACGCGCACGCGATGGGCAACGGCCTCGGCAACTTCGACCAGTTCTGGGCGCTGGCCAGGCGTTACCCGCAGATGCAGGGCGGCTTCATCTGGGACTGGGCCGACCAGAACCTGCGACAGCCGCTGATCCTCACGCCGGACTCGTCACCGAACCGGATCCAGGCGTTCGGCGTCGGCAAACCGGAACCGGCGCCCGGCCGGCGCGGCCAGGCGGTGTCGCTGTCCGGCCTGGACGACTTCGTGGACGTGTTCCGGGACCGGCGGCTGGATCTGACCGGCCCGCTCACGCTGGACGCGTGGGTGAAACCGGGCGAGTGGACCGGCAGCTTCCCGATCCTGACCAAGGGGCAGGGCTACGCCCTGCAGATGCGCGACGCCGGCACGCTCGAGTTCGGCGTCGACGCGGGCGGCTGGGCGGCCGTGAGCGCGGCCGTGCCGGACGACTGGTACGGCGCCTGGCACCGGGTCACCGGCGTCTACGACGGCGCGGCGCTGCGGCTCTACATCGACGGCGTCGAGGCGGGCAGCGTGCCGCGCACCGGCCCGGTCGACCCCGGCCTGTTCGAGGTGAACGTCGGCCGTAACGCCGACACCCAGCAGGACAACGACCTGTGGAGCATCCGGCTCGGCCGCGGCCTGGTCGACGACGCCCGGATCTACGGCCGCGCGCTGACCCCGGCGGAGCTGGCCGGTGACCCGGCCGGGCAGGCCGTGCTCGCGCTGAACTTCGACACGTACCAGCGCCGGGGTGACTTCCTCAGCCTCGGCATCAGCCTGTCCGGCACGGACGGCCTGGTCGGCTCCGACCGCTACCTGCAGCCGGAGACCGCGGAGCTGGCGTGGGCGCAGGCCCCGATCCGTTTCACCGCCGCGGATCCGGTCCGCGGCCGGGTGACCGTCCACAACGAACAGCAGGCCGGCGCGTACGAGCTGCGGCTCGACTGGAGCCTGACCGAGCAGGCCCGGACGCTGCGGTCCGGCAGCCGCACGCTGCGCCTGGCGCCCGGCGAGACCGTCGCGCTGGACCTGGGCGCGGCACCGGCGAACCCGGACGACCGGGAGCGGATGCTGAACCTGACCGCGGTCACCACCCGCGACGTCGCCTGGGCCGGGCGGGGCTGGACGATCGGCTACGACCAGTTCTCCGCCGGCGGCCGGGCGGTGCCGGGCATCCTGCCCGCGCCGGTCCGCGGCGCACCGGCCGTGACCACCCGCGGCGACGCGATCACGGTGTCCGGGACCGGCTTCGCCTACCGATTCGACGCCGGCGCGCTCACCTCGATGCGCGCGGACGGACGGGAACTGCTGGCCGGACCGCCCACACTGGACGTGTACCGGCCGCCGACCAGCAACGAGACCTACGACTGGGGCACCGACGACCGGCGGATCTGGCACGACCTCGGCCTGGACCGGTTGCGGACCACGGTCACCGGCGTGCAGACCCGCACCGAGGCGGACGCGGTGGTGGTCGAGGTGCGCAGCACGGTCGACGGGACCGGCATCTCGTTCGCGCAGACGCTGCGCTACCGGATCGACCGCGGCGGAACGGTGACGCTCACCCAGGACGTGGCCGCGACCGGCAGCGGGGTGACCACGCTGCCGTACCTGCCCCGGGTCGGGATCGCACTGCGGCTGCCGGACGAGATGCAGCGGTTCGCCTTCTACGGGCGCGGGCCGCACGAGTCGTACAACGACCGGCGCAGCGCCGCGCGGCTCGGCGTCTACCGCAGCACCGTCGAGCAGGAGTACGTGCGCTACTCCCGGCCGCAGGCCTACGGCAACCACACCGACACGCGTTGGGCGACGCTGCACGACGGCCGGGCCGGACTGCTCGTCGGCGGCGCCCGGGACGTGAGCGTGACACCGTTCGACGACCTGGACCGCGCCGAGTACGACCACCAGCTCCCGCTGGTCCGCAACCGGGGCTGGGTGACGCTGCACGCGCTGGCCGGCGAGACCGGCATGGGCGAGACGCCGAACTCGGTGCTCGACCCGTTCCGGTTGTCACCGTCCCGGCCGTACTCGCACGAGCTGGTGCTGCGCCCGCTGACCCGCGCCGAGGTGCGGGCCGGCGGTGTCCCGGACTCCGACGTCGCGGCACCGTGCGCGCCGGACGTCACGGCCGCCACCGACGGCGCGATCGAGCCCGGCACGCCGGAACGGGTCGAGGTCACCGTGGCCGCCCGGTGCGCGGACGGCCTGCGCACGGCCACGGCCGCGCTCGCCGCACCCGACGGCTGGACGGTCACGCCGGCACAGGCCGACCTCGGCACGGTCGCGGCCGGCAGCCCGGAGACGGCCGCGTTCACGGTCACCGCGCCGCCGGGCACGGACCTCGGCCGGTACGAGCTGACCGCCACGGTGACGTCCGGCAACGCGGCCGGCTACCGCACCGCGGTCACCGCGGTCACCGCGACGGAGGCGCCGCTGCCCGCCGGTTACCAGTGGCTCAGCGACCGGCCGTGGGTGCAGCAGGCCAACGGCTGGGGACCGGTCGAGAAGGACCGCAGCAACGGTGAGCAGGGCCCGGCCGACGGCAACCCGATGAGCATCGGCGGCGTCCGGTACGCGAAGGGCCTCGGCGTGCACGCCTACTCCAGCGTGCTCGTCGACGTCGGCGGCACCTGCACCCGGTTCCGCGCCGATGTCGGCGTCGACGACGAGGCGTCCGGCTCGGTCGAGTTCGAGGTCTGGGCCGACGGCACGCTCCGCGCCCGCAGCGGCACCGTCACCGGTGCGGGCAACGCCGTCCGCCTCGACGTCGACGTCACCGGCGCCCGGCAGCTCGACCTGCGCGTCACCGACGCCGGCAACGGCAACGGCATGGACCACGCCGACTGGGCCGCCGCCCGCCTCGCCTGCGACTGACCGCACGGTGGAACGTCACCGCGGCGCCGGGCCGTCGTCGCTGGGGCGGTGGCCGTAG
Source organism: Catenuloplanes niger (assembly GCF_031458255.1). Taxonomy (NCBI): domain Bacteria; kingdom Bacillati; phylum Actinomycetota; class Actinomycetes; order Micromonosporales; family Micromonosporaceae; genus Catenuloplanes; species Catenuloplanes niger. The sequence goes on from NZ_JAVDYC010000001.1 coordinate 841,684, forward strand.
CGGCGTCGGAAGGCCCGGGCGAAGTGGCCGCTGTCGGCGAACTGCCAGCGGGCGGCGATCTCGCTGATGGTCATGCGGCGGTCCGGGGCGGTCAGGGCCCGCCGGGCGGCGTCCAGGCGGCGGTCGCGGATGTAGGCACCGATCGCCTGGCCGTCGGCGGCGAACGCGCGCTGCAGCGTGCGCACTGAGACGTTGAGTTCCCCGGCCAGCATGGGCGCGCCCAGGTCGGGCTCGGTGAGGCGCCGGTCGGCCAGCTCGCGGGCCGCCTGGGCGAGCAGCGGGGCCGAGCGGGACTCGGCGTCGTCGAAGCGGCCGGTGACCGCGGCGCGGGCCAGCTCGACCAGGGCGGTGCGGGCCGCGCCGGCGCCGTCCGGGCCGAGGTCGCCGAGCACCCGGCCGACCATTCCGGCGTACGTGGTCAGCAGCCGCACCTCCGCGGTGCCGGCCGGGCCTGCGGACGGACGCCGGGACGGGCGGGGCAGCGACCCGGCGGGCAGCACCAGGATCCGGATGCGGGCGCCGGCCGTCGCGGCGAAGTGGGTCAGCCGGCCGGTCTGCACGAGCAGCCGGCCGGCCGGGACAGTGTGCTCGGTGCCACGTGGCTCGCCGACGCGCCACGTGCCGCGACTGACCATCCACAGGCGTACGCAGTCGTCCCGCCCCGCGTGGCCGCCGGCCGTCCGTACCGCGGCATCGGTCTGGAAGTCGTTGTACATCACGTCCTTGAGCCGGAACCCCTGTGTGCGCGCCCGGAACCCGGCGACCGTCTCCGGGCTGAACGGTGCCAGCCGGAACGACCGTCCCATCCGGGCCTGCCACTCGTCCGCGAAGTCGCGGAACGCGGTTACGCCGGCCGTTCTCACCACGATCGACTCGTGCATCGCTGTCGCGAATCTCCGTTCCGGGTTGGCGCGCGGATCCGAGTGCCCGGCACACCGTTCCTGCCATCGTGGCCCGAGCACAGGCTGATGAACGAGGTGACAGACGTGAGCACGATAGCCATCGTGGGTGCGGGCCCGCAGCTGGGCCGCGCGATCGGGCGGCGCTTCGCGGCGGAGGGATTCGACGTCGCGTTGATCGCGCGGACGCGGTCGACGCTGGAGACGATCGCCGGCGACCTGACCGGCGGAGGCCGCCGGGCGGAGGTCTTCCCGGCCGACGTCACCGACCGGGACGCGCTGCGCGACGCGCTGACCGCGGCCGAGCAGCGGCTGGGCCCGATCGACGTGCTCGAGTACTCCCCCGCGCCGACCCCGGCCGACCTGCGGCGCGCGCCGCTGGTGCGGGCGCGCGAGGTCGCCGTGGACGGGGTGCTGGCCGCCCAGCTGGACCTCTATCTGCTCGGCGGCGTGGCCGCGGTCACGCACGTGCTGCCCGGCATGCTGGCGCGCGGCACCGGCACGGTCCTGGTCAGCAGCGGCGCGGGCTCGGGGCCGCTGATCGCGCCGTACGCGGCCAGCGTCCAGATCGCCACCGGCGGGCTGCGCAACTGGATCCTCAACCTGCACGCCGACCTGGCCGGCACCGGCGTGTACGCCGCGCACGTGGCGATCGCCGCGTTCATCGGCCAGGGCGGTCCGGCGTCGGACCCGGCCACGATCGCCGACGCCTACTGGCGGCTGCACGCCACGCGCGCCGACGCGGAGCTGGTCATCGACGATCTCCCGGCGGACTTCCGGGAACGCGGCCTGGCCGACAAGTTCCTGACGGGCTGAACCGAGAACCCGCCTCCCGGCGGGGCGGTGCCACGTGACCCGCGGTTCCGGGCGGAACCGCGGCTCACGGGCCCGGCGTCGGTCAGCGGCCGAACAGTTCGCCCTGTGCGGTCGGCAGGCCGATCGCCTCGCGGAGCGCGAGCTCGCCGGCGGTCGGGGCCCAGCCGCCGATCGCGGCCAGCGCCGCCTCGAACTCGGCCTCGGTGGCCGCTGTCGTGGCCGGCGTCCACGTCTCCGCCAGCCGCGCGTCCTCGGCGGCCATCGCCTCGACCTGCGGTCGCACGGTGTCGAATCCGTTACGGACGATCGGCGTCGTCCGGGAGAGATAGCTCGCGGCAACCTCCCGGGCGGCCTGTCGCCGGGGCCTGAACGAGACCCGCTCGTCGAACGCCCGCGCCGCCGCGAGCCGCGCCTTCTCCACCACGAACAGAAAACGCTGCTGGTCCTCGGTGACGACAGACGGGACGACGTCCACCGTGCGGGTCGGCAGGTCACCGTCGGACGCGAACCAGCAGTAGATGCCGCGCTGCCCGTCCGCCCACTGCCGCTCGGTCGGCACGTACCAGCGGATCTCCGCGTTGACCGGCAGCGTCATCGTGTCGAAGACCTGTCGGTACAGCGTGGACGAGCAACCGGAGCCCTCGTCGGTGAGTTCCTGCGCGGTGGGGTACTCGTCCGGGTAGTGCGCGGGCTCCCAGCCGTTGTGCTCCAGCATTTCCGCGTCGTGCGGAGCGGTGCACGACACCTTCTCCAGGCCGTCCGGCACGAGGCACCGGCCGGGGCGGGACGCCCCGGCCGGGGGTGGAGTCAGGCGACCGTCGCCTCCAGGGTGCCGTCGAGCAGGCCGTCGTTCGTACGGGGCCGGCCGCCGGCGCGGCCGTCACCGATCGCGGTGCGGAGCGTCCCGGACACGGTGATCTCCTTTGGTCAGAGGGGATAGTTCTCGAGCAGCCGCAGCCAGACCTCGCTGACCGTCGGGTACGCGGGGACGGCGTGCCAGAGCCGGTGCAGCGGGACCTCGCCGACGATCGCGATCGTGGCGGCGTGCAGCAGTTCCGCGACGTCCGGGCCGGCGAGCGTGAAGCCCACGATGACGGACCGGTCCTCGTCGACGACCATGCGCGCGTGCCCGCGGTAGCCGTCCGCGTGCAGCGTCGCGCCCGCGACCGCGCCGAGGTCGTAGTCGACGACCCGGGTTCGCAGCCCGGCCTCGGCCGCCGCGGCCGCGGTCAGGCCGACCGAGGCGATCTCCGGGTCGGTGAAGACCACCTGCGGTACGACGCCGGAGTCGACGTGGGTGACCGGCTTGCCGTGCGCGCGGGCGACGATCGCGTCGCCGGCCAGCCGCGCCTGGTACTTGCCCTGGTGGGTGAGCAGCGCGCGCCCGTTGACGTCGCCGACCGCGTAGAGCCACTCGTTGACCCGCATCGTGTCGTCGACGGTCAGGAACTCGCCGTCCTCGGTGTTCGGCGTGCGGCCGGTGGCGACCAGCACCTCGTCCGCCGCGACCACGGTGTCGTCGGCGAGCGTGAGCCGCACGGTGCCGTCGGTGTCCCGGCTCGCGGCGGTGACGGCGGCACCGAGCCGCACGGTCACGCCGGACTCGCGCAGTGACTCCACGACGCGCTCACCGGCGAACGGCTCGAACGTGCCGAGCACCCCGGAGCGGGCCAGCAGCGTCACGGAACTGCCCAGCGCCGCGAACGCGGTGGCCATCTCGGTCGCCACCACGCCGCCGCCGATGATCGCCAGCCGGCCGGGCACCGAGGTGGCGGCGGCCGCCTCCCGGCTGGTCCACGGCGAGACGTCCCGCAGCCCGGGGATGTCCGGGACGAACGCGCGGGTGCCGGTGGCGACGACGACGGCGTGCCGGGCGGTGAGGCGGGCGGTGCCGGTCTCGACGACCCGGTCGGCGACGATCCGCCCGTCGCCCCGGTGCAGCGCGATCCCGGCCTGCTCCAGCCAGGAGACCTGGCCGTCGTCCTTCCAGTGCGCGGCGAACTCGTCCCGGCGGCGCAGCACCGCGGCCGGGTCGAGCTCACCGACCGGCACCCCGGGCACGCCCAGCGCGGCGCGGCGCACCGCCGCGCCGCGCAGCAGTGCCTTGGTGGGCATGCACGCCCAGTAGGAGCATTCGCCGCCGACCAGCTCGCGTTCGATGATCGCGGCGGTCAGGCCGCCCTTGACCGCCCGGTCGGCCACGTTCTCGCCGGCGGGCCCGGCGCCGATCACGACCACGTCGTACGTAAAGGTGTTCATGTCAGGACTTTCGCAGGCGGAACGCGGAGATGAGGAAGTACACGCCGCCGAGCAGCGCGTAACCGGAGAGCGTGACGAGCGTCGGGTTCTCGGCGCCGAGCTGCAGCAGGAACGTGATGCCGACCAGGACGGACTGGCCGCCACTGATGATCATGGGCCACTGACCGCCGAGCGCGCGCCGGCCGAGGGCGACGACGAGCTGGATGGCGCCGGCCGCGACGGCCCACGCGCCCCACACGCCGAGCACGGCCGGGATGCCGGAGGTGACCGCGACGGCGAGGCCCGCGGCGGTGAGCGTGCTGACCGCGACGTTCGCCCAGAGCGTCGGCGTCGGGCCGTTCGCGCGGAGGTCGACGATCGCGGCGGCGACGTCGAACAGCGGGTAGCTCACCAGCAGCGCGATGCTGACCGGGTTGAGGTCGGCGCCGGTGCCGAACAGCAGCGCGGCCCAGGCCAGTGCGAACCCGAATCGGACGAAGTAGAGCTGTCGTAGCGTCACGCGACTCATCCCCAAAGAGGTAGAACGTTCGGTCTCGCAGAACTGTGGCACCGCGGCCGGGAAAATGCAAGACCGAACGTTCTATCCGCTACGATGGCGGGCATGAGGGAACCGAGGACATCCGAAGCGCGCAACCGCCTACTCGCGACCGCGACCCGGATCTTCTACGCCGAGGGCATCCACTCGGTCGGCATCGACCGGATCGTGGCGGAGGCGCAGATCACCCGCGCCACGCTCTACCGGCACTTCCCCGGCAAGGAGGACCTCGTCGTCGCCTACCTGACCGAGGTCGACCAGGCCATCCGGGCGCAGGTGGACAAGGTGGCCGCGGCCGGGCTGCCACCGGTGGAGGCGGCGCGGGCGATCGCGCGCGGCATCGCGGACGACATCCGCTCGCCCGGCTTCCGCGGCTGCGCGTTCCTCAACGCCGCCACGGAGTATCCCGACCCGGCACACCCGGTGCACCGGGTCGTCATGGCACACCGCCGGTGGTTCGCGGACACCGTCGCGGAGCTGCTCGCCGAGCCCGCGGCCAGCCGGTTCGTGCTGCTCCGCGACGGCGCGATGGCCTCCGGCTGCCTGACCGAACCGGCCGCGGTCGGCGAGACGTTCCTGCTCGGCGTGGAGGCGTTGCTGCGCGACCAGGACCGGCCCTAGGGGACCGGTGTCGCACGGCCGGAGCGGCCGTGCGATCCGGCACCGGGCCCGGCCGCGGCGGGTCAGCGGGTGCCGGCCGCGACCCAGATGGTGAGCGTGACCAGGAACGTGCCGTCCGCGGCCGCGCGGTCCAGGTCGGCCAGCCAGCCGGCGGCGCGGTCGGCCATGCCCACGACCTCGAATATCTCCGGGCCGAACGGCATGATCGTCCGGGCCTCGTCCAAGTCCGTGAAGACCAGCGTCACCGCCTCGGTGCGGACCTCGGTCAGGCCGGCCGTGATGAGCCGGCGCCGCAGCGTGCGGCCGGACGGCGGGCTGTCGACCGAACGGGCCCGCGCCTGCAAGTCCGCGAACAGCTCCAGGCCGTTGTCGTGGAAGCGCTCCGGGGAGCCGTCGAACTGCAGCGACTGCCAGTCGGTGTCGATCAGGCACAGCCGGCCGCCGGGCCGCAGCACCCGGGCCATCCCGGCCACCGCCCGGTCCGGGTCGGTGAGATGCTGCAGCACCCGCTCGCTGCGCACCCCGTCGAAGTGCCCGTCCGGGTACGGCAGGTCGTACACGTCGCCCACCTCGTACGTCACCCGGCTGCCGTCGTGCAGCCCGGCGGCCGCGGCGATCGCGTCCGCCGAGTGGTCCACCGCGGTCACCTCGGCGTCCGGCAGCAGCCCGGACAGCTCCCGGGCCACCTCGCCGTTGCCGCAGCCGACGTCGAGCAGGCGGCCGCCGCCGACCGCCCACATCGCCAGGCCGGTCGCCCGCACCCGCCGGATGGCGGACGATCCGGCCGCGGCGGAGAGGTAGTCCCGAAGCTGCGCGCTCTGCGCCGTACCGCTGAAATCCGAGATTGTTTCCATGACGACCAGACGGACCGCGGCCGTCCCGGGTTCGCGCGTGTGACCGATCTGTCCGTTCCGCCCGCATGCTCATCCGGGACCCGGCAGGCCGCGCCGGACGTTCAGCGAGACGCCGGGCGGGCCAGGCCGAGGTCGATCAGGCTCTGGGCGGTGTCGCGCAGCATCTCCGCGGGCGGGCGCATGGTCCAGCCCAGCTCGCCGATCGCCCGCGCGCTGGACAGCGGCTCGGTGCGGCCGACGAAACCGAGGGCCAGGCGGACCGTCGGGTCGACGCGGGCGATGAGCCACATCAGCCAGTACGGCAGGCGGCGGGTCGGGACCCGGAATCCGCGCGGGCCGAACTCGGCGGCCAGCATGCCGGCCATCTCCTCCATCCAGACCTCCGGGCCGGCCAGGATGTAACGGTTGCCCGGCGCCTCCGGGCGCTCCATGGCCAGCCGGTGCCCGGTGGCGACGTCCCGGACGTCGACGAGGCTCCAGCTGAGCCGGGGAACGGCCGGCATGGCGTGGGTGAGCAGCCGTTGCACGCTCTCGACCGAGGTGGTGACGACGGGTCGCTGCAGCGGCCCGACGATCAGGCCGGGGATCAGCACGACCAGCTCGAACCGGCGCTGCGCGGGCAGCCCGGCGTGGAACTCCCAGGCGGCGAGCTCGGCGAGGGCCTTGCTGCGGCCGTACGGCGCGGTCCGCTCGACGATCGCCCAGTCGTCCTCGGTGTACGGCCGGGACACCGGCCCGGTGTGCCCCCCGGTGACCGACAGCGACGATCCGGTCAGGACCACCCGGCGGACGGTACCGCTCGCGGCCGCGGCGCGCAGCACGCGCAGGGTGCCGTCGACCGCGGGGCGGATCAGGTCGTTCTCGTCGCGCGGCACGGTGGGCGGGTTCGGTGAGGCGGTGTGCAGCACGGCGGTGCAGCCGGCGACCGCCTCCGGCCAGCCCTCGTCGCGGTCGAGCTCCGCGGCCACGAACTCGAGGCGCCCGCCGAGCGCGGTGGCCAGCGCGGTCAGGTGGGCGACCTTCCCGGTCTGCGCGAGGTCCCGGACCGTGCCCCGCACGGCGTACCCGTGCCGGAGCAGGTCCTCGATGAGGTGCCCGGCCAGAAAGCCGGTGGCACCGGTGACCAGTACGGTCATAAACGCCTCCACGTGCGGAAATTTTAGTTCCGTTCGGTACGGAACAGAAGGTAGCACTTCCGTGCCGAGTGGAACAGAAGGGCTACCATCACCGGGTGGACGACATGCGGAAGGCACCGATCGGCCGGCCTCGCGGGTTCGACGCGGACGCCGCGCTGGAGCGGGCGATGGTGGTCTTCTGGCGGGAGGGCTACGACGGGGTGAGCCTCAGCGAGCTCGCCCGGGCCATGGGCATCACCAAGACCAGCCTGTACGCCGCGTTCGGCGGCAAGGAGGACCTGTTCCGGCGGGCCCTGGAACGCTACGCCGAGGGCCCGGCCTCGTACGCGGCCCGCGCGCTGACCGCACCGACCGCGCGGGACGTCGCCCACGCGTACCTCACCGGCGCGGTGCGGGCCTCCACCCAGCCGGACTGTCCCGCGGGATGCCTCGGCGTGCAGGGCTTCCTCGCGGCCGGCCACCTCGGCGCCGGCGCCCGCGCCGCCCTGTTCGCCTGGCAGGACGAGAACCGCGCCCGCCTGCGCGACCGCTTCCGGCGCGCGGCCGACGACGGCGACCTGCCGGCCGGCACCGACCCGGACACGCTGGCCGGCTACCTCGTCACGCTGGCCAACGGCATCGCCGTGCAGGCCGCCGGCGGCACCGGCCGCGACGACCTGCAGCGCTTGGCCGACACCGTGCTGCGGGTGTTCCCGCCGTTCTAGGGCGGGGGCGGCTACCTGCTCTCGGTCAGCGGCTCCAGCGGTACGCCGGGGTGGCGGGCGGCGACCGAGCGCAGCCGGTACTGATTCGGGAACAGCGCCAGCAGCGCGTCGTCCTGGGTGCGGCGGAGCACCTCGACGCCGGCCTCGGACTGCAGCTCGTCGCGGCCCTCCAGCGTGGTGCGCACGGCGAACTCGTACGGCAGCCGGTCGAGCGTGGTGCGGACGCCGAACTCGGCGGCGAGCCGGTGCGTGGCCACCTCGAACTGCATCGTGCCGACCGCGGCCAGCACCGGGGCCTGCTCGCCGCGCAGCTCGGAGCGCAGCACCTGGACCACACCCTCGGCGTCGAGCTGCTCGATGCCGCGGCGGAAGCGCTTGAACGTGGAGGAGTCGACCGCGCGCACCACGGCGAAGTGCTCCGGCGGGAACGCCGGCAGCGCGGGGAAGCGCACCTTCGGACCGGTGTGCAGCGTGTCGCCGATGCCGAGCGCGGTCGCGTTGACCAGGCCGATCACGTCGCCCGGGTACGCCTCGTCGAGCGTGTCCCGGTCCCGGCCGAAGATCTGCTGCGCGTACTTCGTGGTGAACGGCCGGCCGGTGGTGCCGTGCGTGACGATCATGCCGCGGGTGAACCGGCCGGAGCAGACCCGCACGAACGCCACCTGGTCGCGGTGCGACGGGTCCATGTTCGCCTGGATCTTGAAGACGAAGCCGGAGAAGTCGGAGTCCAGCGGCCGGCTGCCGCCGTCCGTGGTGGGCCGGGCGGCCGGCGCCGGGGCCAGCTCGACCAGGACGTCCAGCAACTGCCGCACGCCGATGTTGGTCACCGCGGCACCGAACAGCACCGGCGTGCTGCGCGCGGCCTGGAAGCTCTCCTCGTCGTGCTCGGCGCCGGAGAGCGTGAGCAGCTCCAGCTCCTCGATCGCGCCGGCCCAGTCCGCACCGTACCGTCGCGACGCCTCGTCCGCGTCGAGGTGTTCCTCGAGGGCGATCCCGGCGCCGCCCGGGGCACGCTCGAACCGGATCATGCCGCCGGCGTCGCGGTCGACCAGCCCGTGGAAGTGCCCGGCCACACCGACCGGCCAGTTCAGCGGCGTCGGCGTGAGCTGGATGCGGCTCTCGATCTCGTCGAGCAGCGCGAGCGCGTCGTGGCCGGGCCGGTCCCACTTGTTGATGAACGTGATCACCGGGATCTGCCGCTGCCGGCAGACCTCGAACAGCTTGAGCGTCTGCGGCTCCAGGCCCTTGGCCGCGTCGAGCAGCATGACCGCGCAGTCGACCGCGGTCAGCACCCGGTAGGTGTCCTCGGAGAAGTCGGCGTGGCCGGGCGTGTCCAGCAGGTTCACCACCACGTCGCGGTAGGCGAACTGCAGGGCCGCGGAGGTGATCGAGATGCCGCGGTCGCGCTCCATCGCCATCCAGTCCGACACCGTGCCGCGCCGCTCGCCCTTGCCGTGCACGGCGCCGGCCTGCCCGATCACCCGCGCGTGCAGCGCCAGCGCCTCGGTCAGCGTCGACTTGCCGGCGTCCGGATGGGAGATGACGGCGAACGTCCTGCGCCGGGCCGCCTCCCGCACGACCTCACGCGAGGTGACCGACACCGGGGCACTCAACTCATCGACCTCTTCCGCGGTTCGCACGTCACGACAACCCGATCACCGTATCGCCACCCGCCCGGCGCGGCGCAACAGCGTACCCGCCTCGATGTTCGCGCTGCCGAAAGCCTTCGAAAGTTTCGGTCTTCAATGATCAATGGTTCCGGCGAGCAGACCAACACAATCGCCCCGGCCATGGGAATCATGCACATTGCTTCCGGAGTATTACCGAAAATTCTTGCCAAGGTTACGAGTGTGATCCTACGATTGCCGTCGATGGACATAAACGTCCGTCGATGAGGAGGATGAAGGGACATGAACGACAGCTCCCCCGCACCGAGGGGTCGCCGTGGCCGCATCCGGATGTTTCTCGGCGCCGCCTGCGCCGCGGTGGTCGCGATCTCCGGCCTGACCCTGGCGGGCACCGCGCACGCCGAGGCCGACCGGACGGTCAGCTCGAACCAGACCGGCACGCACAACGGCTACTTCTTCTCGTTCTGGAAGGACAGCGGCAACGCCAGCATGACGTTGCGCGCCGACGGGCGGTACTCCAGCAGCTGGGACCGCAGCACCAACAACTGGGTCGGCGGCAAGGGCTGGGCCACCGGCAGCCGCCGGACGGTCACCTACTCGGGCACCTACAACCCGGGGAACAACAACACCTACCTCGCACTGTACGGATGGACGCGCAACCCGCTCATCGAGTACTACGTGGTGGAGAACTTCGGCAGCTTCAACCCGAGCAGCGGCGCGACCCGGTTCGGCACCGTCACCACCGACGGCGGCACGTACGACATCCTGCGCAGCCAGCGGGTCAACCAGCCCTGCATCGACGGCGACCGCTGCACGTTCTACCAGTTCTGGAGCGTCCGCCAGCAGAAGCGCAGCAGCGGCACGATCACCACGGCGAACCACTTCGACGCCTGGGCCCGCGCCGGCCTGACCCTGGGGACGAACCACAGCTACCAGATCATGGCGACCGAGGGTTACCAGAGCCAGGGCAGCTCCGACATCACGGTCCGCGAGGGCAGCGGTGGCGGCAACCCCACCGCCGGACCGACCACCGGCAACCCGGGCGGCGGCGGCAACTGCACCGCGACGCTCTCGGCCGGCGACCAGTTCGGTGACCGGTTCAACCTCAACGTCGCGGTCAGCAACGCCAGCGACTGGACCGTCACGCTCGCCCTCAACGGCGGGCAGAGCATCCAGAACAGCTGGAACGCCGCGGTCACCGGCACCACCGGCACCGTCACCGCCCGGCCCAACGGCAACGGCAACAACTTCGGTGTGACGATCATGGCCAACGGCAACTGGAACTGGCCGACCATTACCTGCCGCACCGGCTGACCCACCACACCGGGCGGCGGCACGCGGCCGGGAGGACCTGTTCGGTCCTCCCGGCCGTGTCATTGCGCGATCCCTCGCGGCCGGGTCATCCCGCGATGATCCGAGCGACCCGGGCCGGGTCGGCGAGGTGCGGGAAGTGGCCGCCCGGCACGACCGTGACCGCCGCGCCCGGTGCGTGCGCGCGCAGCCAGGACAGGTAGCGCTCGGACGGCTCACGGCCGGTCACCCAGTGGTATCCGGCCCCGCGGGCCGTGATCGTGCGCAGCCGCGCGGCCGCCTCCGCCTCGATCTCCTCCGCCGGCCGTTCGATGATCTCGGACCAGTAGCCGAGCAGCAGGTCCGGGCGCGGATCGGTGGCCGTTTCGACCAGCGTGCGGGCCGCGTCCGGCAGCGACTCGATGCCCATGCCGGCCAGCATCCGGTCCCAGACCGTCCGCCAGTGCGGGCCGCGCAGCACCGGCACGGCCTCCCGGACCGCCGTGCCGAACGGGCCGACCAGCAGCACCTGGTCGACGTTGACGACGCGGGACACCGGGTGGACGGCGGCGTACGCGGTCGCGACGACCGCGCCGAGCGAGTGCCCGGCGACCACCGGCCGCACCAGCCCGGCCGCCTCGGCCCGCGCGTGGATCACCTCGACGACCTCGCTCAGCGAGTACGACGCCCGGCGTGGCGCGGTGCCGTGGCCGGGCAGGTCCGGTGCGAGGACGCGGTGGCCCGGCGCGAGCTCGGCGCGTACCGGGTCCCAGGTGCGGTGGTCGTAGGTCAGGCCGTGCAGCAGCAGCAGATCGGTCACGTACCGGAACGCGTTCCCCCGGGTGGAACGAATCGTTCGTCGCGCCGGTCACACCCGCCAGCGCGCCGGGCCGCCCGGTCCCGGCTGGTAACGCAGCCGGGCGCCGGTCCGCAGCGAGGCGCGCAGGTGCAGCGCGACGAGCGGCGCGGCGGCGTCCAGGCGGGTGAGCACGGTGGACAGCGCCCGGGTGGCGTTGATCCGGGCGCGTTCGGCCTCCGCGCCGTGCCGCCGGGGCCGGCCGCCGGCACCGGTCGCGGCACGCAGGTGCGCCAACAGCGCGGTCCGCTCGCGCGTCAGGTCCGCGCCCCCGGCCACGTCGCCGGTGCGGTCGGCCGCGTCCAGCCGGGCGTCCAGCTCCGCGAGCCGGCGCCGGTAGGCGGCACGCGCGGCCGCGTCCAGCAGCGGGCCGGCCGGCGCGGCACGCAGCCCGGCACCACCGGCGACCAGGTCAAGAGCCTCGATCTCCTGCCCGGGTACGGCGAGGAGCGCGCGCAGATAGTGCAGGCCACGCACGTCACGGAGCCGGACGGGGTCCGCACCGGCCGCGAGGATCCAGTCGTCGCCGTCGCGGTACAGCCGCCACTCCGCACCGTCCGGCGCGGGCTCCGGCGGCCTCACCCGTCTCTCCCCCGCTGCTAGCTCCTCCGCCGCGGTGGGCGCTTCCACCGCGGCGGGTTCTTCCGTCGCGGCCGGTTCCTCCGTCGCGGCCGGTTCCTCCGTCGCGGCCGGTTCCTCCGTCGTCGCCGGACCGGGCGCCGGTGCGGGGTTCGCGTACCGTGGCGGCTCCGGGCCTGTGCGGGGTTCGGTCGCCGTCGCGGGTTCCGGCCGCTCGTCGAGTGTCATGCCGAGGCGGGCCGCGACGGATCGGGCCCGGTCCCGGTCGCCGGGGCGCTGCCGGGCGTGCAGCGTGACGGCGAGCCAGGCCAGCGCACCCAGCCTCGTCTCCTGCGCCACCGCCCGGTCGAAGTGGTCGAGGGCCTCGGCCACCCGCCCGAGCCGCCGGGCGAGACGCCCGAGCAGGTCGTCGACCGGCCCGGTGATCGTGTTCGCGCACCCCCAGACGACCAGCCGCCCCCGGTAGGGCAGCAGCGCCTCGTAGAGTGCCCGCACCGCCTCCGCCGGCCCGCCGCGCGCCGCCGTGAACGCCAGGTCCGCGACCGCGCCGAGCCAGCGCGGCCCGGTCCCGGCCAGCACCGCGGGCAGCAGCCGCTCCAGTTCCAGCAGGGCCTCGTCGTCGCGGCCGGCCGCGACCAGCGCCCGCGCGACCGTGGCGCCGAAGAAGTGGCCGGGCAGCTGCCGGGCCAGCTCGCGCAGCGGCGCGATCTCCGGCTCGGGCCGCCCGCGCAGCATCGCCAGCTGGCCGCGCAGCGACGCGGTCAGCCGGTCGGTGTCGGCCAGGCCCGCCCGGCGGCCGGCCACCTCCACCTCGCCGGTGAGCCGCGCGGCGAGCGCCAGCTCGCCCCGGGCCAGCGCGAACACGGCCTGCCGGGACAGCACGACCGCCGCGGCCGCCGCGTCGCCGAGCAGCTCACCGGTCCGGCCGTAGGTGACCAGCGCCGCCTCCGCCGCGTCCAGGTCGCCCAGCTCGGCCAGCGCCGTGAACCGCCACAGCAGCCCGCGCAGCTCGATCTCCGCGTCCCCGGCCGCGCGAGCCAGCGTGACGATCTCCGCCGCGGACGCCAGCCGGTCCTCGGCCGCGGCCGGATCCCACAGCGCGTGCAGCCGCCCGTCGAGTGCCCGCGCCAGCGCGCGTTCGTCGCCGTGACCGCGGGCCAGCGCCACGGCCTCGTCCACCAGCGCCTCGCGACGGCCGGTGCTGCTGGGGTCGCCGAGCAGCTCGCGGGCCAGCCGGATGAGCACCCGGGCCCGGTCGGCGGCGGGCAGCGGCCGGGCGGCGGCGGTCTCCAGCAGCCGGATCAGCGCGACGTCCGGGATCAGGAACCCGGTCCGCGACGGCACCCGCAACGCCAGCTCCGCCACCGGGTCACCGGTGCCGTCGCCGACGGTGGCCGCCAGCTCCCGCGCCGGCCCCGGGCGGCCGCCGGTGACCAGCCAGATCGCGTGCACGACCGCGCGGTCGACGCCGGGCAGCAGCGCGCCGAGCCGGTCGACGGACAGCGGGGCGCTCTGCACGAGCCAAGCGTAGGGGACCCGGCCGCGACGACGGTTCCGGTCCGCGCGGGACCGGAACCGTCGCGGGCGGCGACGTCAGCGGTGGAGGCCGGCGCCGGGGCGCGGCCGGCCGTGCACCGCGGTACGGCGGCGGCGAAGGGCCGGCCGCCCGGTGCCGCCGCCGTACCGCGGTGTCACCGTGCCGCCGGGCACGCCGGGCCGTCTCGCGGGCCCGGGCCGCGCGCGACTCCCGTCGCATCCGGTCGGGCGTGGCCGTCGTGCCGGTCGTTACAGGCCGAGGTCGGCGCGGATCAGGCCGTGGACGGCGTGATCCGTGCGGCCGCCGTCGCGCAGGACGGCGGCGCTGCGCAGCAGTCCCTCGAGCCGGAAACCGGCCGACTCCGCGACCCGCCGCGACGGCGCGTTACCGGCGGCCGCCCGCAGCACGATCCGTTCCAGGCCGGCGTCGCGCAGCGCCCATTCCGCCACCGCGCGGGCGCCCTCGCCGGCGTACCCGTTGCCGCGCGCCCATGCCGCGGTCCAGTAGTGGATCTCGGCGGTCCGGTTGTCCCAGTCGGCGTCGAACAGGCCGACCAGGCCGGCCATCCGGTCCGTGCCGTGCGGCCGCAGCGCGAACTCGGCCCGGCTCGGGTCCCTCCGGCGGGCTACCGCGCCGGTCGTGCACCACTCGATCGCGGTCGGCAGATCGGCGCGCGCGAACGCGTAGCCCAGCGGCGACCACCGGACGAGCGACTCGTCCTGCCACACCGCGTGCACCTCGGCGGCGTCGCGCTCCTCGACCGGCCCGAGGACCAGCCGTTCGCTGCGGAGGTCGGCGATCGGGAACCCGGACACGGCACCACCCTAGCCACACTCCGCTCGCCCCGGGACCCCGGCTCGGCTCACTTGTCGAACACTGATCGGTTGCTCATCGGCGCACCGCAGGCTGCATACGAGCCTGCCGGACGGACCGGCACGGCGCGCGGGTGCAACCGGCCCGCGGACGAGGGGAAGAACAGATGGACCTGCAGCTCACCGGGAAGTCCGCGTTCGTCAGCGGCTCGACTCAAGGCATCGGATACGCGATCGCGCGGGCGCTGGCCGGCGAGGGTGTCGACGTCATCCTGAACGGCCGCGACCCGGTGCGGCTCGACGCGGCGGTCGAGGCGCTCCGGCACGACGTGCCCGGCGTGTCCGTCACCGGCCTGGCGGCCGACTTCACCGACCCCGGCCAGGTGGAACGGCTGTGCGCCGAGATCCCGGACGTCGACATCCTGATCAACAACGTCGGGCTCTTCGAGATCAAGGAGTTCGCGCTGGTCACGGACGCGGACTGGCGGACGTACTTCGAGGTCAACGTGCTCAGCGGGGTCCGGCTGTCCCGGCGGCTGCTGCCGGCGATGCTGGAGCGCGGCTGGGGCCGGGTCGTCTTCGTCAGCAGCGAGTCCGGCGTCGACATCCCCGCCAACATGATCCACTACGGCACGACCAAGACCGCGATGCTCTCGGTCGGCAACGGCCTCGCGAAGCTCACCAAGGGCACCGCCGTGACCGTCAACTCGGTGCTCGGCGGCCCCACCTACTCCGACGGCGTCGCCGCCACGGTCCGGGGACTGGCCGAGGCGCAGGCCGTCCCGGAGGAGGCGATGAAGGCGGCGATCATCGGCACGAACCAGACCACGCTGCTGGGCCGCTTCATCACACCGGACGAGATCGCGAACGCGGTCACGTTCGTGACCAGCCCGCTCGCGTCCGCGATCAACGGCTCCGCGGTACGCGTCGACGGCGGCGTGCTGACCACGCTGCTGTAGGCGGGGGCCGGAGCACCGCCGGCGAGCCGGATGCCAGAACCGCCTTCCCGCTTCCGGCGGGTCGTTCGGGCCCGACGGGCGCCCCGGCCGGCGGCGGGTTCCCGCGCCCGGTGCCGGCCGATCGCGCCCGGTTGGTACGGTCCGGCCGGTGACCGACCCGCCGCTGTTCGCCGCCGCCCATGCCGGAGACCTCGATACGGTCCGGCGCCTGATCCGCGAGGGCGCGGCGCTGGAGGAGCGCGGTTCCTGGGGCCGCACCCCGTTGGCCGCCGCCGCGCGGGGCGGGCACGCGGACGTGCTGGAGCTGCTGCTGGCGGCCGGCGCGGACCCGGCCGCCCGGGACAACCAGCGCCACGTCCCGCTCGACCACGCGGCGACCGCCGGTGTCGCCCGGCTGTTGCTCGCCGCCACCGGATCGGCCGAACCGCACGGCCGCGCCACGGCCGGACCGCACGGCCACGCCACGACCGAACCGCACGGCCGCGCCACGGCCGGACCGCACGGCCACGTCACGGCCGGGATGCACGGCCGCGTCACGGCCGGGCCGCACGGCCGCGTCATGGCCGGGATGCAGGGCCACGTCACGGCCGGCCGGGACGAGGTCGTGGCGGTGCTGCTCGAGGGTGGCGCGGACCCGCACACGCGCGACTCGCACGGACGGTCCGCGCTGCATCACGCCCGTACCGCCGGCATGGTGCGGATGCTGGTGGCCGCCGGTGCCTCACCGCACGCGATCGACCGGGACGGGCTCACACCGCTGCACGGGGCGCCGGACGCGGGGATCGCGCGGGCGCTGCTGGCCGCCGGTGCCGACCCGCACGCGACCGACCCCCGGGGTCGCACGCCGCTGCACACCGCGACCGCGCCGGACGTGATCGAGGTCCTGCTCGAGGCGGGCGTGCCGGCCGACGTGCGCGACGGCCGGGGCTGGACGCCGCTGGCGTACCTGGCGGGCGGCCACTCCGCGGACTCGGTGCGCGCCATCCGGCTCCTGATCGACGCCGGCGCGGACGTCACCCGCCGGAACGCCGACGGGATCGCGCCGATCCACCGGCTGCGGCGGTGGTCGAGCACGCTGCCCGAGTCCGCCGCGCGGGCCGCGATCCGGCGGCGGCAGCTGGCGGTGGCCGAGCCGGCCGTGCACGCCGGGCTGGTCCGCCGGGTCGCGGCGGACCGGGCGATCGGGCTGCCGCAGCGCTGCGCGGTCGTGCATCCCGGCGGCGCCGAGGCGGTCACGGCCGGGCCGGACGGCATCCTGGTCCGCTGGTCGCTGGAGGGTGCCGCGCCACGGCCCACCGAGGTCACCGGCACCGACCGGCCGCCGTTCGCCGCGCTCGCCGTCTCCCCGGACGGCACGCTGCTGGCGCTGGCCGGTGGCGAGAACCAGCCGCTGGAGATCCGCCGCTGGGACCGGCTGGACGAGGTCGTCGCCGTCGTCGAGGAGCTGCCGTCCTGCGAGTCGGTGTCGTTCTCGCCGGACGGCCGGCTGATCGCGGCCGGCTGGTGGTCACCCGGCGGCGGTCACGGACTCGCCGTGATCACGCCGGCCGGCCGGCGGGTGTCCTACGTCGACGCGCACGCGCACGGCGTCGAGGGCCTCGCCTTCGCGCCGGACGGCCGACTGGTGGTCTCCTGGCTGGGCGACGGCGCCGGTGAGCTCGCGCTCGTCGATCCGGACCCGGACGACCCCGGCGACGTCACCTTCGAGGGCATCGCCTGCCGGGTCGAGGCGCTGTCCTTCGCCCCCGACGGCCGGCGGCTCGCGGTCTGCGGCGCCGCGCCGTCCGACGTGCGCACCTCGACCGCCGAGCCCGGCATGATCGTGGTCTTCGACGCCGTCACCCGCCGGCCGGTGTGGGAACTCACCGTCGACCGCCGGGTCAAGCAGCACCTGCAGAGCTGGCACGAGACGGTCAAGCCGCTGTCCGTCTGCTTCACCCCCGACGGCCGCCGCGTGGTGGCCGGCCTGACCGGTGGCCTGCTGATCCTGGACGCGGACACCGGCGCGGTCGTGCACGCCCGCCCCTGGTGGCCGCGGAACGTCACCTCCGTCCACGCCGTCGACCCGTCATCGGTCCTGGTCACCACGCCCGACGGCTTCCACCGCATCGCCGTCCCGACCGGCTGACACGCCAGGCGCCCGGCCGGGCAACCGGCCAGACGAACCAGCCGGACAACAGGCCGGGTGACCGGGCCGCGCGACCGAGCCGCGCGACCGAGCGCGCGACAAGCGACCGGGCCGGACGCGACGCGCGATGTGGATCGGTGCTGGACGGGAGCCGCGGATCTGACCCGGCCGCCCACCGACCGGCTCCGCCGCCGCGGGCGTAGCGGAGCGCCGGCGGAGTCGGAGCCCTCGGCGCGGTTGGCCCGCGGGAGCATGCGGGCCGCACCACGCCGGAAGCGGGAAAATCGGTGTGCGGGTTCGCGGGTTCGGCGATGGACGCCGGGCGTGACGTGCGGCATGCGCTGGAGCGTGCCGGGGCGGAGCCGGTCAGCCGGCGGCGTCGCGGTCGCGGCGGGCGGGGATCGGGACGAGGACGCCGAGGACCATGAACCGGGCCGGCCAGATCCTCCTGCCGCTGGCGTCCTCCACGCCGTCGACGATCGCCGACCGCCGCCGCCCCCTTCGACGTGACCGTCCTCAGCGCACCCGGCGGGCGGTGAACTGCATGCGTGGCGTGGCGTAGAAGTCCTGGGCCTCGATCAGCTGGAGTTCGCGTTCGCCGGACCGGTAGGTGGTCTCGATCAGGTCGAAGACGCTGGACGCCGTGCGCTCCAGCGACACCGCCGCGTCCCGGGTGGCGACGTAGTGCGCGGTGAACAGCGCGGCCGTGACGTCACCGGAACCGTTGGCCTTGAACGGCAGGTGCGGGGTGGTCACCAGCCAGGCGCCGGTGTCGTCCACGACGAGCATCTCGATCGTGCCCTCGGCCCGGTCGGGGCGTTCCACGCTGGTGACCAGCACGGTGGCCGGGCCCATGGCACGGGCCAGGTCGGCGGAGGCGAGCGTCGACTCGATGCTCGCCGGTTCGGTGCCGGTCAGGAAGCCGAGCTCGAACTGGTTCGGCGTGATGATGTCGGCCACCGGCACGACCCGGTCGCGCAGCAGGGCGGGGATCTCGGGTGCGACGAAGCACCCGGACTTGGCGTTGCCCATGACCGGATCGCAGGCGTAGAGCGCGGCCGGGTTCGCGGCCTTCACCCGGCGCACGGCGTCGACGATGACGTCACCGATGCCGACGCCACCCTGGTAGCCGGAGAGCACCGCGTCGATGCGCGGGAACACCCCGCGCTCCTCCACGCCGAGGATGATCTCGGCCACGTCGGCCGGTGCGATGAGCGGCCCGCGCCAGGCGCCGTAACCGGTGTGGTTGGAGAAGTTCACCGTCGGCACCGGGACGACCTCGACGCCGATGCGCTGCAACGGGAACACCGCCGCGGAGTTGCCGACATGACCGTGGGCAACCGCCGACTGGATGGACAAGACTCGCATAATCGCAGCTTAGTAACCCGGGCCCGGTCGCCGGGACGGTGGTTCCGCACCGGGCCACGCGGCCGGTGGGCCGGTGCGCGGGCCGGCCGGCGCTCCGCCGTTCGCCATCCGACCGGACCGCAGCGTCGGCGGTAACACTTTTCCCGATACGAATTCCGGCACGTTCTGGAATTCGCGCGCGCGTTTCCGGTTATGCGGGAATCGGTCCGCGGGTCACCATGTCGAAACGCTTGCCGAAGCATTTCGCGGCGGTTATGTTGGCGCTCACATAGACACATTTGAGATTGTCTATCTATTGCGCCGGAAGGAATCCGTGATGAGACGTACCGTCATGTCCGTGTTCGCCGTGGCGGCGGTGGCCGCCGGCGTCGTGATCGGCGGGGTCGCCGAGGCCGGCACCACGCTAGGCGCCTCCGCGGCGGAGAAGGGCCGTTACTACGGCGCCGCGATCGCGGCCGGGAAGCTCGGCGACTCCGTCTACACCGGTATCCTGAATCGGGAGTTCAATTCCGTCACGGCGGAGAACGAGATGAAGTGGGACGCGACCGAGCCGTCCCAGGGGCGTTTCAGTTACGCCAATGCCGACCGGATCGTCAACCACGCCCGGTCGCGCGGCATGCTCGTCCGCGGGCACGCGCTGCTCTGGCACCAGCAGCAGCCGGGCTGGGCACAGAGCCTGTCGGGCAGCGCGCTGCGCAACGCCGCGATCAACCACGTCACCCAGGTCGCCACCTACTACCGCGGCAAGATCCACTCCTGGGACGTGGTGAACGAGGCATTCGCCGACGGCGGTGGCGGCGGGCGCCGCGACTCGAACCTGCAGCGCACCGGCAACGACTGGATCGAGGCCGCGTTCCGGGCCGCGCGGGCCGCCGACCCGGGCGCGAAACTCTGCTACAACGACTACAACACGGACGGGATCAACGCGAAGTCGACCGGCATCTACAACATGGTGCGTGACTTCAAGGCCCGGGGCGTGCCCATCGACTGCGTGGGCTTCCAGTCGCACCTGACGAACTCGGCGCCGGCCGACTACCAGGCGAACCTGCAGCGCTTCGCGGACCTGGGCGTGGACGTGCAGATCACCGAGCTGGACATCTCCGGCGCCGGCCAGGCCACCGCGTACGGCGCGGTGACGCGCGCGTGCCTGGCGGTCGCCCGGTGCACCGGCATCACGGTGTGGGGCATCCGGGACACCGACTCGTGGCGCACCGGCCAGAACCCGCTGCTGTTCGACGGCAACGGCGGCAAGAAGGCCGCGTACACGGCGGTGCTGAACGCGCTCAACGGCGGCGGCTCGACGGTGCCGACCGGCGGGCCCTCGTCGCCGCCGCCCGGCGGGACCGGCGGCTGCGCCGCGAGCGTGTCGCTGAACGCCTGGACCGGCGGATACGTCGCCACCGTCCGGGTGACCGCCGGATCGTCGCCGATCAGCGGCTGGACCGTCGGCGTGACCGTCCCGTCCGGTGGCGCGATCACCGGCGTGTGGAGCGCGACCGGTTCCGCCACCACCGGCGCCGTGGCGTTCCGCAACGTCGACTACAACGGCACGCTCGCCGCCGGCGCCGCCACCGAGTTCGGCTTCCAGGGCACCGGCACCGCACCGGCGGGCACGCCGACCTGCCAGCCCGGCTGACCGTACGCGCATCCGGCGCCGGAGGGGCACGCCGCCCCTCCGGCGTCACTCCGCCAGCGGCGCGCGGACCAGGAACGAGCTGTCCGCGCGGAACGCGTCGGTGCCGTCGGACCGGTCCACCCACAGTTCGCCGCCGCGGTGACGCAGGAAGTAGCCGGGGTAGTTCTTCGACTCCAGCGTCACCGCGCCCGGCCCGGCACCGGGCCGCGGGCAGAACGTGGCGTCACCGCGGAACAGTTCGGTGCGGTCGCGGATGTTCAGCACCAGCCGCCAGGACGCGTGCCGCAGATACCGCCCGTCGGAGAACCGGAACGTTACACAGGCCGGGTCGGCCAAGCCCTCGAGCGCCTCGAACGTCGCCTGGGTGCGGACCGCCTCGGCACCGGCGGGACCGGCCGGGGTCAGCACGCCGACGCTGCGGGCGACCGCGAGGTAGGTGCCGGGCGCGTTCACGGACTCCAGCGACACCGGGCCGGGCCGCACCACGCCGGGCGCCACCGCACCGGGCGGCACCGTGCCGGTGGCGGCCGGTGCGGTGCCGCCCGGTGCCGGAGCGGCCACCGGGCCGGGCGCCGCGACCTCGACCGCGCCGACGGTGACGCCGGTGGCCAGCACGCCCGCCAGCATCGCCGCCACGATCGGATGCGCCGCGAGCGCCTGGGCCAGCACGCCGGCCGCACCCGCGCCACCGGCCGCGACCGGTGCGGCGCCCGCGACGGCGCCACCGCCCGCGGTGCCGGCGGCGGTCGTCCCGGCGGCCAGCGCGGTGCCGGCCGCCGCCTTGCCGACCGTCGTCTCGGCCAGGACCGCGGCCGCCAGGCCGGCCGGGACCGGCAGCAGCGTCAGCGCCGGGAACAGCCGCTCCACCGGGAGCAGACCGCGGGCGGCCGCGCCGCACACCGGGCAGCCGCGCACGTGCCGGGCCGCGCGCTTGCGCCACAGCGGTCCCGGCACGCCGTCCCACCGCTGCATCGCGGCCGCGAGTCGCGCGCACCGGGGCCGGGCCTCCAGCGCGCGCACGACCGCGCGGCTGGTCTCGAGGCGCTCCCGCATCCGCTGGATCCGCACGCCCGCGTGGGCGACGCCGACGCCGAGCGCGGCCGCCAGCTCCGCGCGGTCCATCTCGCGCGCGCTCTCCAGCCACCACAGCGTCAGCAGCACCCGGTCGTCCGGGTCGAGCCACCGGCCGGCCCGCCGCACCGTCCGGCGCTGCGCGAACAGCTCCGCGCGGGCCATCGCACCGGCCTCGAACGCGGCGTCCGGCAGGTCGGCGGCGTCGTCCAGCACGGTCGTCCGCTCGGCGGCCCGCGCGGAGCGCTCCAGGTGCGTGCCGACGCGGCGGACTGCGATCGACACCAGCCACAGCCGGAAGCTCTCCGGCTCGCGCAGCGACGGAAGGCGGCGCAGCGCCCGGACCATCACGTCCTGGACCACGTCGTCGACGTCCGGCCGCCCGTCCAGCCCACGGCGCACGATCGTGTAGACCAGCGGAAGGTGCGCGGTGATCAACTCGTCCAGGGCCCGGGCGTCCCCGGCCCGCGCCGCGACGACCAGGCGTGTCTCGTTCTCGCCGACCGCGCGCAACGTCACCTCATCCTCCGGAGAGGAATCGACTGTGAACGATTGTGGCGGGCCACGTCAACATCTGCCGGGCATCGATGTCGCGGCGCGGCCGGGCTCAGCCGACCGTCACGGTCGCGCCCAGCTGGTTGAAGCCGGTCACCGCCTCCCAGGTGCCGGTGTTCGCGGTGCGGATCGCGTACTCCGGCCGGTCGGGCAGCAGCGGATCCGGCAGGTTGAGCAGCAGCTGGTAGCTGCCGGGCGCGAGCGTGCCGGGCAGCGTGAGCGTCTCGGTGACGGTCGTGGTGGTGCCGGCCGCCCAGCGGCGCGGGTCCGCGGTGAGCGGCAACCGGGTGACCGCCCCGGTGGACGTGGCGCGCAGGATCAGCTCGGCGCCGCGCGGGTTGATCGGCGCGGCCCAGCCGTCGTTGCGCACGGTCAGCCGGACCGGCAGCGCGCCACCGGCCGTGGCCTTCTCCGGGTACGTGCCGTCGACCAGCGTGAACCGGTAGCCGAGCTGCCGTTCCACGGTCGTCAGGCAGCCACCGGCGCGGAAGCCGTCGATCACGCCCGGGTGGTAGTCGTGGTTGAGGTACGTCCAGTGGAACCGGGCCATCTCCGCGGTCGCGACCGGGCACCGGGTGCGGGTCTCGTGCACGGCGCACGTCTCGCCGCCCATCGCGGTGTACCGGGTCTCGGCCGCCAGGTACGGGTACTCGGCCGCGGTGTCGGTGTACGTGCCCTGGTCGGTCGCGTCGGCCAGGAAGCAATCGTTGTGGTGACCGGTGCGGGCGGCCGCGGAGCCGTCGTGGGCCTGCGCGTCCGTGAGCGCCGCGGTGCCGTACATGGTGCGCTTGAAGTTCGGCGTGCGCAGCTGCACCATCCGGGTGGCCGGCAGCACCTGGAGAATCTTGTCGTGGACCGCCTTGCGGGCGGCCCGGTCGGCCGCCGTGACGACGCCGTTGTTGCCGAAGTTCTGCGTGTAGTAGCCCTCGCCCCAGGCACCGACGAAGCCGGACTGCATGACCTCGATGACGTCGGCGTTGCGGCTCAGGTACGGCGCGAGCTGGTCGAGGTGGGCTAGGACGCGGTCCTTCGGGGCGTCGGCGCCGTCCGCGGAGTCGGTGTAGGCGAACCGCAACACCATCTTCAGACCCGCCGCGCGTACGGTGTCGAACTGCTTCTGCAGATGGGCCAGCGTCGCCGCGTCGATCGGCCCGGTGCGGAACTCGCGCAGGTAGAACACGCACATGACCAGGGAGATCTTCGCGTCGGTACGGTACGAGCGCAGCGCCGCCTCGCCGAACGCGGCCGAGTCGCACTCACCGGCGTGCCGGTACAGGCCCCGTTCCGGGTTCGCGATGATCTCGTCGGACGCGGCGTAGGTGACGGTGCCGCCCGGAACCGGCGACGCGGGCGGGTCCGACGGAGCCGGTGAGGCCGGCGCGTCCCCGTGCCGCTGGGTGATCTTCTCGGAGGTCTGCTCCGGCGCCTCGGCCTGGAAGACCAGGTCGGTGTCGCCCGGCGTGGCCGTCTCACCGATCGCGGCGCGCGGCAGCGTCCAGGTCGCGACGCCGTCCGCGTGCGTGTGCGGGACCGGGGTGACCGGCGTCCAGTTCCAGCCGGCCCCGCCGTGCCGGTAGAGCGTCGCGTTCTCCAGCAGGAACTCCGCGCCGACCGCACCCTGCGCGAACCCGGTGGCCGCGTCCCGGTCGGTGTCGAGGTACGCCCGGGTGAACTCCGGCGTCCCGGAGTACGCGAACCGGTAGGTCACGTCCGTGGCGGTGCTGGTGGCCGAGGCCTCGGTGATCGACGCGTTCGCGGTCGCGGCCAGGACGACGCCGAGACCGGCGGTCAGCGCGAGCGCGAGCCCACCACCGATCCAGCGGAGTGTCGAGGGCATGCGGGTGCCTTTCTGTGCCGTGGCAGGCGCGCGTCACATGCTGGGACGGCCCGCCTGCCGACGCGTGGACCGCGCCTGAGTCCCGAACGCCCCGGATCCACCGGCTTGCTGCTCACTGTGACCCACGCCACCGAGAGGCACGCCGAACGAGCGAACCTGCGAGGCGGGCCGGCTCTGCACGCACGCGCCGGGCCGCACCACGGCCGTGACGCAATGCGCAGCGCTTACCACGGGTCGCGGCACTCGAGATCGCCAACTCCGACAATTCACCCGTTGACGAAGATCACTCGTGTCAAGCTGGAGATCAACACGCTCACCTGCCTGACTTACGGGAACCATGGACGAAGTCGAGGGAAAAGTGAAGAACGATCACACGCAATGGAAACGATCCACGCGCTGCAAGGCCGCCGACTGCGTCGAAGTAAGCCTGAACAGCGGCGACGGCGCCGCCGTCCGCGATACGAAGCAGTACCCTGAATCGCCCACACTGAATTTCACCGCCGAGGCATGGACGCATTTCGTCGACCGCCTGAAGAATGACGGACGTTAACCGCAAAACCCGCCGAGCACCACACCAGGCGACTTAGAAGCTGCAGACACAAGAGCGACGCGGCCAGCCTGGAGTCGGCCCGCCGGTCAGGAGTACTGTCCAGTTGCCGGACGGGTTCCACATGAGCGGCGGGCCGCCTGTCGTCAACCACAAGACTGTCGAGCCACGCTGTCTCGTCCGCGAGGAAGAAGTACTCGTCCGCGATAGCCGCGAACCGGCGCGAGTCCGCACTTCGGCCCTCGACATAGACCACGCGCGCCTCACGCCAGAAATCGCGGCAGTCGTCCCGCTCGAACAGGCGCGAGAAGGCCCCCCGCAGTTCCAGCTCCTCCAGGTATCCCGAAGCCAGGGCCACGTCGTAATAAACGAAGATCGAGCTGACGTAGGCGCGATCGATCATCGCGTTCTCCGAAAGCGACGTGGGATATCCCCACAGTGGAAGCAGTCGTGGGTTCTGGAGAGCAAACAGCAGCAGTTCCAGGCGCATGCCACGCACCAGGTCCAGTTCTGCCACACGCGTTTGCCGCTTCTCCAGGCCGAGCGACCGGGCCACGCCGAGCAATGCCAGCGCTGATATCAGCGCACTTAACGTTCCGAACGCCTGACCGATGTCGCTCAAGGTCTTCCAGTCGGCATACGAAACCACCATCGACAATGAATTAGCCACGGACTTCCCACCCCCGGGACAGAACCAGCCGCACCCACCCACGTACAGCAAACCACGACCCCGCAAGACGCTCCTGACGAGCAGGCGTGAATGAATATTCCGTGCACCATTCCCTCCTGCACGGCCGCTATCTGCAACCCCGCAGTCCGGTGTAGCCCGCGTCCTCGATACGAACATGACATTCTCAATGTTGTTTCGGGTATTCCGCCTGCCGAGGAGCAGAGAACGCTTGGGCCACGCAAACACCGACTCGTGCTGCCTCCCCGCACGCGGTCGATCCTCGACCGCCGCTTTTGGTCGCCCGCATTGCTCACCGCGGCGAGCAACCTACAGCCGGAATCCGCCGGCGGTTCGCCGCGGCCGTCCGCACGCGGCCCCCGTACCCGCCGAATGGTTCGGCGGTGGGTCAGCTGGCGGCGGCGTCGGTGAGGGCGGTGAGGACCGGGTGGATGAGCGGGTGTTCCTCGGCGCCGCGGCGGACGGCGGCGAAGACGCGGCGGGTGGGGGCGACGCCGTCGACCGGGCGGACCGCGAGGCCGCTGGCGTCCATGCCGCGCAGCGCGGAGCGCGGGACCAGGGCCACGCCGGCGCCGGCGGCGGCCAGGGCGACCACGGCCCGGAAGTCGTCGGAGGAGTGCGCGATCATCGGCTGGAACCCGGCCACCTCGCAGGCCAGGACCACCACGTCGTGGCAGGGGTTGCCGGGGTACGGGCTGATCCACGGCTCCTTGGCCAGGCCGGCCAGCGGCACCGCGTCCGGCGCGGCGAGCGGGTGGCCGGCCGGCAGCACCGCGTCGAACGGCTCGGCGTAGAGCGGCACGTGGGTGAGCCGGGGGTCGTCGGCGGCCGGCGCGCCCCGGTACTCGACCGCGATGGCGACGTCGACCTGCCGGTCCAGCACCAGCGGCAGCGCCACGTCGCCCTCGGCGTCCTGCACCCGGATCCGGATGCCGGGTGCGGTGGCGGCGAGGCCGGCGATCGCGGGCGCGACGACCCGGACGATCGCGGTGGCGAACGACGCGATGCTGACCGTCCCGGCCGCGCCGGTGTCGAACGCGGCCAGTTCGGCCTCCGCGCGTTCCAGCTGGGCCAGCACGGTGTTGGTGTGGGCGAGCAGGATCTCGCCGGCCGGGGTCAGGCGCACGCCCTTGGCGCCACGGTCGACCAGCCGGTGGCCGGTCTCCTGTTCCAGCGCGGTGAGCTGCTGCGACACCGCGGACGGGGTGAGAAACAGCGCGGCGGCGGCGGCCGTCACCGTACGGTGATCGGCCACCGCCCGCAGGATGTGCAGTCGCCGGACGTCGATCATGTCCGGACGATTGTCGCTCAGCCCTCCAGCGCCGCGCGGGCGGACACGAACGCTGTGACGGCGCGCTCCACGTCCTCGGCCGAGTGCGCGGCGGACAGCTGCACCCGGATCCGGGCCTTGTCCTGCGGCACGACCGGGTAGGAGAAGCCGATCACGTACACGCCGCGCTCGAGCAGCAGCTGCGCGAGCCGGTCCGCCTTCGCCGCGTCGCCGATCATGACGGGCGCGATCGGGTGGTCGCCGGGCAGGATGTCGAAGCCCTCCTCGACCATCCGGCGGCGGAACAGCTCGGTGTTCGCGGTCAGCCGCGCGCGCAGCTCACCGGCGCCCTCGATCAGGTCGAGCACGGTCAGCGACGCGGCCGCGATCACCGGCGCGAGCGTGTTCGAGAAGAGGTACGGCCGGGAGCGCTGGCGCAGCAGCGCGACGATCTCGGCGCGGGCCGCGACGTAGCCGCCGGACGCGCCGCCGAGCGCCTTGCCGAGCGTGCCGGTGACGATGTCGATCCGGTCCAGCACGCCGTGCAGTTCCGGGGTGCCGCGGCCGTGCTCGCCGACGAAGCCGACCGCGTGCGAGTCGTCGACCATGACCATCGCGCCGTACCGGTCGGCCAGGTCGCAGATCTCGCGGAGCGGCGCGACGTAGCCGTCCATCGAGAAGACGCCGTCCGTGACGATCAGCAGGCGCCGGGCGCCGCCCTCGACCGCGGCGACGAGCTGCTTCTCCAGGTCGGCCATGTCCCGGTTGGCGTACCGGAAGCGGCGCGCCTTGGACAGCCGGATGCCGTCGATGATCGAGGCGTGGTTGAGCGCGTCGGAGATGACCGCGTCCTCCGCGCCGAGCAGCGTCTCGAACACGCCGCCGTTGGCGTCGAAGCAGGAGGAGTAGAGGATCGTGTCCTCCTGGCCGAGGAACGCCGACAGCCGCGCCTCCAGCTCCTTGTGCACCTCCTGGGTGCCGCAGATGAAGCGCACCGACGCCATGCCGTAGCCCCAGCGGTCCAGCGCGGCGTGCGCGGACGCGACCACGCGCGGGTCGTCGGCCAGGCCCAGGTAGTTGTTGGCGCAGAAGTTCAGCACCGCGTCACCGGTGGTGACGGTGACGTTCGCCGACTGCGGGGTGGTGATCACCCGCTCGGACTTGTGCAGGCCGGCGGCCTTGATCTCGTCGAGGGTGGCGCGCAGGTCGTCGCGCACGGAAGTGAACACGGTCAGTTGCTCCAGTCCAGGATGATCTTGCCACTGCGACCGCTCGCGGCGTCGGCGAACGCGGCCTCGAAGTCACGGAAGCCGTACCGTCCGGTGATCACGGGCGACAGATCAAGACCGCCCTCCAGCAGTACGGACATGGAGTACCAGGTCTCGAAGATCTCCCGGCCGTAGACGCCCTTGATGGTGATCATCGAGGTGACCAGGCGGGCCCAGTCGATCGGGAACTCCTGTGCCGGCAGGCCGAGCATCGCGATCTTCCCGCCGTGCGTCATGTTCGCGATCATGTCGCGCATCGCGGACGGGTGACCGGACATCTCCAGGCCGACGTCGAAGCCCTCGCGCAGGCCGAGCTGCCGCTGACCGTCCGCGATCGTGGCCTCGGCGACGTTCAGCGCGAGGCTGACACCGACCTTGCGGGCCAGGTCGAGGCGGTCCTCGCTGACATCCGTGATCATCACGTGCCGGGCGCCGGCGTGCGTGGCCACGGCCGCGGCCATCAGCCCGATCGGGCCGGCGCCGGTGATCAGCACGTCCTCGCCGACCAGCGGGAACGACAGCGCGGTGTGCACGGCGTTGCCGAACGGGTCGAAGATCGCGGCCACGTCCGGCTCGACCGGCACCCGGTGCACCCAGATGTTCGTGGCGGGCAGCACGACGTACTCGGCGAACGCGCCGTCCCGGCCGACGCCGAGCCCGATCGTGGCCCGGCACATGTGGCGGCGCCCGGCCAGGCAGTTGCGGCACTTGCCGCACACCAGGTGGCCTTCGCCGCTGACCAGGTCGCCGACCGTGACGTCGGTGACGTTCCGGCCGATCTCGACGACCTCACCGGCGAACTCGTGGCCGACGATCAGCGGCGTGCGGATCGACTGCTGCGCCCAGCCGTCCCAGGCCCGGATGTGCAGGTCGGTGCCGCAGATGCCGGTGCGCCGCACCCGGACCAGCACGTCGTCCGCGCCGACGGCCGGCTCGGGCACGTCCGTCAGCCACAGGCCGGGCTCGGCTCTCTCCTTGACCAGTGCCTTCAACGCGTCGGCTCCTCATCGGCCGGAAGTGGTGCGATTCGCACGTCAATGTTCACCATCGCCTCCCCACCGGTCTATCGAGGATTTCTTAACCCGGTCCGCAGCACAGCTTCACGCGCGTGCCCGACCGGCCCGGACGAGCACCGGGACGCGCGTTTCCGGGCCGGGTGCCCGGGCGGCGCGCACGGCGTCAGACGCCCCAGTCACCGGTGGTCACGAATCGCTCCAGCCGCCGGGTCGCCGCGGCGAGATCCCACCCCTTGCCGGCCAGCCAGTCGTCGTCGTAGAAGGTCCGGCGGTACGGCCCGGGGCCGTCGGCCGCCACGAGGACCACGGCACCGGACTCGCCCGCCCGGATCATCCGGTGCGCCAGGTGGCAGGCGCCCCACAGGCAGGCGCCGGTCGACGGCCCGGCCGGCACGCCGAGGACGCGGGCGAGGACCCGCATGGCGGCCACACCGGACGCGTCCGGCACCGGGATGACCAGGTCCACCACGTCGGGGTCGAAGGCCGGTTCCATCCGCGGCCGGCCGATGCCCTCGATGCGGGACGGCATCCCGGTCCCGTAGTCACGGGTGCCGGTGACCCAGCCGGGAAAGTACGCCGAGTTCTCCGCGTCGACGACCGCGAGGCGGGTGGCGTGCCCGTACCGCCGCAGGTATCGGCCGATCGCCCGCGAGGTGGCCCCGGTGCCGACACCGGTCACGATCCAGGCGGGCGCCGGCCGCCCCCGCGCCGCGAGGTCGTGCAGGATCTCGTCGGCCAGTCCGGGCACCCCGTTGTCCAGGTCCGCGTCGATGGCCGGGCCGAGCGTGGACAGGCAGTCCAGGTAGTGCCCGCCCACCCGTCGCGCCAGCCGTTCCGCGTGGTCGTAGACGGCCGGCGGTGGGTCGACCCGGTGCACGGCGCCGCCCCGCTCGACGATCCGGGCCAGGCGGTCCGGCGCGGACCGGGCGGGGACCACGGCGGTGAACGGCAACCCGAGCATCCGGGCGACGTGCGCCTCCGCGACCGCCAGGTTCCCGCCGGTCGCCTCCACCAGCCGGGTGCCGCGCCGGACGGCGCCGCGCACGACGGCGGCGAGAACGAGGCTGCGGGCGAACCGGTACTTGACGCTCCCGGTGGTACGCGCCGACTCGTCCTTGACGTACACGGGCACCGCCGGCACGCCGGGGAGGGAAAGGCGGACCAGCGGTGTCGCCGCCTCCGCCGCCCGGTCGGCAGCCAGCAGCCCCGCGGCGCGCCGGGCCCAGTCCGCGTCCGCCGGCTCCGGCCGAACACCCGGGGTCGTCATCGTCGCGCCGGTCAGTCCGGTGGCGACAGGTGCGCCAGGCGCTCCCGGACCGAGCTGACCAGCACCCCGCCGCCGGACTCGGCACGCCGCAGCTTGCCGCGCTTGACGAGGTCGTGCACGCCCTGCCGGGTGATGCCGAGCATCGCGCTCGCCACCGCCAGCGAGACCGCCTCGGCGGCCGGGTGGCCGAACCGGCGCACGACGAGCGCGCCGAACGGTGTGCGCCACCAATCGTGCGGTGGCGCGAACACGTCATCGGTCCGGTAGATCTCGGCGACGAGGCGGAACGCGGTCTCGGCGGCGAGCCGCTCGTCCGGCCCGAGCACCTGCGCCGCCCACACCTCAGCGGCGATCTCGAGTCGGCCGCGCAGCGACGCCGAGGCGGGTGGGCCGGCACCGTCCGGGCCGAGCAACCGGTCCAGCGGGTCGAACAGGCGCGCCGCCGCGTCCCGCGTGAGCTGGCGGACGATCGCCACGTGCGCCGCGGTCGTGGCGTTCCCGGATCCCGCGGCCACGCGCCCGGCGCTCGGTGCGGCCACGCGCCCGGCGCTTAGATGTCCACTCATCGTGGCGGCAGCCTACCAACTACTTGACAGCTGGCGTCAAGTAGCTGCGCATTCCCGGATCGCGTGTGGTCATGCGCACCTTGCCGCGGCCGGGCACCGGGTCGATAGTTGGCAGTGCCAAAAGAACTGAGGAGGCACACCATGAGCCGCTCCCCACTCCCCCGCCGGATCGCCGTCCCCGCGGTCGCCGCGGCCGTCCTGGCCGCCACGGCCACGGCCGTGATCGCCGGCGCGCGGGGCGACGAGACCCCGCCCGCCGCGCCCGCGGCCGCCCACGAGCACGGCCCGCACCTCACGTCCGCGGGCGGCGACGCCGAACCGGCCCCGTTCGACCTGGTGGAGACGTCGGTGCGGCGCGACGGCGACACGGTCGTGTTCACCGAGAAGGTGCGTGGCCGGGCCGGTGCGACGACCCCCGAACCGGTCGGCACGGTTCGGTGGCAGCTCGGTGCTCAGCTACGTCTGGCCGGTCTCGCTGAACGCGTCCACGGTCGGCTTCACCGCGGACAGCGGGACGCTCGCGCTCGCCGCGACCAGCCACCCGGACTTCGACGACACGCCGCTGGTCGACGAGAACGGCAACGGCCGCAAGGACGACGACGGCGGCCTCTGGCACGCGCACTGGGTCGTTCTCGTGCCGGACACCACCCGGCCGGACGGCGCGCTCAAGGTCCGGGACATCGCGCCCGGCGAGGCGCCCGCGCTGCCGTCGACGTGGCCGGGCGCGCCGATCTACATCGACAGCCCGTCCTACCCGACCGAGCTGACCGGGCAGGTGGTCCGGATCGACGTACCGATGCAGGTCCTCGGCGCGCCGGAGTCGTTCTCCTACGACGGCGTCACGGCGGCCCTGAAGGTCAGCGCCGACCTGCACGACCCGCTGCTGCGGGTGGAGAACGTCTTCGACGTCGCCTCCGGTGACCTGTCCCTGCCGGGCCGGTTCGAGAAGTGAGCCCGGCGCGGCCGGCCGTGGTGCGCCCACCGCGCCGTGTCGCGAGTCCACCGAACGACACCGCCGATGAAGAGGAGAGAGACCATGACCGCCACCTGGCTGCCCACACTGATCACCGCGAGCCCCGAGGAGGGGTACGACCTGGCCGTCACGCTGTCCCGGGTCGCGGTCCGGAAGACCCAGCCCGACGGCGAGGTACGCGCCCGGTTGCGGCAGTCCTACGACGAGGACTTCGGCGCCCTGATCGCCATCTCGCACGTCGTGGCCACGAACTTCCGGACCGTGGCCGCCGCGAACGACTACTGGCGGAGCGCGGGGTAGCCGGCCCGGACGTCAGCCGGGCTGGATCGAGCCGGTCAGCCCGGTGACCCGGCCGAGCTCGTCGAAGGCGACCCGCACGTCGGTGCCGCCCGGGTGCCGGCCGGTCACCTCGGCCGGGGTGTCCTCGACCTGCCAGCCCTGCTGGGCCAGGAACGAGGTGACCATCAACCGGTGGTCGACCGGGAAGCCCTGCAGGACCTGGCCGACGACCGTGAGGACGCGCTCCGGGCGGGCCGGTGCGACGATCTCGGCGGGAAGCCCTTCGAGGTGGAAGAAGAGCGCCCCGCCGTCGTACGGCCCGCGGTAGTAGCAGCGGCCGCTCAGCGCGGACGCGACCAGCGCCAGCTGCCCGCCCTGCGCCCGGTCGAGCGGGAACGACGCCTCGGTCAGCTCCGGGATCCCGTTGTTCGCACCGTACTCGCGCATCCACATGGCCAGGCCGAGCAGCGCCGGCGGGAGGTTGCTGGCCTCGTTCGCCCAGGCCCACAGCCAGGTGCCGTCGTGGTGGCTCTCGGTGCCGAGCAGTTGCACCCGGTAGCGCAGATCGCCGCCGAACGTGGCGGTCCCCTCGGTCAGGTCGAGCTGCCAGTCGCGGTCGCCGAGGTGATCGGCGAGCGCGAGCTGACGGGCGAGCGCGGTGGCGACGTGGCGGCTGAACAGGTCCTCGAACGGTGTCACGCCCGGATCGTACGGGTCTGGATCAACAGTCCGTCAGCACGTCGACGACCCGGTCGATCTCGCCCTCGGTGTTGAAGTAGTGCGGGGACAGGCGCAGGCACCATTCGATGCCCTTGTCGGCGAAGTCGAAGCGGGCGTGCTCGCGCAGCGTCACCGAGCTGTTGATCCCGTGCCCGGTCAGCGTCGCCTTCAGCGGTGCCGGTGCCGCGCCGTCGACCGCGCAGGTGACGATCGCACCGAGCGCGGGGCCGCGGTCCAGGACCGTGACGCCGTCGATCTCGCGCAACCGGTCCCGCAGCGACGCGGCCAGGCCGACCGCGCGCCGGGACAGTGCCGGGACGCCGATCCGGCGGGCGTAGCGGATCGCGGCGGACAGGCCGAGCAGCCCGGCGTACGGGAACTCCCAGTCCTCGAACCGGGCCGCGGTCGCCACCGGCCGGTAGGCGCCCGGCTCGGTCCAGTGCGCGCCGCGCATGTCGATGAACAGCGGCTCGTAGCCGGCCGCGAGCACGCGTGCGGAGACGTACAGCAGGCCGGTGCCGCGCGGGCCGCGCAGGAACTTGCGGCCGGTCGCGGTGAGCAGGTCCGCGCCGATCTCCGTCACGTCCAGCGGCACCTGCCCGATCGACTGGCACGCGTCGACCAGGTAGAGCAGGTCCAGCTCGCGGCAGTGCCGGCCGATCGCGGCGACCGGTGCGATCAGGCCGGAGCTGGTCGGCACGTGGGTGACCGCGACCAGCCGGGGCCGGTGCGCGCGCATCAGCGCGGCCATCGCGTCCACGTCCACGCCGCCGCCGGGCGCGTCCGGCGCGTGCACCACCCGCACACCGCGCCGCCGGGCCAGGGACAGGAACGCGATCTGGTTGGAGATGTAGTCGTCCCGGGTGGTCAGCACGACGTCGCCGGGCGCGAAGTCGATCGCGGACAGTGCGGTCGCGTACGCGTGCGTGCTGTTGTTCGCGAACGCGATCTCCGCCGGCTGCGCGCCGAGCAGTGCCGCCGCCTCGGTGTAGAAGTCCTGGATCTGCTCCGCGCGCGCGTCCGCCGCCTCGTAGCCGCCGATCTCCGCCTCGAGCCGCAGGTGCCCGGTCATCGCGTCCAGCACCGGCGCCGGCGGCAGGCTGCTGCCCGCGTTGTTGAGGTGGACCACCCGCGCGCAACCCGGGGTGTCGGCCCGCAGCGCGGCGACATCGAGATTCTCCATACGCGACGATAACAATCGATGTCAGAAAAATGTGCGGCGCCGGGCGTACCGCTTGCCCTAGGGTCTTGGCAGCGACGGCGTGTAGCTCAGCGAGACAGAGCACCGGGCTGCTTCCCGGAGGGCGCGGGGGCGGGGCCCGCCACGCCGGCATGGATCAGACACCGGCCGGGTACGCGACCGGCCAGCTGGCGTCGGCGTTCGTCACCGCCGTCACGCACGAGGACGCGGCGACCCGGCGGCGGGCGGAGGAACGCGTCCGGCGGTGGTCGCTGGTGCTGTCCGGCGGCCACACGCACGGTTCCCGTACCCCGGTGAAAGGTCTTCCCGCCTGGGTCACGCTGGACGTGGTGCGCGGCGGGTTCGCCACCGGGGAACCGTCCGCGGGCGGGCCGCTGCGGCCACACGAGACGCGCTTCGGCACCCGGGCCGCCGCGTTCGCCCACTACCTGACGGACGCGGGGCTGGCCGAGCTGTACGCGCTGCTGGACAGCGGCGACTACCGGATCGACCTGCCGGAGCAGGGCGCGCTGCTCGCCGTCGCGGTGCTGCTGCGCGCCGGTGACCGCGCGGCCGCGCTGGACGTGCTGGACGCGATCGGCCCGTTCGCGGACCGGCTGTGCTTCACGCCGGTGCCGGACCGGCCGGTGCTGCGCGCGCCGGGCGTGGTGTGGCGCACCGGCGCCGGCGAGGTCGCCGCGCAGCTGGCCGCGCGGACCGAGAACCCGCGGATCGCGGCACAGCGGGAGACGCTGACCGTGTGGAACCCGCTGGCCGACGCGTTCCTCGCGCTCTGGCTGGACTTCGACGCCGGCCGGGCGCGGGAGCTGCTGGCCCGCTACCGTGAGCTGGCGGCGAAGCACCCGCACAGCCGCAAGCATCTGCGCCGCAAGGAGAACCTCTACATCCTGCGGACCGCGGCCGAGCACGCGGTCGCCGGCCGGGAACTCACGCCACGGCACGCCGGGCTGCTTCGGGTCGCGATCGCGTCGATGACGGCCAAGCGCGGCCGTCCCGGCTCAGCCGGCCACACGGCGCTGCGGGCCGCGCAGGCCCGGCAGGCGGCACTGCCCGGACATCACGAGCTGGCGCACGCGGTCGCCGCGCGGCTGGAACACGTCGACCCGCGGTCCGGTGTCGCCGACGCCGACGCGGTGTGCGCGCCGGTCGGCGGCGTGCCGGTGCCGGAGCCGGTCCGCCGGGTGGTCCGCCGCGCCACCGCCGGGACGATCCCGGAGCTGATCCGCGCCGGGGTGGTGCCGTCCGCCGAGGTCCTGGCCCGGCTGACGCCGCAGGTCACGTCGCTCGTGGTGGCGTCCGGGTACGCGCATCCGGCGCTGATGGCGGCCGTGCACCGCGCGTTCCGCACCCGCCGGTCGCTGCTGCTGCTCCACTTCGCGCACCAGGTGCGCATCGACGAGCTGCCGTGGGTCGCCGCGCTGCGGACGTCCCGGCCGGCCGGGCGGGCGGAGACCGCGCGTCGGCTCGGCGACCACTACCTCACCGGCTTCCCCGGCACGATCACGCCGAACCCGCTGGTCACCGAGCTGTCCTCGCTCACCCCCGAGTTCCCGTGGGTGGAGGAGCTGGCCGCGGACATCTTCATGGACGGCTTCACGCCGAAGTTCGGCCGGGCCGCCACGCTCGCCGGGGAACTGCTCGACGGCAGCCTCTACCAGCGCTACTACGGCATCGACTACGCGCGGGCCGGTGACGGCTTCGCCCGGTACTGCCGGAAGCGGGCCGGGTCGCCGCGCGGTTCGGTCACCGGGAACGGCGCGGTCATCGAGCAGGGGCAGATCGTGACCACGCACAATCTGGCCACGCTGGCGTACGCGGCCGGTGCCGCACCGGAGGACGGTTGGCACGGTGCGGCGGCCGGCGCGTTCGAGACCGTGCTGCGACTCGCCGCGCGACCGCCCGCGCCGCGCACCCGCAAGGACATCGCGTACGCGTGGCGGCAGGCGGTCTTCTTCCTGTCCGTGCCCGGCGCCGGCGACCCGCGGGACGCGATCGCCGGGTTCCACGACCGGCTCGCGGCCGCGCCCGCGCCGGTCCGGGACCTGATCACGCCGGTCGTGACCGGCCTCGGCCGCGTCGCGTCCGGCACCGGCGACGCCGGCCCGCTGCTCGGCTGGGCGGTGCGCCGGCCCGGCCGGTGACCCGGCGCGACCGGGCCACCGGTACCACAATGGAGCCGGCCGCATGTCACGTTCGAAGGAGCCTGAAATGCAGATCATCCGGTACGGGACGGGCGGTGACACCCGCGTCGGTGTCGCCGGGGACGACGGTACGGTGCGGCGCCTCGGCGTACCGTCGCTGGGTTTGCTGCTGGCTCTTCCGCTCGATGAGATCAGGTCGCTGGTGGAGCGCGGCGGGCCGGTCGAGGACGGTGTGCCGGAACGGCTGCCGCCGGTGGACGGCCGGACCGAGGTGTGGGCCAGCGGGGTGACGTACGTCCGGTCGCGTGAGGCGCGCCGCGAGGAGAGCCGGGCCGCGGACGTGTACTCGCTGGTCTACGACGCGGACCGGCCGGAGCTGTTCTTCAAGAGCGCGGCGTGGCGGGTGTCCGGGGACGGCGAGCCGATCGGCGTGCGGCCGGACTCGGCCGTGGACGTGCCGGAGCCGGAGCTGGCGCTGGTGCTCAACGCCGGCGGCGAGATCGTCGGCTACACGGTCTGCGACGACGTCTCGTCCCGGTCGATCGAGGGCGAGAACCCGCTCTACCTGCCGCAGGCCAAGGTGTACGCGGGTGCGTGCGCGATCGGCCCCGGCATCCGGCCCGCGTGGGAGGTGCCGGACGCGACCGCGCTCGGGATCACGCTCGTGGTGCGGCGCGGCGGCGAGGTCGCGTTCGAGGGCGCCACCTCGACGTCGCTGCTGCACCGCGCGCTCGACGACCTGGTCGAGCACCTGTTCCGCTGCACGCACTTCCCGGAGGGCGCGATCCTGTCCACCGGTACGGGTCTGGTGCCGCCGATGGACTTCACGCTGCGCGAGGGCGACGTGGTGGAGATCGGCGTGGAGAGCGTGGGCACGCTGACCAACCCGGTCGTCACGGCCGCCCCGGAGGCGTTCGCCTGGCTGGCCGCGCGGGCCGACGATCCGGCCCGTTGACGGACCGGGGCCCGCGCGTCCGGCCCTCCAGCCCCGATCCAACCGGTGTCCAGTGGCCGGCGCCACCGTGTCGCTGGCGGGGCCGTCCCGATCCCGCCGTCCTCAGCGGACCTGTCGGAGAGGGTGGGATCATGAATCTACGGTCACTGTGGAGGGCCCTGGCGGCGCTGGTGGTCTTCTCGGCGGCATCCGTCGCCGGGATCGCCGGACCGGCCGGTGCGGCACCGGGCGTCTCGTACCGGGTGTCGGTCTCCCCGGACGGCGCGGTCGCCGTCGAGGAGTCCGCGCCGGCCCGCGGCACGATGAAGCCCGGTCTCAGCAAGCCCCTGGTGCTGCCCGGCGGGGACGGGTTCGGCGCCGACACCGTCATCACCTGCTACGTCTACGGCAGCGGACCGGTGTCGAACGGCTTCATCGTCTCCTTCGTCATCGGCATCGACTGCGTCGGCGGTGTGCCGAGGCAGCTGTTCGTGAACCAGAACATCGCCCGGTACCTGCCGAACAACGGTGGCTACGTCGTCGAGCCGGGCTCCGACGAGACGTGCGTGGAGAACAACTCGGCGGCGCTGTTCTGCTACTCGGAGGCCCCGTGCTTCCAGGCCGGCGCGACGTACGACGGCTACGCACTGATCTTCGGCGTCGACGAGAACGGTGTGCTGCACCAGACCGAGTACTACGCGCCACCGCGCGCGCTCGGCTGCGCGGTCTGATCCCGGACCCGGCCGCGCCGTACCCGGCGCGGCCGGCCTGCCGCTCACTGCGGTACGCGGGTGCCGAACGCGTCGTGGGAGACGTCGCTCCACTCCTGCCAGGTCTTCAGGCGCTCCGCGTAGATCGCCTCGACCTCCGGCAGCACGTCGCCCATCACCAGCCGGCGCGGCGGGTTCGGCGCGTCGACCAGCGCCCGGATCGCCGGTACGGTGGCGGCCGGGTCGCCCAGGCGGAAGTCGGTCGCGGTGTCGATGTGTGCCTGCGCGTAGTCCGGCAGCGCGGCGCTGGACCGCAGCGCGCCGGCGAACCCGGTCGCGTACGGGCCGGGCTCGACCATCGTGACGTGGAAGCCGAAGCTCGCGGTCTCCTGCACCAGCGCCTCGGTGAGGCCCTCGACCGCCCACTTCGAGGCGTGGTAGGCGCCGAAGGCCGGGTACGCCCGGACGCCGCCCTCGCTGGTGACCTGCAGCAGGTGGCCGCCACGCTGGCGGCGCAGGACGGGCAGGACCGCCTGGGTCACCCAGACCGCGCCGAAGAAGTTCGTCTCCATCTGCTGCCGCAGCTCGCGCTCGGTCACCTCCTCGACCATGCCGACGTGGCCGTAGCCCGCGCCGTTGACGACGACGTCGAGCCGGCCGAAGCGCTGGACCGCGTGCCCGACGGCGGCGAAGACGGCCTCCCGGTCGGTGACGTCGAGCTCCAGCGGCAGGACCGCGTCGCCGAACCGCGCGACGAGATCGTCCAGGCGCGTGGTGTCCCGGGCGGTGGCGACGACGCGGTCACCGCGGTCGAGGGCGGCCTCGGCCCAGATGCGGCCGAGGCCGTTGGACGAACCGGTGATGAACCAGATTTTGCTCATACGTCGAGTCTGCCGACCGACGGCCCATGCCACCAGCGAATGTCCGGCATGGTAGATATTCCCAGGTGGAATACCTCAACGTGCATCCGCAGCTGCTGCAGGCGCTACGGGCCGTGCTCGACACCGGCTCGCTGACCGCGGCCGCCGAACGCCTCGGTTTCACCCAGTCCGCGCTGTCGAAGCAGATCGCCGCGCTGGAGACCGCGGCGGGCACGCCACTGATCCGGCGCGGCCCACGCGGGGTGGAGCCGACCGAGGCCGGCACCCGGCTGGCCGCGCGGGCCGCGACGATCCTGGATCAGCTCGGCGCGGCACGACGGGAGCTGGACGACGTCTCCGCGCCGCTCGGCGGCCGGCTCGCGCTCGGCGGGTTCCCCGCCACCGCCATGGAACTGGTGCCGCGCACGATCGCCCGGCTGCGCGCCGAACACCCGTCGATCGAGATCGACTTCCTGGAGTCCTCGACGCTGGTGCAGATCCGGCGGCTGCGGGCCGGCCGCCTGGACCTCGCCCTGATCGCCGTCGGGGAAGGGCTGCCCGAGTACGACCTGACCGGCGTCGAACTCGACCGGCTGCCGGCCGGCCGGCTCCTGGTCGCGGTCGGCCGCCGGCACCGGCTCGCCCGCGCGGAGCGGGTCACCGTCGACGACCTGGCCGGCGAGAACTGGATCGCCGGGCGGGGCGGCCGGTCGGAACCGCAGTTCGGCCCGTGGCCGACGCTGACCGGCGCCCGGGTCGTCGCGGAGCTCAGCGGCTGGTCCGCGCGGCTCGGCTTCGTCGCGGCCGGGCTCGGCATCATGACGGTGCCCAGCCTCGCGGCCGGCATCCTCCCCGCCGACGTCGTCGGCGTCGAGGTCGACGACCCGTCCTGGACCGGCCGCACGCTGTCGCTCGCCCGGATCGGCGCGCTCACCCCGGCCGGCGCGGCGGTGCGGTCCGCGCTCACGGCCGAGGCGCGGGCGATCGCCGAACGGGTCAGGCGAGCGCCTCCACCGGCTCGCGGATGACCTCGGAGCCCGGGACGGCACGCCGCTCCGGACCCTCGACGGCGTGGCAAGGACCGTACCGCGGCGCACGGCACCCGGCGTTCAGCCCTGGATCGCCCACACCACGGCCCGGTCCCGCGCTTTGCGCAATCGGTGAGGATCTCGCCGCAAGATCTGGCGCGGTTCGCGGTACGGGGCCGGGCATAACCGGTCCGGGACAGCCGCACGGCTGTCGCTCTTCGCACAGGAGGAACCGGATGAGCGGCAAGACCCGTATCGCCCTGGTCACCGGAGGGTCCGGCGCCATCGGCCGGGTGGTGGCCACCCGGCTCGCCGCGGACGGCATGACCGTCGTGGTGCACTACGCCGGGAACCCGGCGCCGGCCGAGGAGGTCGCCAAGGAGATCGCCGACGCGGGCGGCTCGGCCGTGACGGTCCAGGCCGACATCACCGAACCGCAGCCGGTACGGGACCTGTTCGACACGGTCGAGCAGCAGTTCGGCGGCATCGACGTGGTGGTCAACACCGCCGGGATCATGATCCTCAAGCCGGTGGCCGAGCTGGACGTCGACGACCTCGACCGGATGCAGCGCGTCAACGTGCGCGGCGCCTTTCTGGTCAGCCAGCAGGCGGCCCGGCGGCTGCGCCCGGGCGGCGCACTGATCAACATCGCGACGACGGTACGCAAGCTGGCACTGCCGACCTACGCGGCGTACGCGGCGAGCAAGGCCGCGATCGAGGCGCTGACCCCGATCCTGGCCAAGGAACTGCGCGGCCGCGACGTCACGGTCAACGCGGTCGCGCCCGGGCCGACCGCCACCCCGTTCTTCTTCCGGGGCAAGACCCAGGAGGTCATCGACCAGATGGCCAAGTCCGCGCCGCTGGAACGGCTGGGTGAGCCCGGCGACGCGGCCGAGGTCGTCGCGTTCCTCGCCGGACCGGCCCGCTGGGTCAACGGCCAGACCGTCTTCGTCAACGGAGGAGTGATCTGATGAGCCGCACCGTCCTCGTCACCGGCGCGTCGAGCGGCTTCGGCGCGATGATCAGCCGGTCGCTGGCCGGCGCGGGCCACGTCGTCTACGCCGGCATGCGCGACACCACCGGCCGTAACGCCCAGGCGGTCGCCGAACTCGCCGACTGGTCCGGCCGGCACGACCGGTCGGCGCAGGCGGTCGAGCTCGACGTGTCCGACCAGGCCTCCGTGGACGCCGCGGTCGCGCGGGTCGTCGCGGACCGCGGCGGTGTCGACGTCGTCGTGCACAACGCCGGCCACATGACGCTCGGCCCGGTCGAGGCGTTCACCGTCGAGCAGATCGCCGCCGTCTACGACACCAACGTCCTGTCGACCCAGCGGGTCAACCGCGCCGTCCTGCCGCACATGCGCCGGCAGCGCGACGGCCTGCTCGTCTGGATCGGCTCGACCAGCGCCCGTGGCGGCACTCCCCCGTGGCTCGGCCCGTACTTCGCCGCGAAGGCGGCCGAGGACTCGCTCGCGGTCAGCATCGCCGCGGAGGTCGCACGGTTCGGCATCGACTCGACGATCGTGGTGCCGGGCTCGTTCACCACCGGCACCAACCACTACGCCCACGCCGGCCACCCGGCGGACGAGACGACCGCCAAGGAGTACGACGCGCTGTACGGCGACATGGACGACCTGCTGGCCCGGCAGGCCGGCCTGGCACCGGCGGACGCGGACCCGGGTGAGGTGGCGCGGCAGGTGGCCGCGCTGGTGGACCTGCCCAAGGGGCAGCGCCCGTTCCGGGTCTACATCGACCCGGCGCAGGACGGCGCCGAGGAGGTCTTCCGGGTCGGCGACCGCATCCGCCGCGACTTCTACCGCACCCTCGGCTTCGACGACCTGCTGCGCCCGGCGACCTGAGCGGCGCCGTGCCCCGCGCGAGCGGAAGTGCGGCGGGCAGCCGATCGGCCGGCCGGCGCACGTCGCGCAGCGCGGGCAGGACCGGTTCGTCCGGCGGCGTACCGCCTCGCTGGACGAACCGGTCGCGCACCGCGGCGACGGCAACGGAAGCGCGCGGCCGTTCACTCCGGGCGGCCGTCCACTCACGAGGGTCGGAGGCAGCCTTCTCCCTGGTCGCCAACCTCAACTCGGGGTAGTCGCCATCTGCACACATGGTGTTTAGGCACCAGTTGCCGAGGCGGGCCGCCACGGGGCCGGCGGACGATGGCGGACACGGCTCCCCTAGGTACGGACTTCCTGATGCACGACGACCATCTGACCTCCACCCCCGATGACCCGGCGTACGGGGACACGCCGTTGCGCTCCCTCTACGAGGAACACCGGCCTCGGCTGTACCGGCGGCTGATGCGGCTGCTCAACGGCGACCGACACCTGGTGGAGGACGTGTTGCAGGAGACCGCGATGCGCGCCTGGCGGCATCCGGAGGCCCGGGGCCCGGACGGCGCCTGGCGACCGCAGTGGCTCTACACCGTGGCCCGCAACCTCGCCTTCGACCACATCCGCGCCCGGCAGCGCGCCAACACGGCGGCCGGTGACGTCGGCAACGCGCAGCCGGCTCAGCACGACGCGATCGAGCGCATGATGACCAGTTGGCAGGTCCGCGACGCGGTCCGGCAGCTGCCGGACCGGCTGCGGGCCGTGCTGATCGAGGTGTACCTGCTGGACCGGCCCATGCAGGAGACCGCGGACCGGCTCGGTGTGCCGCTCGGTACGGTCAAGTCCCGCCTCT
The DNA here is from genome assembly GCF_031458255.1 of Catenuloplanes niger. NCBI lineage: Bacteria > Bacillati > Actinomycetota > Actinomycetes > Micromonosporales > Micromonosporaceae > Catenuloplanes > Catenuloplanes niger. The sequence continues at coordinate 883,919 of NZ_JAVDYC010000001.1, forward strand.
ACTACGCACTGCGCGCGCTGCGCGTGTCGATGGCCGAGCCGCACCAGGAAACGCTCCCGCCGCGACCGGACGAATAATCCCGATAGGTACGGCGACGAGCCGCCGGCCGCCCGTCGCCGCCATGCGATCCGCCATGCGGACGCCGACGCGCACGCCGACAGCAACCCGCATGCCGACAGCACCGCACGCCGACGCTGTCTCCGGCCGGCGCCGTCGCCGGCCGGCGCGACGGTGGCGGGTCGCCGTGGCGGCGGGTGCGGGGCAGGTCAGACGGCCAGGAGCGTCTTTCCGACGGCCGTGCGGGCCTCCATCGCGGCGTGGGCGTCGGCGGCCCGCTCCAGCGGGAACCGCTGGCCGATGACCGGCCGCAGCCGGCCCGCCGCCGCGAGCGCCAGCGCCTCGGTGGTGCGCCGGGTCTGCTCGTCCGGCGGCCCGAACACGCCGCGCCGCACCCGGACGCCGCGCCGCTCGGCGGCCTCGTCGGAGATGCCGGGCCAGCCGGTCGCCGAGCTGAACCCGAAGCTGATCATCCGGCCGCCGTCGCCGAGGAGGCCGAACGCGGTCTCGGCGACGGCGCCGCCGACCCCGTCCAGTACGACGTCGACGCCGCCGGCCGCCGTGCGCACCGCCTCGGCCCAGCCGGCGTCGGTGTAGTCGATCGCGTGGTGCGCGCCGAGCTCGCGCGCCACCGCCAGCTTGCGGGCCGCGCCGGCCACCGCCACGACCCGGGCGTCCGCCGCGCGCGCCAGCTGCACCAGGAGTGTGCCGACGCCGCCGGCCGCCGCCTCGACCAGAACGCGGTCGCCCGGCCGCACACCGGCCGCCTCCATGATCATGAGCGCGGTACGGCCGTCGGCCAGCAACGCCGCGGCGTCGTCCGTCGCCACCCCGTCCGGCACCTCGATCACCTGGCCGGCGTCGACGGCGACCCGCTCGGCGTACCCACCGGATCCGCCCGTGCCGGTGACCACCCGCTTGCCGACCAGGTGCCGGTCGTCGGAGGACCCGGCGGCCACGATCGTGCCCGCCACCCCGTTGCCGGGGATCATCGGCGGCGCCGGGAACGGCCCGAAGCCGGACGCCCGGAACATCGTCTCGATCCAGGTGATGCCGGCGAACTCCACGGCGACGAGCACCTGACCCGGCGCCGGCTCCGGCTCCGGGGTGTCCTCGGCTCGCAGCGCCGACGCCGCCCCGAACTCTCGCAACCAGATCGCCCGCATGGGATCTCCTCCGTCATAGTAGACCCCACTCGGTAGAGTCGGCTCTGATCAACGTAGCAGCCGCGGTCGGCGCGGCGGACACGGGCGCCCGCGGCCGCTGATCACGGCCGGCGTCAAGCGGATCCTGGCGCACATTCGAGACCGCCCAGGACGGGCCCGAGCTGGTCCGCCTCATCGTCCACGCGACGCGCCGCGCGTTCGGCGAGTGGTCGCCGCTGATGCGCCAGGTCGTCGCGGCCCTTCATCGCCTGAGCGCACCTGTCGTCGGCCGGCCGCACGGTGCCGGGCCAGGGCGACGGCCTCGCCGGACACGGCCTGATCCGCGACCCGTCCTGGTACGAGGCCGGACGCACCCTAGGCGCGAGCCCCACCCGTACGGCCCCGGCGGGACGCGGCCGTACGGGCGTGCAGCTGTCCCGGGACGGCGCCGGCGCGAAAGCCGTCCCGCGGCCCTCCCGCGGGGCCCGGGCGGCACGGCGGCTGTGCAGGCGCTGGGCCAGCGTCACGACGGCACCGGCCAGCGAGGACACGGCCAGGCACAGCACCAGGCCGAGCAGCGGGTTCCGGATGAAGGCCGCACCGCCGAGTACGCCCAGGCCGCCGTGGTAGGCCGCCCAGGCCAGCCCCGCGATCGCCGATGCCGGGCTGAACCGGGACAGCGGCAGCCTGGTCGTACCGCACGCGATGTTCGTCGTCACCCGGCCGCCCGGCACGAACCGGGAGATCACGATCACCCGGCCGGCCCGGCGGGCGAGTTGCCGCCCGCCGGCGTCGACCGCGGCGCCGATCCGGGGGAACCGGCCGAGCAGCCGCGGGCCGAACGCGCTGCGGCTCAGCGCGTACACGAGATGGTCACCGACGACCACGCCGGCCGCGGACGCCAGCACGACGAGCAGCAGCACCGGCGTACCGGTGCGGGAGAACAGGCCGGCGGTGATCAGCGCGGCCTCGGACGGAATGATCGGCACGATGCCGTCCAGGCCGCCGAGCGCCACCAGCAGCGGGTACAGCAGCGGCGAGGTCATCACCGGGCTGATCAGGGCGATCAGGTCGGTCTGCCACAGGCTCTCGATGTTCACGGTCGCCGGCTCCCCTCGGCGCGGGCCGGACCGCGGCGCCCGGCGTTCGGGCCGGGCGCGGCCGCCCTCGGCGCCCGTGGATCGTCGGTGAGCCGGTCCCGCTGCCGCATGGTGTTCCCCTCGTCGTCGTTCGCGTCACCGACGCTATGGGGCGGCACGCCGAAGATCGATAGAGCAGGCCGCCGGATCGGAGGTAGGGAAAACCCCCGGAGCGGTCCCGGCGGCAGGCGGCTCACCGGCGCCATCGCCCGGCCCGGAGCCTCAGTTCCACGGCCACGGCCGGCCGTACCACGGGAGGTGCACCGTCACCGGCTCCGGGCACGATGTCGCCGACGGCGGCGCGGGTGTCCACCCGGACGTCGCGGTGGCGGCCGGGCACGGCGTCGGCGCCGCGGGCCGCTGCGGCCCGGGCCGGCCGGGTAGCAGCACGACCGCCACGAGCGCCACCGCGGCGACGGCCAGCAGCACGGGGACCGCGAACGCGGGCACCCGGCGGCGGGTCGCCGTCAGGGCCGGTGGCGCGGTGAGCACCTCGTCGTCGCGCTCGCGCAGCAGCGCCTCGTCCTCCGCGGCCGGGCTGGGCGCCGCGGTGGGCGGCACGTAGGCGCGGGCGTGCCGGCGCCGGCGCAGCACGGAGCGGGCCGCGTTCATCACCGCGGTGCGCAGGTAGGCGTCCGGTTCGGCGAGCCCGCGCAGGTCCGCGCCGTGCCGGCGGTAGAGCGCGGCGAACACGTCCTGCACGACGTCCTCCGCGGTCGGCAGGTCGTCGACCATGAGGACGGCCGGACCAGGCCGAGCCGGCGCGCGTGGTAGAGCGCGTTGATCGCCGGTGGCGCCTCCCGCGGCGAGCCGCCGCGGGAGGCGTGCGCACCGGACGCCGACGACCGCAGCAGGCGCGGCAGCGGCCAGGGGGTACGGATCGCAATGATCATGAGGCGGTCAGGAGAACGCGCCGATCCGGACGCCGCCGTCCGGCAGCGGCTCGACCGGCACGTTCGGCGGGATCAGGTACGCGCCGTCCGGCAGGACCCGGACGTCCGTGTTCTCGGCGATCACCATGATCGTCGGCTGGGTCACGGTCGCGCCGTCCGGCAGTCGCGTCACCCCGAAAGACGCGCGACCGCCCATCGGGTTGGCCCGCCCGACGTGACCTGCGCCACTGCATACCGGGCCGAGGTCACAGGCTCTGACCGCCGGAGACGTCGATGATGCCGCCGGTGGCCCACTGGAAGGCGTCGGAGAGGATCGCCGGCACCGCGGCGGTGATGTCGTCGACGGTGGCGATGCGGCCCTGGATGATCGTGTGCGCCGCGAGGTCCTTGACGAAGTCGGCGCGCATGATGCCGTCCGCGAAGTCGGTCTCGACCGCACCGCCCATGATCGCGTTCACCCGGATGGACCGCGCCGCCAGCTCCGCCGCCTGATACCGGGTCAGCACCTCGACCGCGGCCTTCACGGCGGCATAGGCGGACATCCCCGGTACGACGCCGCGGGTGACCGCGGTCGTCACGTTCAGCACCCGCCCGCCGTCGTTGATCAGTGGAAGCAGGTGCTGGGTCAGGAAGTACGGCGCCTTGAGGTTGACGTCGACGAGCGCGTCGAACTGCGCGGCCGTCGTCTCCGCGTACGGTGCGTACACGCCGATCCCGGCGTTGTTGATCAGATAGTCGATGCCGGCGCCGTCGAGCCGGTCGCGCACCGCGGCCACGAAGTCCGGGTACGTGTCGAACCGTGCCACGTCCAGGTGGAGGAAGCCGGGGTGCGCGCCGCCGCGGTGGGTGCCGAGCACGGTCACGCCGGATGCCGTGAGGTGCCGTGCCATGCCTTCGCCGAGTCCGCGTCCCGCGCCGGTGATCAGCGCGATCTTCTGCTGTGCCATGCCCGCCACGATCGCCGTGGTCGCCTGCCGGTGGGGCGAAGTGTCCGTTCAGCGGACGGTCATGCGGCGAACCGCCGCTCCAGCGCGGCGGCGGCACGGTGGACCGGTGCGGCGGCCCGCTCCGCCGGGTAGCCGGCGCCGGTGGCGATCTGCAGCGCGGCCCGGTGCCCGCCGGGCAGCCGGACGGGCACCGCGTAGCAGGTCATCCCCGGGTACACGTGCTGGTCGTCGACGGCCGCGCCGAACCGTCGTCGTCGCGGCCCCGGGGTCCCGCTCAGCACGACCCCGGCCGCGGTGCCGGCGGGCATGGCGGCGCCGGCCCGCGCGTCGATCGGCAACGGGTCCCGGCCCGGAACCATCTCCAGCGCGACGTACGCGTCGCCGCCGGGCACCACCAGCGACACCGCGGCCCCGGTCTCGTCGTGCAGCGCCTGGATCACGACCGCGGCGGACTCGCGCAGCCCGGCCAGCGGTTCCACCCGCTGGGCGAGGCCGAGCAGCCCGGCGGCGAGCACCCACCGCCCGTCCCGCCACTCGACGGCCCCGACCTCGGCGAGCTGGCCGAGCAGCCGGTGCACCGTCGGCCGCGGCAGGCTGGTCAGCCGCGCCAGCCCGGCCAGCTGCCGCTCCGGCCCGGTCGCGGGCAGCGCCCGCAGCACCCGGAACGCGCCGTCGACGACGCTTCGCCCGTCAGCCACCGGCTTCCCCTCCCGTGTCGCGGCCAACCTACCGCACCACGGCCGGACCGTACGGGGCCCGCGCAGCTCCCCGGAGCCCTCCGCCGGCCAGCGGCTCAGATCAGCCGGAACGCCTCCCGGAGGGTTTCCGAGGCGGCGACCGGGCCGAGTGCGCCGACCGTGGCGGGCAGCGGCGGGGTGAACGGGAAGCCGACGCGCCGGGGCAGCTGCGTGCCCCCGCCACGTCCCAGTCGTGGTGTTCAGTAGGCGATGCCGATGTCCCGCCCGAACGTCTCCGGCCGGTGCAGCACGTCGATCATGTGCCGGGCCACGTCGGCGCGGGCGATGAACGCGCCGCCGCGCACGTTGCGCCCGACCGCCGTGCGGTACCGCCGCCGCAGCCGTACCTCGATCAGCCGGGGTGGCCGGGAGACGGTCCAGTCGAGTCCGCTGTCGCGCAGCACGTCCTCCATCAGCGCCAGGTCGGCGTAGTGGCGGCGGAACGCGGCCTTGGCCAGCGGCGCGGCGATGTGCCGCATGAGGAGTCCGTCGCCGGGGTTGTGCCGTGGCGGGTTCGGCCGGCCGGGCGACGCCACGGTGCCGACCGACGCGGCGCTGACCACGACGATCCGCCGTACCCCGATCGCGCGCATCGCCTCCACGACCGAGCGGGTGCCGCGCGACGCGACGCCCGCCTGCGCGCCGGTGCGGGCGCCGAGGCCGGACATCACCGCGTCCGCGCCGTCGACCGCCGGCCGGAGGTCCACCGTGGTGGCGAGGTCGGCGGTGACGACGTGCGCGGGCGCGACGGCCAGCCGGCCCGGGTCACGCACCACGGCCGTCACCTCGTGTCCGGCGTCGACGGCCTGGCGCAGCAGGTGCCGGCCGACGCCGCCGGTCGCGGCCAAGATCGTCAGTCGCATGGCGGCCATCATGCCGGACGCCCGCCACCCCGCGGTCCGCCCGGGCGGCGCACCGTGGCGGCGCACCGGCCCGTGGCCGTCCGTCGTGGCGGGTCAGCGCAGGGCGGCCGACACCGTGGCGGCGGCCTCGGCGACGGCCCGGCCGATCGCGGCGGTGTCGGCGTCCGCGTCGACGTGGACGACCGCGAGGGCGGCCCGGGCGGTGCCGTCCGGGCCGATGACGGGTGCGGCGACCGACCGGAGACCGCGGACGACCTCGCCGTGCGAGACCGCCCAGCCGGTCCGCCGGGCCCGGGTGAGGGCGTCCCGGTCGTGCGGGGCGGGCGGTTCCGGCATCAGCAGGGCCAGGCCGGGTGCGCCGTGGTCGATCGCGTGGCGGGTGCCGGGGCGGTAGGAGACGTGCGCGGCCGTGTCGTGGGGTTCGACGCTGGCGACGGTCACCGCCTCGTCGCCGGCCCGGACGACCAGGAACGCGGTCATGCCCAGGTCGGCGACGAGGGCGTGCAGCCGGGGCGCGGCCGCCGACTGGAGGTCACCGCGCACGCCGCGGGCCAGGCCGGCGATGCCGAGCCCGAGCCGGTAGCGGCCGGCGGAGTCACGTTCGACCAGGCGATGGTCCTCGAGGGTACGCAGCAGCCGGTACGCGACGGACCGGTGCACGCCCAGGTCGCGGCAGACGTCGGTGATCGGCTGCGGGGTGCCGGCGGCGGCCAGGTGCTCCAGGATCCGCAGTCCCCGGTCCAGCGTCTGCGACTGCGGGGCCGTCGTCACCGTCATGCCGGTGCACGCCGTGGTGCCGGGGTGACGGTGCCGGTGACCTCGCCGAAGCCGATCCGGGTGCCGCCGGGGCCGGGCGCGGTCGCGGTGATCGTGACGACGTCGCCGTCCTCGAGGAAGGAGCGCGCCCCGCCGGCCAGCGTCAGGGGCGCGGTGCCGTTCCAGGACAGCTCGATCAGTGAGCCGTACTGGTCGCCGGCCGGGCCGCTGACCGTGCCGGAGGCGAACAGGTCGCCGGTGCGCAGGCTCGCGCCGTTGACGGTCAGGTGCGCCAGCTGCTGCGGTGCGGTCCAGTAGAGCTGCTTGAACGGTGGCCGGCTGATCAGCTCGCCGTTGAGGCGGACCTCGAGGGTCAGGTCGAGTCCCCAGGGTGCGGCGCTGTCGTCGAGGTAGGGCAGGAGCTCGACGTCGCGGGCCGGTGGTGCGACCCGGGCGGCCTCCAGCGCGGCGAGCGGCACCACCCAGGCCGACACGGACGTCAGGAAGGACTTGCCGAGGAACGGACCGAGCGGCACGTACTCCCAGGCCTGCAGGTCGCGGGCGGACCAGTCGTTGACCAGGCACACGCCGAAGACGTGCGCGGTGAACGCGTCGACGGGCACCGGTTCGCCGGGGGTGGAGGGCATGCCGACGACGAAGCCGACCTCGGCCTCGATGTCGAGCCGTTCCGACGGTCCGAAGCGCGCGGCGCCGAGCTGCCCGGCGGGCCGGATCACCGGGGTGCCGGAGACCCGCACGGTCCCGGCGCGGCCGTGGTATGCGATCGGCAGGTGCGTCCAGTTCGGCGTCAGCGGCGGCGTGCCGGGCCGGAACATCCGGCCGAGGTTCTCGGCGTGGTGCCGGGAGCTGTAGAAGTCGACGTAGTCGGCGACCTCGATCGGCAGGTGCATCGTCACGTCCGCCCGCGGTGACAGCAGCGGCTCGATGGCCGCCCGGTGTGCCGGGTCGGTGAGCCACGCGGTGAGCTGCCGGCGCAGTGCGCCCCAGGCGGCCGGGCCCCGGGCCATGAAGGCGTTGAGCGTGCCGGTGGCGTGGACCGGGTCGCCGGTGGCGGCCGCGAGGTCGAGCACGCGGTCGCCGATCGCCACCGCGGTACGGCGTGCGGTGCCGGGCGTGGAGAAGATGCCGTAGGGCAGGTTGGTGATGCCGAAGCCGGTGCCGTCGGGCAGGTCGAGCCAGGTCATGCGGTGATCCGCTCCGTCGCGGGCAGCAGCCCTAGTCCGATGAGGTCGTCCACCGGCTCGGTGACGTCGCACGTGCCGAAGGACGTGAAGGGCAGCCGCGCCGGGTCGCAGGCGCGCACGTCGGCGACGATGTCGGTGGTGCCGGTGCGCCGCAGCTGAGTCGCGGCCGTGCCGGGGTGCGCGGCGGCGAGCAGCACGTTGAGGAATCCGTGGTGTGCGAACCCGGTTTCCGGGTCGGTGTGCCGGATCGCGTGGTGCAGTCCGGCGGTGCACTTGAACGCGATGCCGCGCTCGGTGCAGGCGCGGATGGTGGCGGCCAGTTCGTCCACCGGCGGGAACAGCTCGGCCCGGACGCCGCCGGTGCGGATCTTGGCGCGGTAGCCGGTGCCGGTGAGCGTGTCGAGGACCTCGTCACGCCGGCCGGTGCGGGGCAGTTCGACGGCCACGACGACGTCCGCCGGCAGGTGGTCGCGCATCGCCCGGACCGCCGCCCGGGTCGCGGTGGCGTCGGCCGCGACCGGTGTCTCCACCGCGGTCAGCCGTACTGCCGGGGTCCGCCGGATGTGGTCGATGCTGTCCGGCAGGTCGTCCGGCGCGGCGATCAGGGCCAGGTCCAGTGGTGGTCCGTGCTGCTTCCCGGCCTCCGTGAGCACGGCGGGCAGCGCCGCCGCGCGGACCACGAACGGCCCGACGAGCCGGGACCGGCGCGCCCGGTGCGCCGGGACCGCGGCGGACATCGGCGCCTGCCCCGGCGGGAACAGCGCCGCGTCGTCGAAGAACCGGTCGAAGATCATGCCTGCGGGCCCCCTACTGCCTGCTCGATCCCGCCCTGTTCGATTATCGGGCGCAACGGTCTTCTATGGAACCGGACCCTAGTCGGCCGGACGGGACGCGGACAAGACCGCCGCCGTCACCCCGCGGACGGTCCCGGCGGGACCGCCCGTGCCAGGTCGTGTTGCCGACATATTGACGGGCCGCGTCATCGAGGTAACAATCCTCGGAGAGCGCTCTCTCATCGATGGTGCCCGACCCCCGATCCGCCGCACGTCGGTCCACGGACACGCGGCAACCCGTCTGAACAGGCAGGGACATGACAGCCCCGACATTGACTCCCCCACCGACGCCCCCACGCCGACGCCGCGGTCTGGTCGTGCTCAGCGCCGCCCTGTCCGCGGTCCTCGGCATCAGCGTCGCCTCGGTCACCCTCAACGCCAACGCCGCGGAGACCCCGCTGTCGCAGGGCAAGCCGGCCACCGCCTCGTCCGTCGAGGCCGGCTTCACCGCGTCCGCCGCGGTCGACGGCAACACCGGCACCCGCTGGTCCAGCGCGTTCGCCGACCCGCAGTGGCTGCAGGTCGACCTGGGCAGCACCCAGTCGATCAGGCGGGTCGTGCTGAACTGGGAGGCGGCGTACGCCTCGGCGTTCACCATCCAGACCTCGCCGAACGGTTCCACCTGGACGAACATCACCCCGGTGACCAGCGGTACGGCCGGCGTGCAGACGCTCGACGTCAACGGCAGCGGCCGGTACGTGCGGATGAACGGCACCACCCGGGCCACGCCGTACGGCTACTCGCTCTGGGAGTTCCAGGTGTTCGGCACCGGCGCGAACCCGACGACGCCGCCGCCCACGACGAGCCTGCCCACCTCCGACACCCCGGACCTCGGCCAGAACGTGCGGATCTTCGACCCGTCCACGTCGGCCGCGACCATCCAGACCGCGGTGGACCAGGCGTTCAACGCGCAGCTGCGCAGCCCGACCGCGCAGTTCGGCGCCCAGCGCCACGTCTTCCTGTTCAAGCCCGGCACGTACGGCCGGGTCTGGGCGAACGTCGGTTTCTACACCACGATCGCCGGTCTCGGTCTCAACCCCGACGACGTGACGATCAACGGCGCGGTCAACGTCGACTCCGGGTGGAACTACGGCGACGAGGCCAACGCGACGCAGAACTTCTGGCGCAGCATGGAGAACCTGTCGATCGTGCCCGAGGGCGGCACCAACCGGTGGGCGGTCTCCCAGGCGGCCCCGATGCGCCGGGTGCACATCAAGGGCAACCTGACGCTCGCACCCTCCAACCAGGACGTCGGGCAGGGCTACTCCAGCGGCGGCTACCTGGCCGACTCGGTCGTCGACGGCGTCGTCTCCTCCGGCTCCCAGCAGCAGTGGTACACCCGCGACAGCCGGATCGGCCGCTGGGACGGCGGCGTGTGGAACATGGTCTACTCCGGTGTGCAGGGCGCCCCGGCCAACGCGTTCCCGAACCCGCCGCACACCACGCTGGCGACCACGCCGGTCACCCGGGAGAAGCCGTACCTCTACGTCGACAACGCCGGTCTCTACCGCGTCTTCGTGCCCGCGCTGCGGCGCAACTCCGCCGGTGCCACCTGGCCGAACACGCCCGGCACCTCGATCCCGATGCGCGAGTTCTACGTCGCCAAGCCCGGTGACAGCGCCGCCCGGATCAACTCCGCGCTGGCGCAGGGCCTGAACCTGTTCTTCACGCCCGGCACCTACACCATCGACCAGACCCTCCGGGTCACCCGCCCGAACACCGTGGTCACCGGCATCGGCTACCCGACGCTGATCCCGAGCAACGGGGTCGAGGCCCTCAACGTCGCCGACGTCGACGGGGTCAAGGTCAGCGGCCTGACCTTCGACGCCGGCACGACGAACAGCCCGACGCTGATGAGCGTCGGCCAGGCCGGCGCGCACACCGACCACGCCGCGAACCCGATCAGCATCCAGGACGTCTTCTTCCGCATCGGCAGCAGCGTCCAGGGCAAGGCCACCACCACGCTCGCCGTGCACAGCGACGACACGATCATCGACCACATCTGGGCCTGGCGTGCCGACCACGGCGGCGCACCCACCGGCTGGACGGTCAACACCGGCGACACCGGCCTGATCGTCAACGGTGACGACGTGCTCGCCACCGGCCTGTTCGTCGAGCACTACCAGAAGTACGAGGTGATCTGGAACGGCAACCGGGGGAAGACGATCTTCTTCCAGAACGAGAAGCCGTACGACGTGCCGAACCAGGCGGCCTGGATCGGGCCGCGCGGCAACGGTTACGCCGCCTACAAGGTCGCCGACACCGTCACCGACCACGAGCTGTGGGGCGGTGGCTCCTACGCCTACTTCAACGTCAACCCCAGCGTCCGGGTCGACCGGGCCTTCGAGGTGCCGAACCGCCCCGGCGTGCGGCTGCGCAGCATCCTCACCGTCTCCCTCGGCGACGTCGGCACCATCGCCAACGTCGTCAACGACACCGGCGGCGCCGTGCCGAACCCGGCCGGCAACACCACCCCGCGCCAGGTCGTGGCCTACCCCTGACCTGACCCACCCAGCGGTACGGACGTGAGTCCCGGCGGCCACCGGTGCAACCGCACCGGTGGCCGCCGCTCTCGTACGGGCCGCGGAGCCGTCGCGCGTCAGGCGGGCAGCCGGATCGACATGGCGTGGTGGAACAGGTCGCGCGGGTCCCAGCGGGCCTTGACGCGTTGCAGCCGCGGGTAGTTGCCCTTGTAGTAGAGGGTGTGCCACGGGACCCCGGACGTGTTCCAGGCCGGGTCGGTGGTGTCGGTGTCCGGGTAGTTGATGTAGGAGCCGTCGGTGACGCCGTTCGGGACCGGCACGCCGCCGGTGTCCCGGTGCATCGCGCCGTACCAGCGCCGGATCCAGTCCAGGTTCGCCTGCTCGCCGTCCGGATCGGTCCAGATGACGTAGTAGACCGCCTTCATGATGCTGTCCCGCTGCGGCATCGCGGTCGCGTCCGGCGCCACGGCGTTGACCTGGCCGCCGTAGGACACCAGCAGCAGTATCGCGCTCTCGTCGTGGTGGTCGGTGCCGGTCAGGTACGTGTAGGCGGTGGCGATCTGCGCGTCGGTGAACCGTTTGCGCAGGTAGGACGCCTTCACCTTGAACGTCCCGGCCTGCTCGTCCTCGCTCAGCGACCCGGACCTCACCCCGGCCAGCCACGGCAGCCGGCGGGGTGGTTGCACCGTGATCGTCCCCGGGACGCCGTCGGTGACCTCGGCGATGTAGTCGCTCAGCAGCCGGTCCGCGTCCGGCAGGGTGCCGTCCAGCGCGGTCACCATCGCGAACGCGCCGGGGTCGGCACCGGTGTTGCGGCGGTTGATCGGCAGCAGGCTGAACAGACTGGCGTAGCGGGAGCCGGGCGCGCTGTTGCGCTCGTGCCATTCGCCGTAGTTGCGCAGCAGCCGGTGGAACGACTCCTCGGTGACGTCGTGCCAGCTCCAGGCCACCGTCGTCTCCAGCGTCACCGCGGGTGGCCTGGGCAGCAGGCGGGTGGGGTCGTTGCCGGTGGCGCCGGGCGTGCGCATCCAGTACCGGGTGACCACACCGAAGTTCCCGCCCCCGCCGCCGGTGTGCGCCCACCACAGGTCGCGGTTCTCGTCGTCCGGTTCGCGGGTCGCCACGACCGCGCGGGTCCGCCCGGCCGCGTCGACCACGACGACCTCGACCGCGTACAGGTAGTCGACCACGGAACCGAACAGGCGGGACAGCGCGCCGTACCCGCCGCCCTGGATGTGTCCGCCCGCGGCCACGCTGCCGCACTGGCCGCCGGGAATGGTGACGCCCCAGCCGAGGTAGAGCCGCTCGAACACGGTCCACAGCGTGGCGCCCGACTCGATCATGAAGGCGTTGCGCTGCCGGTCGAACGTGACCTGCCGCATCGCGGACATGTCGATGATCACCTCGGCGCCGTCACCGACGAAGTTCTCGTAGCAGTGCCCGCCACTGCGGACGGTGATCCGCTTGCCCGCGCGGACCGCGCCGTCCACCGCGCGCACGACCTGCTCGGTCGTGGTGGGCAGGCGGAAGGACTCGGGCCGCGGGAAGAACCGCTCGCTCGTCCGGCGCAGCACCAGGTCCTCGTAGCGTGCGTCACCCGGCCGGATCAGGGGCGAGTCGCGCACCCCGCCCGCCGTCGTCACGTTGGCCGCGGCCGGGCTTCCGATCAGGGCCGCACCTCCCAGCGCCGCTGTGCCGGCGATGAACCCACGACGGGTGGGACCAGCCATCATTTCCGCCTATCCATGTGTCGAGCTGCCGAGAAGGGGGACGCGGTCGACGCTACGGCCGGCCGCCGGGGCGACGCGTCGTCCGGGCGCAGGCTCCGATCTACCGCGGACGCGGTAGTGCCGCGGCGCGCGTCCGGCACTACCGTCGTGAGCGTGCAGGCGGTGAGCAGTCAGTGGTGGCCGCGGGGCCTCGACCGTTACCGGGGCCCGCTCAGCGATGTGGTGCTGGCGACCATCGGGGTCCTGTTCGTGCTGTTCGTCGGCTACACCGCGGTGCCTCGGGTGACCATGCTGCTCTCGGTGCTGTGCGCCGTCCTGCTGCTGGCCGGCCGGCGGTGTCCGGTGCCGGCGCTGCTGGCCGCCGCCGCGCTCGGCATGGCCGCCGTCGCCGTGCACCGCCCGCCGGACGGGCTGTTCGTCGTGGCCGGCATGCTGGCCTACTCCACCGCGCTGTACAGCCCGCGCCGCCGGCCCTGGTTCTTCGCGTTGCTGCTGTGGAGCTCGATCATGCTGGCCGGCTCCCTGACGTACTCCACGGACTGGTGGAACACCGAGCAGTTCGCCACGTTCGCGCTGATCGCCGGCGGCGCGGTGTGGGGCGACTCGGTCCGGCTGCGCCGGGCGTACCTCGCGGAGGTGACCGAGCGGGCCAGGCAGGCGGAGGAGACCCGGGACGCGGAGGCCCGCCGCCGGGTGACGGACGAGCGGCTGCGCATCGCCCGGGAACTGCACGACGTGGTCGCCCACCACGTCGCGGTGATCAGCGTGCACGCCGGCGCGGCCGGCCACGTGCTGCGCGACGACCCGGAGAAGGTGTGGCCCGTGCTCGGGCACATCCGCACCGCCGCGGACACCGTGCTGAGCGAGATGAAGTCGGTGGTCGGTGTGCTGCGCGACCCGGACGACGCCGGCAGCACCGAGCCGGCGCCCGGTGTGGCCCGCCTGCCGGACCTGCTGGCCGGGCTGCACGCCACGGGTTTCACCGTGCGGCACCGGCACCGTGGCGAGCCCCGGCCGCTGCCGGCGGTGGTGGACCTGGCGGCGTACCGCATCGTGCAGGAGGCGCTGACCAACGCGCACCGGCACGGCGCCGGCGACGCCACCGTCGAACTCGCGTACACCGCCGACACGGTGCGCCTCGACGTCACCAACCGGGTGGCCGCGAGCGGCGGTGCCCGGGCCGGGTCCGGGTTCGGCCTGATCGGCATGCGGGAGCGGGCCGCGGCCGCGCACGGCACGATCGAGGCGGGGCCGGTCCCCGGCGGCCTGTTCCGGGTGCGTGCCGTGTTGCCCACCGACGACCGGGCGGCCCACCGCCTGCGCGCGTCCACCCCCGGCACGGGACGGTGACGTGAGCATCCGCGTTCTGCTCGCCGACGACCAGGCGCTCATCCGCGCCGGCTTCCGCATGATCATCGATGCGGAGCCGGACCTGGAGGTGGTCGGTGAGGCGGCCGACGGTGCCGAGGCCGTCGAGCGGTGCCGCGGTGGCCGGGTCGACGTGGTCCTGATGGACATCCGCATGCCGCGGGTGGACGGCATCGAGGCGACCCGCCGGATCGGTGCCGACGAGCGTCTCGCCGGCGTGCGGGTGCTGGTGCTCACCACGTTCGACGACGACGACAACGTCATCCACGCGCTGCAGGCCGGGGCGAGCGGTTTCCTGGGCAAGAACGTGGCCCCCGGCGACCTGGTCAACGCCGTCCGGGTGGTCGCGGCCGGGGAGGCGCTGCTGTCGCCGCGGGCCACCGGCGCCCTGGTCAGCCGCCTGATCGACCACGTCCTCCCGCCGGTACGGCAGCTGCCGGAGCTGGCGCTGCTCACCGACCGGGAGACGGAGATCCTGTTGCTGGTCGCGCACGGGCTGTCCAACGACGCCATCGCCGAACGGCTGTACCTGTCCCGGTTGACGGTCAAGACGCACATCAACCGCACGATGGCGAAGCTGGACGTCCGCGACCGGGCCCAGCTGGTGGTCCTCGCCTACCGGCACCGCCTGGTCCGGCCCGGTGACGAGCTGCCCGAGCGCCGCTGACCCGGCCGGGTCGCGCGGTCCCGGTGCGGCACGTTCAGGGCCCGGCGGACGGCGGCCCGCACCCGGCCACGGCGGCGGCGCGCCGTCGGGTCACGGCGCCGATTCGCGCACGGCCGCGTCCGGGCCGGCCGGGGTGTCCGGCCGCAGGTCCAGCAGGCCAGCGGCGACCGCCCGGGCCGGCGCCTCGAGGGCCGCCTCCAGCTCGCGGAACAGCTTCTGGGCGCGGATCCCCGGCCAGTCCGGGGGAAGGTGCTCGACCGGCAGCCGCGGGTCGTACCGGATCGCGTCGTGCCACTCGGCGATCAGCCGCAGCCGCGCGGCGAACGGGTCCGCCGGGATGTCGCCGTCCCATTCGGCCAGGAACGCCTCGTAGCGGGCGGCCAGCCCGGGCAGGTCGTACGCGTCACCGATCATGGCGGCCACGTCGGTCAGCTCGTCGGCCCGGGCCCGGAAGACCCGCACGTGCGCCGCCAGGCCCAGCCCCGCCACGATCTCCGCCGTGGCGGCGTGCCCCGGCGCGATCCACAGTCCACCTTGCAGCGGCCCGAAGCCGGCCCAGGCGAGCTGGGAGCGCAGGTCGTGCCGTTGCCGCTGCCACGACTCGGGCAGCGAGAAGCACAGCAGCGTCCAGGTGCCGTCCCAGTCGTCGTTGACCGCGCCGGTGCGCCAGATGCGGGTCCGGCCGTCGCGCAGCACGGCGGTGGACCGGCCGGTGAGTCCGAAGTACATCCGGCGGCCGTGCCGGCGGCGGTGCAGCAGGTCGCGGGCGGCCATCCGGGTCAGGGTGGAGCGGGCGGCGTGCTCGGAGACGCCGAGCCGGTCGAGGGCGTCGATCACGCTGCCGGAGAAGACGCACACCTCCCGGTCCAGGACGAAGTCGCCGAGCAGCATGAGCAGCAGGTTCTGCGGGCGAAGCTGCGGTGCGGTCAACGCGGACGCCTCCGATGTTGGGCAGAATATTGACGGCCGTCAGCAAAGAGCCTAGCGTCGATGAAACGCTCCCGAAACGAGCACCTGGGAGGAACCCGTGCGCAGCACCGTGCCGCTCCTCGCCACCCTGACCCTCACCGTCGCCGTCGCCGGCTGCGGCGCCACCGACGACGGCGGCGGCGACGGGCCCATCCGGATCGGTCAGATCGTCTCGCTGACCGGCAACTACTCGCCGCTGGGCAGCGAGAACCAGAAGTCGGTCGCGCTCGCCGTCGACCGGATCAACGCCGCCGGCGGCATCGGCGGGCGCCGGATCACGCTCACCGTCCGCGACGACAAGAGCGCCCCCGACCAGGCGGTGCTCGCGTTCAACGAGCTCAAGGGCGAGTCCGACGCGATCATCGGCTCGCCGTTCTCCAACTCCGCCCTCGCCGTCCTCCCGCTCGTCGACCGCGAGGAGATCCCCTACATCTCGCTGACCCCCGCCGACGAACAGGTCGACCCGGTCCGGCCGTACGTCTTCGTCGTGCCCGCCACCAGCGCCACCTACGCCCAGGCGGCGCTGGAGTACTTCCAGGCCACCGGCGTCAGCCGGCTCGCGGTCGCCTACGACGGCCGCAGCAGCTACGCGGCGGCCGGGTTCAAGGGCCTGCAGACCAGATCCGGGGGGTACGGTGTGCGCCTCGCCCCCACGGAGGAGTTCCAGACCGGCGCCACCGAGTTCGGCGCGGTCTTCACGCACGTGCGCTCCTCCGACGCGCAGGCGCTGATGGTCTGGGCCACCGGGCCACCGGCCGTCGCCCTGACCAAGCAGTACGCGACCGCCGGCCTGGACGTCCCGCTGGTGCTCACCGGCGCCCAGGCCAGCAAGCTCTTCCTCGACCCGGCCGGCCCGGCCGCGGAGGGCGTCACGATCGCGCACTCGATCGGCGTGACCGGCGCCGCCCTGCCGGCCGGCGCGCAGCGCACCGCGGTCGACGAGCTGACCACCGCCTTCACCGCGGCGCACGGCTACCCGCCGCCGCAGTTCGCCCAGGACGGCTGGAGCGGCGTCAAGCTCCTCGCGGCCGCGATCGAGAAGGCCGGCGGCACCGACCGCACGCGGGTCCGCGACGCGCTGGAGGGCCTGACCCTCACCACCCCGAACGGCACCTACCGCTACTCCGCCACCGACCACAGTGGGCTGACCACCGAGTTCATCGCGATCAGCACGGTCCGAGGGGGCGCCTTCGTGCCCACCGAGTTCTCCGCGGCCCGGCTGGCCACGATCGGTGGCCGGTGATGGCGGCCGGCGCCGCCCTGGAGGTCACCGGCCTGACCCGCGCGTTCGGCGGTGTCCACGCCGTGCGCGAGGCCGGCCTGACCGTCGCGCCGGGCGAGTTGCGCGCCGTCATCGGCCCGAACGGGGCGGGCAAGACCACGCTGTTCGCGCTGATCGGCGGCCAGCTCGCCGCGGACGCCGGTACGGTGCGCCTCGACGGGCGGCGCATCGACCGGCTGCCGCCGCACCGCCGCGCCGGCCGCGGCGTGGCCGTGGTGTTCCAGGCCGCCCGGGTCTTCGCCGGCCTGACCGCGCGGGAGAACGTGATGGTCGGCGCGCACGCCACCACCAGCGCCGGGTTCGTGGCGGCGGCGCTGCGGCTGCCCGCCCACCACCGGCAGGAGCGGCTGATCCGGGACCGGGCCGCGCAGTGCCTGGCCCGCACCGGCCTCACCGAGTGGGCCGACCGGCCCGCCGGTGAGCTGCCGCTGGGCCAGCAGCGCGCGCTGCAGCTGGCCCGCGCCCTGTGCGGGCGGCCACGGCTGCTGCTGCTCGACGAGCCCGCCTCCGGGCTGCGGGCGGCCGAGCGGGACCGGCTGGCCGAGCTGATCGCCTCGCTGCGGGCCGAGGGGCTGACCATCCTGCTGGTCGAGCACGACGTGACGTTCGTGATGCGGTTGGCCGACCGGATCACGGTGCTGGACCTGGGCCGGGTCATCGCCGACGGCCCGCCGGCACGGGTGCGCGCCGACCCGGCGGTGATCGCCGCCTACCTCGGTTCCACCCTGGACCGGCGGGCCGCGGCATGAGCGCCGTCCTGGAGGTCCGGGACCTCAGCGTGCGCTACGCGGGTGCCATCGCGCTCGACGGCGTGTCCCTGACCGTGTCCGCCGGGGAGCGGGTCGCGCTGATCGGGGCGAACGGCGCCGGCAAGACCACGCTGGTCCGCGCGGTCTGCGGGCTGGTGCGCCCCGCGGCCGGGACGGTGACCGTGCGCGGCCGGTGTGCGCAGGTGCCGGAGGGCCGGGAGGTCTTCGGTGATCTCACGGTCGAGGACAACCTGCGGCTCGGCGGCTGGCGCAACGGCCGCCGGGGCCGGGACACCACGGCGGTCTACGCGCTGTTCCCGGCCCTGGCCGGGCTGCGGCGGCGGCGTGCCGGCACGCTCTCCGGCGGCCAGCAGCAGATGGTGGCGATCGGCCGGGCGCTGATGGCCCGCCCCGACGTGCTGGTCATCGACGAGCTCAGTCTCGGCCTGGCCCCGCTCGCGGTCGAGGAGATCACCGGTCACCTGCGCGCGCTGAGCGTGGCGCTGCTGCTGATCGAGCAGAACGCCCGCCTCGCCCTGGACCTGTGCGCGCGTGGCTACGTGCTGGAGTCGGGCCGGGTCGCGCTGGCCGGGGACGCGGCCGGGCTGGCCGCCGACCCCCGGGTCGCCGCCGCCTATCTGGGCGGGCACGTGGCGGTGACCCCGTGACCGGCCTGGTCGGTTACCTGGTCACCGGGCTCGGCATCGGCGCGGGGTTCGCGCTGGTCGGCAGCGGCCTGGTGGTGATCTACCGGGTGACCCGGGTGGTCAACTTCGCGCAGGGCGCGCTGGCCGTGCTGGCCGCGATGCTGACCGCGTCGCTGCTGTCCGCCGGGTTGCCGCACGGGGTGGCGGAGACGCTGGGGGTGCTGGCCGGGGCGGCCGCCGGGCTGCTGGTCGGGGTGGTGGCGATCGGCCGGCCGGGGACCGCGCCGGGTGCGTCGCTGATCGTCACGCTCGGGCTGGGCCTGCTGGCCTACGCGGTGGAGATCCTGGTCTGGGGCGACCAGCCGCGGTCGTTCCCCGGGCTCGGTGGCGCGGTCGAGCTGGCCGGCGCCCGGGTGCAGGTGCACTACCTGCTGATCGTCGCGGTCACGGTCCCGGTGTTCGGCTGCCTGGCGCTGTTCTTCGCCCGCACCGACCTCGGCAAGGCGCTGTCGGCGTGCGCGTCGAACCCGTACGCGGCCCGGGTCGTCGGCATCGACGTGCGCCGGATGGGGCTGCTGTCGTTCGCGCTCGGCGGCGCGCTGGGCGGGCTGGCCGGGGTGCTGACCACGCCGGTGCAGCAGGTGACGTTCGACAGCGACGTGGCGCTGATCGTCAACGGGTTCGCCGCGGCGGTGCTCGGCGGGCTCACCCGGCCGGGTGTGGCGCTGGCCGGTGGGCTGCTGCTCGGGGTGGCGCAGACCGTGGTGGCCGGCTACGGCGGCGGCGCGTACCGGCTGGAGGTGGCCCTGGTGGTGCTGTTGGCCGTGATGATCGCGCATGCGGTGCGCACCCCGCCGGCCCAGGAGGCGGCCGCATGAGGGCGGCCTGGATCGCCGCGGGTCTGCTGGCGCTGGCCGTGCCGGTGCTGCTGCCCGAGCGGCATCTCGCGGTCTACGTGCTGCTGGCCCTGACCGCCACGGTCACGGTCGGCGTGTCGATGCTGATGGGGTACGCCGGGCAGGTGTCGCTCGGCCAGGCGTCGTTCTACGCGATCGGCGCGTACGCCGCCGGGCTGCTGGCCACGCACGGGCTGCCGCCGCTGCTCGGGCTGCTGGCCGCGCCGCTGGTCGCCGCCGCGGCCGCGCTGCTGGTCGGCGCGCCGCTGCTGCGCCTGCGCGGGCACCACCTGGCGTTCGCGACGCTGGCCGTGCAGCTGATCCTGCTCGGGCTGCTCAGCCGGGGCGAGTGGGCCGGCGGCGCGATCGGCCTGCAGGGCATCCCGCGGTTCTCGGCCGGCGGCGTGCAGCTGCGCGACGACCTCGGCTACGCCTATCTCGCGCTGGCGGTGCTGGCCGTGGTGATGCTGGTCTACCGCAACGTGGTCGTCTCCCGGGTCGGCCGGGCGCTGCGGGCCGCCGCCACCGGGGAGGCCGCCGCGGCCGCCTGCGGGGTGCCGGTCGGCCGTTACCGGCTGGCGGTCTTCGCGCTCTCCGCCGCGTTCGCCGGGCTGGCCGGTGGCGTGTACGCGTTCTACCTCGGTTACCTGTCACCGGGTTCGTTCCCGGTGCTGCTGTCCATCGAGTTCGTGGTGATGGCGGCCGTCGGCGGGCTGGGCACCGTCGCCGGCCCGCTGGTCGGCGCCGGCGTGATCACGGTGCTGGTGCAGGCGCTGACCCTGCTCGGCACCCAGCCCGGCATGCCCGGGTACGCGCCGGCCGTGCTCTCCTACGCCGTCTACGGTCTCGTCCTCGTCGTCGCGGTGCTCTACCTGCCGCGCGGCATCGTCCCGTCCGTCCACAGCGCACTGCGGATCCCGAGGGGGAAGTCGTGAATCTGACCGGCAGGGTGGCCATCGTGACCGGCGCCGCGCGCGGGCTCGGCCTGGCCTACGCGCGGGCGCTCGGCGCGGCCGGCGCCGCGGTCGTGGTCAACGACGCGGACGAGGCGGGCGCGGCCGCGGCGGCCGCCGGGATCGAGGCGGCCGGCGGGCGGGCGGTGGCCGCGCCCGGCGCGGTGGGGCCGAGCGACGTCGCCGAGGCGCTCACCGAGCGGGCGGTGGCCACGTTCGGCCGGCTGGACGTGCTGGTGACCAACGCGGGTGTGCTGCGCGACCGGATCCTGTGGAAGATGACCGACGAGGAGTTCGACGAGGTCGTCGCCGTGCACCTGCGCGGCACGTTCACCTGTGTGCGGGCCGCCGTGCGGCGGATGCGGGCCCAGAGCGAAGGTGGCCGGGTCATCACGGTCGGCTCCCCGGCCGGGCAGCGCGGCAACCCGGGCCAGACCAACTACGCGGCGGCCAAGGCCGCGGTCGTCGGCATGACGCGTACCTGGGCGCTGGAGTGCGCCCGTGACCGGATCACCGTCAACGCGGTCGTGCCGGTCGCCGCGACCGCGATGACCGCGACCATCCCGGCCTTCGCCCCGCACGTGGCGGCCTGGCGGGAGCGGGGCGTGCCGTTGCCGGACTGGCTGCGCGCCGGGGAGGGGTTCGGCACCGTGGAGGACGCGGCCGGGCTGGTCGTCTTCCTCGCCTCCGCGGCGTCGGCCGGGATCACCGGGCAGGCGATCGGGGTCGGCGGTGACCGGCTGACGCTGTGGACGCACCCGGCCGAGGCGGTGGCCGCGCACCGGGACGGCGGCTGGGACGCCGACGGTGTCGCCGGCGTGTGGGAGCCGGTGTTCGGCGCGGCGGTGCAACCGGTCGGGATCCCGGCCCCGCGGGAGCCACGGCCATGACCGGGTACGCCGCGATCGACATGCACGTGCACGTCGAGGTGTCGGCGGACGGGCACCCGTCGCTGCCGGCGCACCTGATGGCCGCCTCGGCGGCCTACTTCAAGGTGGCCGGCGACGCGCGGCAGCCCGGGGTGGACGAGATCGCCGCCTACTACCGCGAGCGCCGGATGGCCGCGGTGGTCTTCACCGTCGACGCGGAGACGGCGACCGGGCATCCGCCGATCGCCAGCGAGGAGATCGCCGACGCCTGCGCCGGGCACCCGGGCACGCTGATCCCGTTCGGCAGCGTCGACCCGTGGCGGGGACGGGCGGCGGTGCGGCAGGCCCGCCGGCTGGTCGAGCGGCACGGGGTGCGCGGCTTCAAGTTCCATCCGAGTCTGCAGGCCTTCTCCGTCAACGACCGGATGGCGTACCCGCTGTACGAACAGCTCGAGGCGTCGGGTGCCATCGCGCTGTTCCACAGTGGGCAGACCGGGATCGGGGCCGGCACGCCGGGCGGGTCGGGCATCCGGCTGCGGTACGCCAATCCGCTCGACCTCGACGACGTGGCCGCGGACTTCCCGGACCTGCGGATCGTCATCGCGCACCCGTCGTTCCCGTGGCAGGACGAGGCGCTGGCGGTGGCCACCCACAAGCCGAACGTCCACATCGACCTGTCCGGCTGGTCACCGAAGTACTTCCCGCCGCAACTGGTCCGCTACGCCAACACGCTGCTGGCCGACCGGGTGCTGTTCGGCTCCGACTTCCCGGTGCTGACCCCGGACCGCTGGCTGGCCGACTTCGCCGCGCTGGACATCAGACCGGAGGTACGGCCGAAGATCCTGCACGGCAACGCGGCCCGGCTGCTCGGGCTGACCGCACCCGGGGAGCGCGCCGATGCGTAACCAGGGCGTCGGGTCGTGGGCGGCCCGCCGGGCCCGGATGGCCCCGGACCGGGTCGCGCTGATCCACGAGGGACGGCAACACACCTACGGCGAGGTGGCCGCCCGGGCGAACGCGCTGGCGCACCGGCTGGCCGGGCTCGGCGTGCGCCGCGGCGACCGGGTCGCCCACCTCGGGCCGAACCAGCCCGGGTTCCTGGACGCGCTGTTCGCCACCGGCCTGCTCGGCGCCGTGTTCGTGCCGCTGAACACCCGGCTGGCCGCGCCGGAGCTGGACTACATCATCGGCGACTGCGGCGCGCGGGTGCTGCTGTGGACACCCGGCTGCGAGGCGACGGTGGCGCGGCTGCGCGCGGACGCGCGGGCCGTACCGCTCGGCGAGGCCGGTGGCACGGACGGCGGCACGACCGGCGGCACGACCGGCGGCACGGCCGGCGGCGCGGCCGGCGGCGCGGCCGGCGGCGCGGCCGGCGGGCCGGTGGACGTGGACGTCACCGACGCCGAGACCTGCATGATCATGTACACGTCGGGGACCACCGGGCGGCCCAAGGGCGCGATGCTCACCCACGCCAACATCGCTTGGAACTGCGTGAACCTGCTCATCGACGTCGACCTCGCCAGCGACGAGGTCACCCTGGTCAGCGCACCGATGTTCCACGTCGCCGCGCTCAACCAGACCGTGCTGCCCACCTTCCTCAAGGGCGGCACCTGCGTGCTGACCGGCGGCTTCGACCCGGAGGCGACGCTCGACCTGATCGCCGCGTACCGGGTCACCTGCCTGTTCGGCGTGCCCGCGATGTTCGCCGCGATCGCCCGGTCACCGCGGTTCGGCACCGCCGACCTCGGCTCGGTGCGGTCGCTGCTCTGCGGCGGCGCGCCGGTCCCGGAACCGCTGATCGCCGCCTACCAGCGGCGCGGGCTGACGTTCCTGCAGGGGTACGGGATGACGGAGTGCTCCCCCGGCGCGCTGTTCCTGCGCGCGCCGGAGAGCGTGCGCAAGGCCGGGTCGGCGGGCACGCCGGTGTTCTTCGGCGACGTGCGGGTGACCACCCCGGACGGCGGCGACGCCGGGCCCGGCGAGACCGGGGAGATTCTGGTGCGGGGGCCGACGGTGATGGCCGGTTACTGGGGGGCGCCCGCCGAGACGCGCGCGGTGCTGGGCGACGACGGCTGGCTGCGCACCGGCGACCTGGCGGTCACCGACACCGACGGCTTCGTCTACGTCCGCGACCGGGTCAAAGACATGATCATCTCGGGTGGGGAGAACGTCTACCCGGCCGAGGTGGAGGCCGCGCTGCTGGCCCACCCCGCGGTCGCCGAGTGTGCCGTGGTCGGGGTGCCCGACGCGCGCTGGGGCGAGGTCGGCCGCGCGTTCGTGGTGCCCGCCGCCGCGGTGGAGGCCGCCGAGCTGCTCGCCTTCCTCGACGGCCGGATCGCCCGCTACAAGATCCCGAAGTCCGTCGTGTTCGCCGAGACGCTGCCGCGTACCGCCTCGGGCAAGGTCGTCAAGGCGCGGCTGCGGGCGCCCGTCCCCGATCGGAGGAACCCATGACCACCACCGTGCGCGGGCTCGGCGAGCTCGCCGGGACCGCCGGACTCGACCTCGGCCACAGCGACTGGATCGAGGTCACCCAGCAGCGCGTCGACACCTTCGCCGACGCCACCGGCGACCACCAGTGGATCCACGTCGACCCGGTACGGGCGGCGGCCGGCCCGTTCGGCGGCACCATCGCGCACGGCTACCTGACCCTGGCGCTGGTCATTCCGCTCTGGACGTCACTGCTGGTCGTCGAGGACGTGGCGATGGCGGTGAACTACGGCCTCAACCGGGTCCGGTTCCCCTCCCCGGTCCCCGCCGGGTCGAAGGTGCGGCTGCACGCCGCCGTGCTGCACGCCCGGGAGGTGGCCGGCGACGGGGTGGAGCTGACCGTGGCGATGACCGTGCACCGCGAGGGTGCCACGAAACCCGCCGTGGCCGCCGAGGCCGTCTACCGCTACTACGCGTGAGGCCGCGCCCGGACCCGCAGGCCCGGGCGCGGCGACGGATCAACGCGCCTCGGCCCGGCACCACCGGTCGTGCGCCGGGCGCTCGCCGGTGACGAGGAACGACTCCACCGCCGTGTTCAGGCAGCGGTTCGGCGTGAAGACGAACGCGCCGTGACCGCCCTGGTCGGCGTGCACCATGACGGCGCGGTCGCCGAGCGCCCGCCGCATGCTGCGTGCGCCGGACAGCGGCGTGCCCGGGTCCCGGTCGTTCTGCGCGATCAGGACGGTGGCCGGCCCCCGGTCGCCGATGCGGACCGGCGGCTCCACCGGGTCGCGCCAGAACGCGCACGGCTGGATGTTGGCCGCCGCCGCGCCGAACAGCGGGTAGCGGATCCGGTCGGCCGCGACGTTGGCCCGGTAGACGCCGACCGCCGTCGGCCAGCGCGAGTCGGCGCAGACGGTGTGGAGACGCGCGGCGATCGCGTTCTCCGGATCCGGTGCCGGTGCCGGGGCCGCGTCGACGACCGGTAGCGGCTGGTTCTCGGCCAGGGCCTTCCATGAGGCGGCCATCAGCGGGAACCGCCGGTCGTCGTAGCTGTAGATGAACGAGAACAGCCGGAAGGACGCGCCGTCCACGCCCTGCACGGGCGCGCGGTCGAGCCGGCCGGCGAGGTCGAGGTAGGTCGCCCGGACCTGTGCCGGGGTGCGGCCGAGCCGGTACTCGGGGCGGGCCGCCGCCCACGCCGCGAAGTCCGGGAACCGTTCCTCGAAGCCGCGCCCGTACGCGCGGCCGCCGTCGACGTCCCAGCCCTTCTCGTGCAGGCTGCTGTCCAACACGACTCGGTCGGTGGTGTGCGGGAACAGCGTGGTGTAGACCGCGCCCAGGTAGGTGCCGTACGAGTAGCCGAGGAACGACGCCGTCCGCTCGCCGAGCGCGACCCGTACCCGGTCCAGGTCACGGGCCGCGTTGGCGGTGGAGACGTGCGGCAGCATCCACGCCGACGTGGACGCCGCGCACTGCCCGGCGATGCGGTGCGCCTGCCGCGCCCACGCGGTCACGTCGTCCGGCGTCACCGCGTACGGCGGGATGTTGCCCCTGATGATCTGCTCGGGGGTCAGGTCGCAGGTGACCGGCGTGCTGCGGCCGACGCCACGCGGGTCGATGCCGATCAGGTCGTAGGCGTCCCGCACGCTCCGCGGCAGGCCCTCGGCCACCAGCGCCGCCGGGAAGTCACGGCCCGCCACGCCCGGCCCGCCCGGGTTGGTGAACAGCACGCCGCGGCGCTTCTCCGGGGCCGTGCTCCTGATCCGTGAGATCGCGATCTCGATGGTCCGGCCGTCCGGATTCCGGTAGTCCAGCGGCACCCGCAGCGCCCCGCACTCCGCGCCGGGGATGTCCGGGCACTGTTCCCAGCTCACCGCGCCGGGTGCGGCGTCGCGGGACTCCGCGTGGGCCACCCCGGTGACGGCGAGCGCCGCCACCGCGGTGACGATCATGGCTAAGGCCTTTCGCATGTGCTACCTCTCTGCTGTGGGCACGCCGCAGCGCGCCGGATGCCCGTCCTGCGGTCCGGCGTCGGGGGGTGGTGGAAGGTGCTAGGGGGTCATCCGGACGAGGACGTCGATCTGCGCGGGGTTGTAGAACTCGGTGATCGCCTGGCCGACCACGTCGAGGGCGGCGTCCGGCCCCAGCGGCGCGCCGGAGTACAGGCCCCACGGCTGCGGGAACATGGCCTGCTGCCGCTGGATGATCGGTGCGGCGCGCAGCCGGTCGGCCAGGTCCTGCCGGGTCCGGGCGTCCGCGTCCGCGGGAAGAGCGTCGAACTCGATCACCGCGGGGTCCCGTGAGTACTCCCGCAGCGTTCCGGCCAGGGCCTTCAGGTCCGCCGCCGGCACCACCCGCGCCAGCACGACCGCGATCATGCGGGCGGTCGGCGTCAGGTCGTCGTCGGCGTCCGCCTCCGCGACGGCCTGCGCGACCTCGGCAGGCAGGTCGGCCGGCACCTGCTCACGCAGGATGAGCCTGAGCTCCCGGCGGACCCGCTGCAACCGGCGGACCGTCGCGGACAGCTCCGCGTCGAGCCGCGCCAGCGACTGCGTCAGGTCCTCATCCGCCTCGTCCAGCGCGGCGACCTGACTCAGCGACAGCCCGAGGTCGGTCAGCCGCTTGATCCGCAGCACCCGCACCAGGTGCACCGCGCCGTAGCTCTTGTAGCCGTTGGACGCCCGCGCAGGCTCCGCGAGCACCCCGACGTCGTGGTAGTGCCGGATGGTGCGCAGCGTCGTGCCGGTGAGCTCGGCCAACTCACGGGTACTCCACCCCAACGCCGCCCCCTCTCATCGCTGTCCGCCGACACCGATCATTGAAGGCCATGCCGTAACGGCACAGTCAAGCCGTGACCGCCGCAGACGCCGTAGGGCGCGCGAAAAGATCCGGTCCGCGGATGTCGAGAACCGGGCCGGCCGCTCCGACCTCTGTGCTGGGCGCCGGCCGTCGGCGTCCGGTCAGGAGGGAACGATCATGGGTTTGCCCGTCGTGCACTTCGAGGTCATCGGCGCCGTACCCACCCGGTTGCGGGACTACTACGGTTCGCTGTTCCAGTGGCGGTTCACCACCGGGGACGCGGCCAGCGAGAAGGTGTCCTCGCCCGGCGACTACCACTTCATGGACGGCAGTACGACCGGGGACGGCAGTACGACCGGGGACGGCACCCGGGGCATCAACGGCGGCATCGGTGGCGGTGCGGGATTCACGCCGCGGGTAACGTTCTATGTGGGCGTTCCGGACGTCGAGGAGGCGCTGCGCAAGGCGGAGGCGCTGGGCGGGCGGCGGCTGATGGGCCCGGAGCCGGGGAGCGGTGACTTCGCCGTGGGGCACTTCGCCGATCCGGAGGGCAACGTGATCGGGGTGGCCGGCCCCAGCGCGTGATCCGCCCGACCACGTGTCCGGAATGCTACCGTTCGAGGGGATTGCAATGAAGTACCTGCTCCTGATCTACAGCAACCCGGAGAACTGGGAACACCCCGTGTTCCTGCGCCACCCGGAGTTCCTGGCGATGCCGGCGTCCGAGCGTGCGGCGCTCGCGCACGAGTCCGAGGACTTGCACCGGGAGATCCGCGAGTCCGGTGAGCTGCTGGCCGGGGCCGCGCTCGCCGACCCGCTGACCACCCGCACGGTCCGGGTCCGCGACGGATCGCCGACCGTCACGGACGGGCCGTACCCGGAGGTCAAGGAGCACCTGGCCGGTTACCTGCTCCTCGACTGCGACGGTCCGGAGCGGGCCGCCGAGATCGCCGCCCGGATCCCGGACGCGCGGTTCGCCGCCGTGGAGGTCCATCCGATCATGGCCCTGTCCGGTCAGGAGATGTGAGCTCCGACGGTGTGGAGGACCTGCTGCGCCGGCACGCGCCGCAGGTCCTCGCCGCGCTGGTCCGCCGGTACGGCCACGTCGACACGGCCGAGGACGCGCTGCAGGAGGCGCTGCTGGCCGCCGCGACGCAGTGGCCGGCCGACGGCGTGCCCACCAGCCCCGCCGGCTGGCTGATCACCGTGGCGTCGCGGCGGCTGACCGACCAGCTGCGCAGTGCGAACGCCGCACGGCAACGGGAGGAGCGGGACGCGGCGCAACGCCCGGGCTTCTCCCCCGCGGCCGACACCCCGCCGGACGCCGACGACACGCTGA
This sequence comes from Catenuloplanes niger, assembly GCF_031458255.1. Taxonomy (NCBI): domain Bacteria; kingdom Bacillati; phylum Actinomycetota; class Actinomycetes; order Micromonosporales; family Micromonosporaceae; genus Catenuloplanes; species Catenuloplanes niger. Next base: position 911,678 of record NZ_JAVDYC010000001.1, read on the forward strand.
TCCTGCTGCTGCTCTGCTGCCACCCCAGCCTGACCCCGCCGTCGCAGGTCGCGCTCACGCTGCGCGCGGTCGGCGGGCTGACCACCGCGGAGATCGCCCGCGCGTTCCTGGTGCCCGAGTCCACGATGGCCCAGCGGATCAGCCGCGCCCGGCAGCGCGTCCGGGCCGCCGGCGCGGTCTTCCGCATGCCGTCCGAGGACCAGCTGCCGGAGCGCATCCGTACGGTGCTGCAGGTGCTCTACCTGATCTTCAACGAGGGGTACGCCGCCAGCTCGGGCCCGGATCTGCACCGCGTGGAGCTGACCGCGGAGGCGATCCGGCTCACCCGCATCGCGCACGCCGCCCGGCCGGACGAGGGTGAGCTCGCCGGCCTGCTGGCCCTGATGCTGCTCACCGACGCCCGCCGGCCGGCCCGGGCCCGCCCCGGCGAGGGCCTGGTCCCGCTGGCCGAGCAGGACCGCACCAGGTGGCACCGGCCGTCACTGGACGAGGGACGCGCGCTGATCACCCGTACGCTGTCCCGCGCGCCGCTCGGCCCGTACCAGCTGCAGGCGGCGATCGCGGCCGTGCACAGCGAGGCGGCGAGCGCGGCGGACACCGACTGGCCGCAGATCGTCCACCTCTACCGGCTGCTGGAGCGCTTCGGCCCGAACCCGATGGTCACCCTCGGCCACGCCGTCGCCGTCGCCATGACGCACGGCCCGGACGCGGGCCTGCGCCTGCTCGCACCGCTGCACGACGACGACCGCCTCGCCAACCACCATCGGCTGTACGCGGTCCGCGCGCACCTGCTGGAGATGGCCGGCGACCCGGCGGGAGCCCTGGAGGCGTACCGCCGGGCCGCCCGCCTGACCGTCAGCCTGCCGGAACAGCACTACCTGCACCGGCGCGCCGACCGGCTCACCGGGCACTGACCGGCCGGCGGGTGTCACCCGGCCTTTCCACCGAGGGAGTCCTGGACCGCGTCGGCGTAGGTGGGCAAGTCCGCGATCAGGCCGTCGGTGAAGGCGGCGACGTCGGTGCCGGTGAGTTCGAGGACTCCCCGGCCGGCCGCGACGCCCTCCTCGAAGAAGTCGACGATCCCGGGCAGCAGCGGGCCGTCGGCCAGACCCACCGGCCCGACCTTGAACAGGTACCGCTGCATCTCCGCGTAGACGATCCGGTAGTCCGGCGGCAGCGCCCTCACCCGCGCCACGTGCGCCCGCCACTGCCTCTTGCCCTCGATGATGTCCTGGATGCCCATCTCAGCCTCCCAGCCGGCCCAGTCGGCGTGCCACGTTGCGGTTCAACTGCGCGCGCCACCGATCGCGGTAGGTGCGGGCACCCTCGCCACCGGCCAGCGCCGCGCAGAACCCGGGGATGTCGTCGCCGAGCACCTCGTCGGCGCCGCGCCCGTCCGCCGCGGCCTCCTCGAGCAGCCCGAGGGCGGCATCGGCGATCGGCGACAGGTTGCGGCCGGTGAAGTTCCCGTACGGGAACAGGTGCGTCTTGATCTGCTCCCACGCCGCCCGGTGGCCGGCCGGCAGCGCCGCCGCGCGGGCGTCGAAGTCGTTCCATTCACGGGTGAGATCACTGCCGGTGACGGTCTCCCAGAAGCTCATCTGCCGCCCTCCCTGAGCGTGTCGATGCGTGCCGAGACGTACTCCCACTTCGCCCAGAACGTCGCCAGCTCCGCGCGCCCCGCGTCGTTGAGCGCGTAGAACTTGCGCGGCGGCCCGACATCCGACGGCCGTTTCGTCACCTGGACCAGCCCGTTGCGTTCCAGCCGCAACAGAATCGTGTACACCGTGCCGTCGATGACGTCGGCGAAGCCAAGCTCGTTCAGCCGGCGGGTGATCGCGTACCCGTAGGTCTCCTCGCGGCCGATGATCTCCAGCACACACCCTTCGAGCGTGCCCTTCAGCATCTCCGTCAGATCTTCCATCGCCGCCTCCCGTCCCGGTATTCGGTATTACCGGGTACCGCTACAACGTAGCACCGGATACCGCTATGCGGTAGTGCCAGATAGCTCGCACCGGGGGAGCCGCTACCCCGAGCCCGTTGGTTCACCTTCGCCTCGTGAGTGGCGGCGCCACGTTCGGGTCCTCGAGTCCTGCAGGAGTTTGGCGACGAGAACGAACGGAAGGACGCCAAGGCACGCGACGCTCATCCAGATCGCCCAGGCCTGACCGATCCACCGGGGCGGAGGGGAGTCCATTCCTCTCACCACGATGACGGCGAGCACTCCGGCGACACACATACCGATCGGTGCGAGCGCCACCGCCACGGCGATGCGGCTGACAGGTCCGGCCGTGTCCGGCGGTGGAGCGTCCTCGACCACTGATCGGTAGGCGGTCCGCAGCGGCGCTTTCAACCCCATGTCGGCCTCGGACCGAGTGCGATGCCGGACCGCGGTCGCGTATGCCCGCTCGGCGTGGACGTTGACGGCGCGGAGGGAGCCATCCGCGGGAGAGTATTGAAACAGTGCGACACCAGCCCGGTCCGCATAGGCGACGGCGCTACGACTGAAGCCCGCGTTGCAGAAGAAGTAGGTCGTCACGTGGGTACCGACCGCCGCACCGACCAGCTCGCGGACAGGTCCTACACCAACCGGCTTCCCGTACCATTTGACCTGAGCAGCGACCCGAGCGCCGATCACGTCGATGCCGCCGTCCGCGCCCCCTCGGGTGAGTGTGGCGTCACGATGACCCAACCACCTCAACCAACCGACGGCGTTCCGCTCCGCGGCACTCCAGTCGGTGACCGGTGCGGGTGGTGGCGTCCCCGGCGGTTGTTCATGTCGCTGCATACAGTCCTCTGTCAGACACGTGACGGGTGCGGCTCGCCCGGCGCGGGCCGACCGGCCGGCCGGTGGTTGCGGGCTCAGCGTTCATCATGCGGCCGAGCGGCGTGACGCCGGCAGCGCGTCCGCGTCGGGTTCGGCGTCAGTCCTCGACAGCTTCATCCCGCTTGCCGGCGCCCTCGTCCGCGCCTTCATCATCGGTGATCGCCGCGCCGCGGGCGATCCGGTGCGTACGTGCGGCGCGTAGTAGTGGAGCGATGCCGGCCAGCCATAGCGGGTCGACGCGGCCGTCGCCGATCATCCGCCGAAGAGGATCCGGACAGGGGAATCGCCGGGCCACGCGGCCGAATCGGGCGGCCGGCACCCGGCGGTATCGTGGCTGCGCATCCGACAGGGAGGGTCCATGATTGTCAGGCCGGCTCCGCAGCTCGTCGTGGACGTCAGCGCAGAGGTCGTGGCCCGGGTCGCGCCGAAGAACCTGCCGTACTTCCCGGCCGACGCGGGCGAGTTCACCTCCGCGCGGCGCGCCCGGCGCGACCCGCTCAGCAGTGGCATCGAGTCGGTTGAGGCCGTGTTCGGCCTGATCGTCCTCTTCGTCGGTAATCAGTTGCTGGAGTATCTGCTCGGTCAGGCCTTCGCCGCGACCGGCGGCTGGGTGGGCCGCGTGTGGGGCCGCCGCCGGGAGGTGTCGTCACTGGCCGGTGTCGGTCCGCTCGACGAGGCCCGGCGCAGCGAACTGCGCGACATCGCGATCGCGTCCGCCGCGTCGAAAGGTGTGGACCCCGAACGGTCCGCCGCCATCGCGGACGCGTTCCTCACCGAGCTGAGCCGCCGCACCGGCGGCGACCCACCGCGATAGCGCGGCGCTCAGGCGGATACCAGGCCCAGCAGGACACATGCCGTGGCGGTGGTCGTGACCCCGCAGGTGAGCACCAGCCCGGCGAGCAGCCGCCGGCTGCCGTGCGGCCGATCCGGCGCGGGGGCCGCGCGGGCGAACCGGCGCAGCAGCGCGCCGACGGCGAGGCCGGCCCAGCCGGCTGCGATCGCCTTGACCGCGCCCTCGGTACCGGCGTATCCGAAGAGGACTTGATAGAACTCACCGAAACTGGCGCCGGTACAGGTGAGTGCGCGACGGGGGCCGCAGATCGCGGTGAGTGCGGCGAGCGGGCAGAGCAGTGCGGCGAGGCAGCTGAGCGCGCTGCCGGTGGCGAGCGCGGTCACCGCGGCGAAGCGGTCCCCGCGTAGCGCGATGACCAGCCCGGTCACGGCCGCGAACGCGGCGGACACCGCGACGGTGAGGTCCATGAGGTAGAGCAGCGAACCGGCCGGATCGGCGTCGGCGATCGGGTCGGCACCGACCGCGGCGCGGACCATCAGCGCGAGCACGGGCAGAGTGATCAGCAAGAGCGCTGCCACGCCGAACGGGCGCCACCGGTGAGGCGCACGGGTGCGGGACCGGGCGAGTCCCACGCCGGTGAGCAGCAGCGGGACCATCAGGATCAGGGCCGTGCCGGGGAACACGGAGAGGAAGTCGAGCGGCAGGTAGACGGCCTGCAACCACGCCGAGCCGGGGCCGGGCCAGTAGGCGCTGTTCATCATCTCCGCGGTGCCGGGCGCCCACGGATAGATCGCGGCCATCGCCGCCTGGTCGTGCATCATCCACCAGGTCGTGTAGACCGGCAGGAACGCGACCGTACCGGCGGTGACACCCGTGGCGAACAGGCCACCGCGCGCGGACGGCCAGGCCTGCGCGTTCTCCCGAGCCCACCGGTGGAGTGCGGCGAGCGACACCGTCAGGGCGGCGACCGAGACCGCCGCGCCCGCGATCCCGGCGAAACCGACGCCGTCCAGCACGCCGAGCACACCCGCGTTGGCGTAGACGGCCGAGGCCGGCTCGCCGACGACCACGCCGAGCCCGAGTCCGGCGACCGCCGCGGCGTCCCGGGCCACGCCCGGAACCCGCGAGCCGTCACGGGCGGCCGTGACGCCTCGCCACGCGATCACCGAGACGAGCCAGGCGAGCGCGATCGTGGACAGCACCGTGCTCAGCGCCACCAGCAACACCACCAACGGGATCGGCGGCAACGCGCCCCCGATCCGGGAGGCGAGCAGGAGTTGCCAGGCGAGCGGCGTTACGGTCGCGCTCAGCACGGAGATCGCCACACCGCTGGCGAAGAACTGCGCGGGGGAAGAGCGGAGTCTGCGCCACGGTTCCGCGAGGTTGCGGCACCGGCCGGCCCGGCGCGGATGATCTCGCAGGAACTCGGGCCGCCGTCCGTCACCGGTGGGGGTGCCGCCGCCGAGCCAACCGGCCACGACCGCGCCGCCGGACGCGCTCGCTGCGGTCGTGTCCGCCGCCAGCTCGCGGGCGCGCAGCACGGAGCGCGCGGTCAGCAGTGTCAGCGCACCGAGCAGGACGATCGCGACCGGCTGCTGTGCCTCGACGGTCGATGCGCGCGGCACGAGCGTCTCGTACCCGAGGGTGAGCAGGAACGGCACGACGGTGAGTGCGTAGAACGCCCTGCGGAACCCGATCGTCAGGTACGTCTGCCGGATGTCCCGGTTCTTCACGTGCGCCAGCTCGTGCAGCACCGTGGCGGTGAAGGCGTCGCGCGCGACCGTGCACTCCCGGATGGTGCGCTCCCCCAGCCGCACGTGCGGTCGCCGCCCGGTGCCGAACGCGGCCGAGTCGCCCCAGGCCGTCGAGTACCACAGCCGAGGCATCCGGGGCAGTCCGATCTCGACCGCGTGCCCGCGCACCGCCGCCGCGATCGCCGGATGCCCGGTCTCCAGTTCCCTCAGCCCGCCACCGCGGAACCGGATGATCCACACGGGCAGCAAGCGGTACAGCAGATACGCCGTGACCAGCAACAGAACGGTCCCGGCGACCGCCCAGCCGAGCATGCCGGTCGCGTTCGGCGTGACGCAGGCGAGGGTCACCACGGTCATGCCCTCGACCTGGGCCGCGGTCGCCGGTGACACGTCCGCCATCCGCTCCAGGTCGTCGAGGGACACACAGTCCGCGACCGCGCGCTCGGCCGCCGGATGGGTGACGATCCACAGGTGGCCGTAGACGGACGCGGTGGTCGCGGTGAGCAGCGCGGTCAGCACCAGGAACCGGATCACCAGATCCGACGGCAGGAACCTCACCATCGGCGAAGCATCTTGTCGTACGCCACCCGGGCCGCGGTGCGGATCAGCGCGTCGTCGGGCGTGCCGACCATCGTGGCGGAGACCATCAGAATGACGTCGCCTCGACGGGTGATCACCAAATCCTGGTAGACCTTCACCGCTACCCGGGCCGGCGCCATGGTGATCCGTACCGCCGCGGTCTCCGCGCCGAGGCCGGGCACGCCGCCCAGTGTCCGCACGGTGAACGTGACGGCACCGAGCTGTGCGTCGGTCGCGGTGTAGGTCGCGCACCCGGACGCGGCGCTGCGGACCCGCCGGACCGCTGCCTGAGCGGCGGGCGTCGTGAGCCGACGCAGCCGCTCCCGTACGAACGGACCCGTCGGACCGTTGCTGAGCAGCACTTCCGCGGCCGACTGGGCACCGGCGGAGAAGTCGCTGTCCAGTGCCGTGCACCCGGCCATGTCACTGGACTGGCCGGGCTCTCCGGTGACCGTGAAGCCGTCCAGGTCGCCGCCGGTGAGCAGGGCGCCGCGCAGTGTCTCCGACGAGGGCGCGGGCGCGGCCGGTTTCGTCCGCGCACCTGGCGCAGCCGGTTTCGTCGTGTCGCCGCCGGACGGTGGTTCGTCCTCGACGCCCGGTGTGGGGACGTTGCCGCCGCCCGTGGGCGTACCGGCGGCGGTCGGGGCCGGGCCGGTGCCGGCGCCGAAGGAGGCGGCCGCGCCGGTGGGTGACGGTCCCGGAGCCGAGGCCGGGCCGACGGCCGGCGGGTTCTCGGATCCGGACGGCGGTGGCGGTTCGGCGACACAGGCACCGAGCAGGATCGCGGCGGCGATCACGGCCGTGCCACGACGGATGGCTGTCATCATCGGCTCCTGTCGCGGATCAGGGGATGAAGGTCGCGCGGGTGCGCCGGCGCGCCAGCACGGCCAGGATCAGGCCGGCCAGCGTCAGCACGACACCGGCCGAGACGATCCAACCTGTGCGCGGGCCGGTGATCGGCAGACCGGCGCCGCCACCGCCTGAACCGGTCGGTACGGCTCCGGGCGACTCCGTCACGGCGGCCGTTGCAGTCGGCGACGCCGTGGGCGATGCCGTGGGCGACACGGACGGGGAGGCGGACGGAGAGGCGGTGGTAGTCGGCGTGGGTGTCGCGGTCACCGGCGACGGACACACCCCGGATACCTCGAACGTGGTCGGCGCGCCGGCCGGCACCGTGGCGACGGAGAGTGCACCGGATGCCAGCCACCAGTCGTCCGGCACCCGAATCCAGGCGGCGTCCGCGCCGGTGGCGAGCAGTCCGCCGGCCACACCCTCGTGCAGCGGCACCTGCACCGGCGGCTTGGTGGGGTCGGCCTCCGCGGAGAGCTGCATGACACCGCCCGCGGTCACCGCGATGATCGCCGGTGTGGCCGGCCGGCCGTGGGCGAAACCGATGACGTAGGCCAGCGCGGCCTCACCGTCCACCGGCTGGCTGAACGTCCAGCCGTTGAAGTCCGCGATCGCCCCTTCCGGAATGCTGTCGCAGTCGTGCAGCTCCTGGTCGAGGTCCGCAGCAGTGCGCTGAGAGAACCGCGGAGCGAGTTGGAGCGGCTGCGGTACATCGGCCGCGGCGGGCACCGCGCCCAGGAGCGCCCCGCTCAGCACGGCCGCGGCACAGGCGGCGGTGAGCTGCCTCTTCATGGGTTCCTCCAGGGTGGATGGGTTCGCAGGAAGAATGTCCCGAGTGGCCTTCCCACCGCCTCGCCTCCGCGGGCACACCTCACCGCCACCCATGCCCGTCCCTCGCACCGACCCGGCGGGCACGCGCACCGATCATGCGCTGCGGACCACCTCCGATCATCGGTCCGGTGGAGCCGAACGGCCCGGCCCAGCAGGCCCATGGCGGCGGTACGGGACCGGACCGTCCGCGCTGTTCGTGGGGGCCGCTTCGGCTGGCGATGCGGGCCGGTTGACATGCCGCCCCGTCAGTCGCAGACACCGAGGTGCAGCAGCCAGAGGCGATCTCCCACCCGTACCGCCAGGTCGAGGTAGATGTTCTCGTAGACCTTCGACTCGTTGACCCGGACGGTCCAGCAGTCGGCGTCGGCAGGCCACAGGTGCGCCAGGTGGGCCACGATCCAGTCGGTGAGGCCATCCGCCAGCCGGCGGGGCCCGGTGCCGTCGGCCCAGGTCTGCGGCCGGCGCCAGGAGGCGATGAACCGGGCCGGCAACGCCTCACGGACGATGTGCGGCCAGTCGACGGCCGGGGTCAGCGTCTCGGCGTGGAACGGGTCCGCGATCAGCGTGTTCACCGCCGCCTGCACGCCGCCGTCGCCGATCGGGGCGTCCGCCGGCGTGAAGGTACAGATGTGATCGGTGTCCTCCAGCAGGTCGGCGAGGACCCGCAACGCGCGGTTGCCGACCTCGCGTGCCACGTCCGGCCCCAGATGTTCCACCGCCCGGCCGTACCCGGTCATCGACCCAGCGTAGGCGCAGCCGGTGCGGCAGACGGAGCGCCCACGGGACCCGGCGGCCGGGAAGAGCGGCGGTGGCGTAGCTTAGGCTAACCTAATATGATCTTGTGATCCTCGTGCCGAAAGGTCCCCTCCCATGCGTCTCACGACAATCGCGGCAGCGGCGCTGGCCGCCGCCGTCACCCTCGCCGGCTGCGCGACCGAACCGGACGCGAACGCGGCAGGGGGGTCCGGCACGCGTGCCATCACGCACGTCCGCGGCACCACGCAGGTCCCCGACGCCCCGCAGCGGGTTGTCGTCCTCGAGCCGCTGGAGCTCGACACCGCCGTCGCGCTCGGCATCACCCCGGTCGGCGCCGCCGTCGCCAGCAACGTCGCCGGCATCCCGTCGTACCTCGGCGTCGACGGCATCACGCCGGTCGGCACGGTGCCGGAACCGGACCTGGAGGCGATCGCCTCGCTCAAGCCCGACCTGATCCTCGGTACCGACGCGCGGCACGCGAAGCTCTACGACCAGCTCGCCTCGGTCGCCCCGACCGTCTTCATCAAGACGCAGGCCGACCCGTGGCAGGACAACGCGCTGCTGATCGGCGACGCGCTCAACCGGGCCGACCAGGTCCGCACCCTCCTCGACGACTACCAGCGGCGGTGCGCCTCCATCAAGGACACCTACGCCGTGGGCGGGAAGACCGCACAGCTGATCCGGCCGCGCGACGAGACGACGCTGAGCCTGTACGGGCCGGTGTCGTTCGCCGGCAGCACGCTGGAATGCGTCGGCTTCTCCATCCCCCCGCAGGACTGGGCCGACGGGCTGCAGGCCGACATCTCCCCGGAGAACATCCTCAAGGCCAAGGCCGACCACGTCTTCGTCACCACCAAGGACGTCACCGACACCACCACGATCCCGGCCGCGATCCGCGACAACCAGCGCGAGTTCCCGTCGGTCACGCTGGTCGACACGTCCTACTGGGTGTCCGGCGTCGGCCCGAAGGGTGCGCAGAAGGTCCTCGACGACATCGAACAGTTCCTCACCACCACCCGATGAGTGACCTGGTGGCGCGCCGGCGCTTCACCGCCGGCGCCGCCGTCGTCCTCGCCGCGCTGGCCGGCGCCCTCGTGCTGTCCCTCGCCGTGGGCGCGAACCCGCTCTCCCCCACGGCCGTGCTCGACGTGCTGCGCGGCGGCGGCGACGCCCAGTCCCGGTACGTCGTCGCCGACCTGCGCATCCCCCGTACCGTCACCGGCATCGCCGCCGGTGCCGCGCTCGGCCTCGCCGGCACGCTCATCCAGGCGTTCACCCGCAACCCGCTGGCCGACCCCGGCATCCTCGGTGTCAACGCGGGCGCGGCCTTCGCCGTCGCGGCCGGCGTCACGTTCCTCGGCCTGCGCGACATCTCCGCCCTGGTGTGGCTGGCCTTCCTCGGCGCCCTGACGGTCACGCTCGCCGTGTACGTGATCGGCTCGTCCGGCCGCGGGGCCGCCGACCCGATCCGGCTCACGCTCGCCGGTGTGGCACTCGGCGCGGTGTTCTCCGGCATCACCACCGGCATGGCGCTCAGCGACCCGGACGCGTTCGACACCATGCGCAGTTGGAACGCCGGCTCCCTGCTGGGCCGCGACCTCGACGTGCTCCTGCCGGTCACCCCGTTCCTGGCGGCCGGCACCGTGATCGCCTTTCTGCTCGCACCGGGGCTCAACGCCCTCGCCCTCGGTGACGACGTCGCCCGCGCCCAGGGCGCGAACGTCCGCCTGATCCGCGCCGGAGTGATCGTCGCCGTCACCCTGCTGGCCGGCACGGCCACCGCGCTGGCCGGCCCGATCTCGTTCGTCGGCCTGATGGTGCCGCACGTCGCCCGGTGGCTGTTCGGCGTCGACCACCGCGCGATCCTCGCCGTGTCGGTGCTGCTCGCGCCCACCCTGATCCTGCTCGCCGACGTCCTCGGACGGGTCCTCATCGCGCCCGCCGAGATGCCGGTCGGGATCGTGACCGCGTTCGTCGGCGCGCCGCTGCTGATCGTGCTCGCCCGCCGCCGCCGGTCGGGTGGACCATGATGGACGTCGGATACCACCGTCTGCTGCTGCGGATCGGCGCGGTCTCGGTGCCGGTCCGGCGGCGGAGCCTGATCGTCGGGGCGCTGCTGGCCGCCGTCATCGCCGTCCTCGCCGTGGTGTCGCTCGGCCTCGGCACGTACACGCTGTCCCCGCGTCAGGTGGTCCTGGCGCTGACCGGCCACGGTGGCGCGCTCGACCGTACCGTGGTGATCCAGTGGCGGCTGCCGCGCACACTCGCCGCGGTCCTGCTCGGCGCGGTGCTCGGCGTCGCCGGCGCGCTGTTCCAGACCGTCACCCGCAACCCGCTGGCCAGCCCGGACGTGCTCGGCCTCGGCAACGGCGCGTTCACCGGGATGCTGCTGGTCGTGGCGACCGGCACCGGTGACTGGACGCTGCTGACCCTCGGCGCCGTCCTCGGCGGCACCACGGCGGCGGCGCTGATCTGGCTGCTCGCCCACCGGCAGGGCATCACCGGCTTCCGCCTGATCATCGTCGGGATCGGCGTCTCCGCGCTGCTGTCCTCCGTCAACACCTGGCTGCTGCTGCAGGTGGAGCTGGAGACCGCGATGTTCGCCTCCGCGTGGGGGGCCGGGTCCCTCAACGGCGTCACCGCCACCGCGGTACGTGGGGCGGCCGTCTGCGCGATCCCGCTGCTGGCCGTGCTGGCCGTGCTCGGGCCCCGGCTGCGCCAGCTCGACCTGGGTGACGACGTCGCCACCGCGACCGGGGCACGACCCGCCGGGGTACGCCGCGGCGCGCTCGTCGTCGCGGTCGCGCTGGTCTCGATCGCCACCGCGGTGGTCGGCCCGGTCGCGTTCATCGCGCTCGCCGCGCCGCAGATCGCCCGGCGCGCCGCCCGTACCCCCTATCTGTCGACGGGTCTGTCGGCGTTCGTCGGCGGCACGCTGCTGCTCGCCTCCGACCTGGTCGCGCAGCACCTGCTGCCGGTCACCCTGCCCGTCGGGGTGGTGACCGTGTCGGTGGGTGGCGCGTACCTGGTCGCCATGATCGTCCGGGAGATCCGCCGGCATGCCTGAAGGAGACTCGATGAACGACCGGCCCTGGGCGTACAGCGCCTTCCGCGTGCGCGTCCGCGCGGTCCGGCAGTTGAGCCCCGGCTTCGTCCGGGTCACGCTCGCCGGCGAGTCGCTGCGGCACTTCGCCCCGTGGGGCGTCGACCAGCGCATCAAACTGGTGCTCCCGCTGCCGGGCGGCGGTACCGCCGACTTCGGCCTGCTCGACGAGCCGACACCGCACCCCTCGCACTGGTACGCCCGCTGGCGCGCGCTGCCCGCCGCCGACCGCAACGTGCTGCGCACCTACACCCCCGCGGCGATCCGCGCCGACGCCGGCGAGATCGACGTCGACTTCGTCGTCCACCAGCCGCCCGGTCCCGCCTCCACCTGGGCGCTGACCGCCCGCCCCGGCGACGAACTCGTCGTCACCGGCCCGGACGTGCGGGCCGGCTACACCGGGTACGGCATCTGCTGGACCCCCGGCGACGCTCGCGACGTGCTCGTCGTCGGCGACGAGACCGCGTTCCCGGCGATCCGCAACATCCTGGCCGACCTGCACGGCGACGTCCGCGCCACGGTCCTCGTCGAGACCGCCGACCCGGCCGACGACCTCGTCTCCGGCGCCGCCCGCGACCGGCACACGGTCCACCCGGTGCGGCGCGCCACCGTCCACGGCCACGCCGTGGAGGCCGCGGTGCGCGCCTGGGCGGACCGCGAGGCGGACGCCGCCCGCCGGCTCGGCACCGGTTTCTACGCCTGGCTCGCCGGCGAGTCCGGCTCCGTGACCCGGATCCGGCAACACCTCACCCGCGACCGCGGCATCGACAAGGAGCGCGTCTCCTTCCTCGGCTACTGGAAGCTCGGCAGCGCCCTCGTGCCCTGACATCGGTCGACGTCAGCCGGCGAGCGGTGCGGGTCCGTCGCGGGTGGGACCGCACCGCTCCCACCGCGGGCTGACGCCGGCGCGCGGGTGGGTGCCATACCGTTTCGGTCATGACGATGTCGCTGGCCGAGGAACTGGTCCTGATCGCGTACGACACCGACGGCACCGCGTGGGGTACCGGCACCGCCGTGAACTTCGCCGTCGCCGGCGCGCACCTGATGGAGCTGGCACTGGCCGGCCGGATCGCGGTCCACGACGGACGCGTCACCGTGCTCGACCCGACCCCGACCGGCTCGCCGCCGGCCGACACCGCGCTCGCCACGCTCACCGCCGACCCGGCACCGCGCCGCCCGAAGGACGCGGTGAACCTGCTGTCGAAGAAGGCGCTCCAGCCGGTGCTGGACCGGCTGGTCGAGACCGGCGTCGTGGAACGGCACGACCGGAAGGTGCTGCTCGTCGTCCCGTTCACCCGCTATCCGTCACCGGGCGGGGTGGAGCCCGCCGCCGAGACCGCACGGCGCCGGCTGATGCACGCGGCCGTCACCGACCCGCACGCCACACCGGACGACCGCACGCAGGCGCTGGTCGCGCTGGTCACGGCCGCGGACTGGCACCGGCGCGCCTTCCCCGGCCTGCCGAAGCACACGATCAAGCCCCGCTTCACCGGCGTCATCGAGGACCTGCGCACCGCCGTCAAGAACGCGATCGCGGACACCTACACGTAGTCCCCGCGAGGGGCGGGATCCGCCGCCGCCGGATCGGGCACGCCACGGCCGGTCACCGAGAGGGTTCCCGCGGATAGGTGATCTTCGTTAGCCTCTGCTGCGTGACGGACATCTTCAGCAGACGTAATGCGTTGCGGGCCGCGGTGGTCGGCGGGGCGGCGGCCACCGGCGCGGCGGTCATCGCGCCGACGGCCGCCCGGGCGGCACCGGCGGACGAGGGCTGGATCTCGGTCCTCGACCACGGCGCGGCCGGGGACGGGGTCACCGACGACACCGCGAAGATCCAGGCCGCGCTGAACGCGGCGAAGGCGGCCCGGCCGCAGAAGAGCGTGTACTTCCCGGCCGGCCGGGTGTTCCGGGTCAGCGACGAGATCAGCCTCACCGGGTACGCGAACGCGACGATCGCCGGCAACGGGGCGACGCTCGCGCTCACCGGTGGCGCCCCCAGCCGAACGGGGGCCCGGCGGGTGCTGAGCCTGACCGACGTCCGCGAGGTCACCGTCGAGGATCTGACGATCCGCGACACCGACCGCACCCAGCAGTACGACGGCCTGCTGCTGGCCAAGGCGAAGCGCTGCATCGTGCGCGGCGTCCGGGTGATCGACGTCCGGTGGACCGGGATCGCCGTCTTCGACGCCGTCCCGGCCGCCGAGAACCAGCCGGCCCTCTCCGACGACGTGCTCATCACCGAGTGCGTCGTCGAGGGCACCCGGCAGGGCATCTCCGTCAACGGCCGCGACATCCGCATCATCGGCAACCACGTGGCGATGGACTGGTGGGACACCCCCGAGGCCGTGCGCCCGTGGGCGGAGACCTCCGACTACTACGACGGCATCTGCGTCCTGGCCGGCTCCGATCGCACCGTGGTCTCCGGCAACACCATCACCGCGTGCGGCCAGTCCGGCATCTACACGCAGGCGGTGAAGAACCTCGTCGTCTCCGGCAACACCGTCACCCGGTGCGTCCTGCGCGGCATCGAGATCGACGGCCAGCGCAAGCACGGGGAATCGCCGGAGAACCCGACGCCGGAGCCGGACAAGCCGCGCGCCTACGGCGTGACGATCACCGGCAACACGCTGGAGAACAACCTCGGCAACATCAACGTGCTGTACACCGTGGGCGTCACCGTCACGGGCAACCGGATCCAGAACAACCGCGCGTCGACCTGCATCGCGATCAACCAGTCCACCGACAACGCGGTCGTGGTCGGCAACCAGTGCCACCAGCAGGACCCGGAGAACCGCCCGGCGATCTGGGTGAAGCCGACGGAGCAGCTGAAGGACGGCACGATCACTCCGCCCGCGACCAACGTCACCGTCGCCTGGAACCAGATCGAGGCCGTGAACCACACCTACGCGCCCGCCGACACCGTGATCATGCAGCCCGTGAAGGACCCGGTGCCCGGCAAGGTCGACATGATCAAGGCGACCGGCAAGGTGATCGCCATGGGCGGCCTCGGTGTCGGCAACGCGGCCGCCGCCACCCGGCCCGGCTCGGTGGTCCGCCGGATCGAGGTCTTCGACGCCGCCGGGGTGAGCCTCGGCTTCGTCCCGGTCTACAACTCGATCACCTGACCCACCGCCCCGCCGGCGAGCCCTCCACGACCGCGGTCCGGGGGACGCCGGCGGTCGCACACGGGCTGTTCCGCACGGCTTCCCACGGCGGCCCGCCGTGGGAAGCCGGCCCGGCGTCAGCGGCAGAGGGCCGTGTCCACCACGTCGAGGACGTGCTGGGCCGCCGCCTCGGTCTCCGGCAGCGCCGTGACGACCACCGTGACCGCGCGACCGTCGTCGGTGGCGCCGCCCCGGCTCTCGTAGCCGGGGATGTCACCGCCATGGCCCCACACGAGCCCCCCGCAGGTCAGCGGCGTGCTGAACAGGCCCAGACCGTAGCGGGCCCCGGCCCACGTCCCCGGCGCCTCCACCGTGGTGCGCATCTGCGCCAGCTCCGCCGCTCCGAGCAGCCGGCCCGCCAGCAGCGCGCCGAAGAACGCGTTGATGTCCCGCGGCGTGGAGACGATCTGACCGGCCGCCCACGCCCACGACGGATCGAGGGTGGTGATGTCGCGCAGCGGCTCGCCGGGCGCGGGGCGGTGGTAGCCGCGCGGATGCGCACCGCGGATCCGCTGCTCCCCGACCGGCGGGAAGTAGGTCTCGGTCAGCCCGGCACGCCGGATGATCCGGTTGTCGATCTCCTCAGCCAGCGGACGCCCGGTCACCCGCTGCACTATCAGACCCGCGAGCAGATAGTTGGTGTTGTTGTACTCCCACCGCGTCCCCGGCGCGAAGTTCGCCGGATGCGCCAGCGCGATGTCGAGCAACTCGCGGGGTTCGTAGTAACGGTGCCGGATGTCGAACCAGTCCCCGCCCAGCACGGCGGTGTAGTTGGGCAGGCCGCTGGTGTGCTGCAACAGCTGCCGGACGGTGATGGCCCGGCCGTCGATCCCCTCGCCGCGCACCAGACCCGGCAGGTACGTCTCGATCGGTTCGTCGAGCCGAACACGCCCCTCCCCGACCAGTTGCAGCACCGTCACCGCGGTGAACGTCTTCGTGGTGCTGCCCACCCGGAACCGGCCGTCGGGCGGCACCGGCGCGCCACTGCCCAGGTCGGCCCGGCCGGCGGTGTAGTCGCGGGTGCGGCCGTCGCCGCGCCGCACGGCGGCCGTCGCGGCGGGGAACCCGTCCGCGTCGACGAGCGCCGCCAGGCCCGCCCTGACCGGCGACGCCGCGTCCCCGGCCACCGCGGTCGGCGCGCCGCCGGCGACCCCCGCGGCCACGGTCACGGTCAGGGCCGCGGCCAGCATCGCGGCCCGGCGGCCACGCCGTGACACACCCGGCGTCGGTACATGGTGATGGTGGAACACGAGAGTCGACTCCTCGGCTACGCCGTTGGGCGCGTAAGCGATATGTGCGGATCAATCCTCGCGGGCCGCACCGCGGCCGACGATCCCGCTGGCAGGCCGATCGGGGGTAGGGCAAACCGTCGCATCGACGCGCCGTCGTCCCCCGGCGACCAGCGGTGAGCACGGCTCCCGCCACGCCCGCGGGCCGCCGCGTCACAGCCGGTCGGGCACCCGGTCCGTCGCGTCGGCACGCCGCAACGCCTCCGCCAGCTGCCGCCGGGACGTCACGCCGAGCTTGGCGAAGATGCTGCGCAGATGCGCGTCGACGGTGCGCGGGCTCAGATACAGCTGGCCGGCGGCCTCCTTGCTGGTGGCGCCGCCGGCGACCACGAGAGCGACCTGCCGCTCCTGGTCGGTGAGCCGGGCACCGGCCCGCGCGGCGGAGTGGCGCGGGCGGCCGCCGGCAGCCGTCAGCTCACGGCGGGCCCGGGCGGCGAACGCACCGGCGCCGAGCGCGGTCAGGCTCTCGTAGGCCGCCCGCAGTGCCGTGCGCGCCGGTGCGTCCCGGCCGGCCCGGCGCAGCCACTCGCCGTACAGCAGCTGGGTGCGGGCCAGTTCGGTCAGCAGCGTGGTGCGGGAGAACCGCGCGACGGCGTCCTGGAACCGCTGCTCGGCGAGGTCGGCGTCGTCCGCGACGAGCGCCTCGCAGCGGCTGAGCAGACCCATCGCCCAGTCCCGGTCGGTGGCACCGGCCACCGCCCGCCGCAGCCGCTGCACCGCGGACACGGCCAGATCGACGCGCCCGGCACCGACCGCGCCCTCGATGAACTCACCCGGGACGGTGGTCCGGAACGCGACCTCATCCAGCAACGCGGCCCGGGCGCTGACGTCCATCGCCTCGCCGTACCGGCCCAGGCCGTTGAGGAGCACGGCACGCGCGTACTCGACGGCGGTCAGCAGCCGGCCCTCCTTGCGTACCGTGGCGTCCGCCGTCGCGACGGCGGCGATCTGCTCGACCGCGGCCTGGTCCCCCCGCCAGGCGGCGATGGTGACGTCGACGTAGGCCATCGCCGGGGTGCCCAGATCCGCCGCGATCCGGTGGCTCTCGTCCACGAGCCGCTGCGCCTCGGCGAACTGTCCCTCGTAGACGTGGGCCAGCGCCCGGTAGCTCAACGCCACGGGCAGTGAGCTGATCGCGCCGCTGTCCCGGACCGCCCGCAGCTGGTTGTGCGCCACCTCCCGGAACGCGTTCTCGTCCCAGCACTCCAGCGTGGCGGCGCAGGCCAGCCAGAGATCTCCGAGCGTGTAGCGGCTCGCCGGCTCCTCGGTGTACCGGTCGACGGCGCGCCGCAGCACCGCGGTCGCCGCCGCCGGGCCGTCCAGCCGTTCGGTGAACAGTCCCTCGAAGAGCAGGTCCCGCGACGACGGCTCCGGGACCGGTGGCAGCACCGCCGTCGCCGCCGCGATCCGGGAACCCGCGTCCGGGGTGCCGTAGCGGCCGACGAAGACCACCGCCGCGTACGCCTCCCGCAACACCTCACGGGCCAGCACGGCATCGACCGCGACGGCGTGCTCGCCCGCGGTCAACAGCCGCATCAACGCGTCCGGGTCGCGACGCAGGTCGAACGCGAGCCGGGCCCGCAGCACCTCCGTCAGCGCCACCTGCCGCGCGTCGCGGGGATCGCGTGCCGCCTCGGCCAGGAGCGCCGTCGCGTCCGGGACCCACCCGGCGGCCCGTTTGGCCGCGGCCGCCGCCAGCAACCGGCCGGCGCGCTGCCGCGGATCCGGCGTGAGGTGCGCCGCCTGTTCCAGGAAGACGGCCGCGGCGGCGGCACCGCCACGGGCGCGGGCGCGGTCGGCGCAGCGGGCAAGCTCGGCGGCGACGGCCTCGTCCGGCCCGGTCGCGGCGCTGGCCAGGTGCCAGGCACGACGGTCGGGGTCGCGCACCGGGTCGATCACGTCGGCCAGCGCCCGGTGCGCGGCGCGGCGCTGGGCGTCGCTGCCACCGTGGTACGCGGCGGCTCGTGCCAGCGGATGACGGAACAGCACCTGGGCGCCGAACGAGACGAGCCCGGTGGCCTCGGCCGCCGTTCCCGCCGCGGCGGGGATGCCCAGCCGTGCCGTGGCCTGCCAGAGCAGCGCGGCCTCACCCGTCGGCTCCGCGGCCGCCAGCAGGCACAGCATCGAGGACGCCTCCGGCAGCGCGGCCAGCCGCCGCCCGAACTCCGCCTCCAGGGTCTCCGGCAGCGGCTGGTGCGGCGGGCAGCCGTATCCACCGACGAGCCCGGCCGTGGAGATCGCGTGGGGCAGTTCCAGCAGCGCCAACGGGTTCCCCCGGGCCTCGGCGACGATCCGGTCCCGTACCCGAGGGTCGAGCGGGGTACCCACCGCGGCGGTCAGCAGGTCACGGGCCTCCGGGTCGGGCAGCCCCGCCAGTCGCAGCGACGCGCCGCCGAACGACGCCAGCACGTCGTCGTCACGGGCGGCGACGACCAGGCCCGCCGACGTGCTGGCGATCCGGCGGGCGACGAAGGCGAGGATCCGGGCGCTCGCCTCGTCGATCCATTGCACGTCGTCGACGACCCAGATCACCGGCGTCCGCGCGGCGGCACGGGCCAGCAGCGCCTGCACGCCGACGCCCAGCGTGAGAAAGCCGTCGTCGGCCATCGGCCGGCCCGGCAGCGCCCGGTCCAGCGCGAAGGCGCGGCTCAGCGCCTCGGCGTGCGCGGCGGCCAGCGATCCCAGGTCCTCCAGCAGCGGCGCGCACACCTGCTGCAGCGCCGTGTACGGCAGGCCGGCCTCGAACTGCGCGCCGGTGGTCGTGATGATCCGCAGGTCCATGCCGTGCCGGCCGACCGCCTCCTGCACCAGCCTGGACTTGCCCACGCCGGCCTGACCGCTGATCGCCAGGACCCCGCCGCGTCCGGCCTGGACCGCGTCGAAGACGTTCAGCACGGTGGCGAGCTCACGCACGTGCGCGCGTGGGCGCTGGAGGTACGGGCGCGGGCCGCCCGTGAACTCGGGGACACGCCGGCCGCGCGCGCCGACCTCGAGCTGGCGCGCGACCTCGCCCGCCAGATCTACAACGACGTCGGCGTCCGCCGCGTCGACGAGGAGCTGCGCACGCTGCCGCACCCGTGACGGCCGGATCAGACCAGGCCGGCCCGCCGCCCGGGGGCCATCACGTGCAGCACCCGCTTACCGCGGACGTGCCGGGTGGCCAGATCGCGGTACGCGGCGGCCACCTCACCGAGCGGGTACCCCCGGGTGTTCGGGATGGTCAGGTGGCCCTGAGCCGCCAGCGTGGCCAGCTCCGCCCAGATCCGCGGCGTGTTCGCCTGCTCCTGCGCGTCGCCGCGCACGCCGTACCGGCGCACGGCCTGCCCGTCGGCGTTGGTGTTGATCCGGTGCGGCGGCACACCCAGGGCGACGGCGGTGTCCACGTTGCCGGCACCGAACGTGTCGATGTAGGCGTCGACGCCCGCCGGAGCCACCTCCCGGATCCGGTCCAGCAGACCGGGACCGTACCGGACCGGCGTCATTCCCAGCGACGCGAGGAACTCGAGGTTGCCGTCGCCGGCGGTGCCGATCACCCGCGCACCCCGCCACGCGGCCAGCTGGGCCGCGAAGCTCCCGACGCCGCCGGCCGCGGCCGACACCACCACCGTCTCGCCGGGGCGCGGGTCGACCGCCGCCACCGCGGCCCACGCGGTCGCACCGGCGCCCGCGACCGTCGCGGCCTCGTCCCAGCCGAGACCGGACGGCTTCGGCGCCAGCGCCGTGGCGTCGACGGCCACGAACTCGGCCTGCGCGGCGCGCGGCGCGAAGCCGAGAACGTGCTGGCCCGGGGTGACGTCGCCGACCTCCGCACCGACCTCGGTGACGACGCCGGAGAAGTCGTTGCCCTGCCCCTCGGGGAACCGCGCCGGCCAGATGCGGGCGAAGACGCCCTCCCGGATGCCGATCTCGCCCGGGTTGAGTGCGGCGCTGACCACCTCCACCAGGACCTGGTCCGGCCGGGGCGCCGGGCGCGGCACCTCCGCGACGCGTAGCACCTCGGGACCGCCGTACCGGTCGAATCGCACTGCCTTCACTACCGCGCTCCTTGCTGGGGAAAGCTCCCGGACTCCGTGCACAGCGCGGCGCTGACGCAGCCGCTCACCAGCGAGAATGCACCCTCCGGGCACCCGGACGTATCCGTGAGAGTCGCCTAACCGCGTCCGGGGCGGGCCCGGCCGACCCCGGCACGGACGCGGTCGGGACCGGTGGCTCAGATGGTGGCGGTGGACCGCCGATAGGACAGCCGGGGACCACTGCCGGCCGGCGGCCCGGAACACCGCGAAGGAGGACGGCGACATGACGCGGAACGCGGCATGGGCGGTCTATCTGGCATGGTCCGCGCTGGTCATCGTGGTCTACTACGCGATACCCGCCGACGCGGTCCAGACGGTGCTCGTCGGGCTGCTCGGCGCGTCCGCCGCCGCGGCGATCATGGTCGGCGTCCACCGGCACCGGCCGGCCGTGCGCTGGCCGTGGTACCTGATGGCCGGCGCCCGGCTGCTGTTCGCCGTGGCCGAGGTCCTGTACTGGATCCAGACGGCGGTGTGGCAGCGCGACGCGTTCCCGTCCTTCTCCGACGTGCTGTACCTGACGTTCAGCGCGTCGCTGGTGGTGGCGATCGCCGGCCTGGTCCGCGCCCGGCGGCCCGGCCGGGACCTCCCCGGCCTCCTCGACGCCGCGGTGCTCTCGACCGGTGCGGCGATGCTGGCCTGGGTGTACCTCATCGTGCCGCACGTGCGCGCCGACGACCTGAGCCCGCTGGCGCGGACGGTGTCACTGGCGTACCCGGTGGCCGACATCCTCATGCTGGCGGTGCTGGTACGGCTGGCGACCGGGCGCGGCGACCGGCCACCGGCGTACCGCCTCTTCGTCGCCAGCATGATCGTGCTGCTCATCGGCGACGTCGTCTACGCCCTGCTCGAGCTCAGCATCGGCTACCACCCCGGCCACCCGGTCGACGTCACCTGGCTGGCCATGCAGGCGCTCGGCGGCGCCGCCGCGCTGCACCCGTCGATGGCCGCGCTGTCCCGGCCCGGACCGGCGACCGCACCGGCCTCGGTGTCCCCCGGCCGGCTCGTCGCGCTCGCCCTCGCCAGCCTGATGGCGCCGGCGGTGCTGGCCATCGAGTGGCTGCGCGACATGCCGATCGACGTGCCGATCATCATCGGCGGCTGCACGATCCTGTTCCTGCTCGTCATCGCCCGGCTCGAGGGCGTGGTACGGCTGCTGGCCAGCACCCTGCGCGCGGCGGAGAACCTGGCCTCCACGGACCAGCTGACCGGCCTGGCCAACCGGCGCCGCTTCCACGACCGCTGGCAGGCCGCGCTCGGCACCCCGGCCGGCCCGACCGCGCTGCTCTACATCGACCTGGACGGCTTCAAACCGGTCAACGACACCCACGGCCACGACACCGGCGACACCGTGCTGACCGCCGTCGCCCAGCGCATCGGCGGCGTGGTGCGCTCCGGCGACATCGTCGCCCGCCTCGGCGGCGACGAGTTCGCCGTCATCCTCCCGCACGCCGACGACGCCCAGGCCGGCCAGATCGCACAGCGCATCCTCCGGATGCTGACCGCGCCGATCGACACCCCGGCCGGCGCGGTCCGCATCGGCGCGAGCATCGGCGTGATCACCGCACCCCCGGGCAGCGACGCCGACCAGCAGCTGCGCCGCGCGGACGCCGCCATGTACGCGGCCAAGGCCGCCGGCCGCAACCGCATCCACCACGCCACCCCGGAGTCCTGACCACCGGGACGGTCACCGCCGGACGCCCTCCGTGGCCCCGTCGGCCGCGCCGATCCGGCCCCCCGGAACGTGCCGAGGGGCCGGATCGCATCGATCGGTCAGGAGACTCTGCAGTTGGTGTTGTTCGGGCCCTCGCCGACCTTCACCGGCTCGTCGCCGCTGTTGTTGCCGTTGTAGAGGTCGCAGATGCCGATGGAGCCCACGTTGAGCCCGGACAGCCGCGCCGTGTCGCCGTAGTTGATGTTGATGCCGACGAGCACGTCACCGTCGGAGGCGGTGATGTTCTGCAGGGTCACCGAGCGGGCCGCCTGCGTGGAGCAGTTGCCGCAGGAACGGTAGAGCTTGCCGAAGTCGTTGACCGTGAAGTTGCGGATGGTCACCGACCCGCCGGCGCCGCGGTTGTCCTGGAAGACCTTGTCGGACGCCTTGGCCGCGCTGCCGCCCTCGATCAGCACCGTCGCGTTGGTGCCGCGGAAGGTGGCGGCGTCCTCGCCCACGTCCTGCCAGGTGACGTTGCGCAACGTGCAGGAGCCGGCGCAGTGCACGCCGTCGGCGGCCGGGGCACCCAGCACGACGTTCGTCAGGGTCGCGCCGTTGGCCAGCCGGAACAGCGGGTCCTGGCCCTCGTTCTGGCCGCCGCTGCCGAGGTCGCCGGTGCCGTAGTAGCGGTTCCCGCCGCCGTTGAACGTGCCGGAGACCTGGATCGTCTGGGGAACCGGGACGTCGGCGTCGGCGGACGCCAGGCTCGTCACGGACACGGAGCCGACCATCGCCGCGGCCAGCACGGCGGCGCCGAGGAGCACGCGTGGTGTTCTCATGGTCTCGACCTTTCGTCGTTACCCACTCTCTTCCGGTCAAGGTGGGGCACACACGGACCATATGCCGCACAACATCCGCGAGGGCACTTCGACGTACATAAATATCTTTAAGCGGACTTTAATCGCTGCTTTGTTCAACGTGGAAACTTCCGCCCGGCCTCCCGGCCCGCCACGCGTACGGTCAGGGTTGGAGTTCACCGGGCGAGCCGTCCCGCCAGGCGGCCAGCAGGACGGTGGCATCGTCCTGCAGCGTGTCGTCCTGATGGGCGAGGATGGCGTGGACCAGGCGGCGGGTGGTCTCCGGCGGCGGCAGCCGGTCGGCGACGGCCTTCACCGCGAAGTCGATGAGCCGGTCGATGCCGAACAGGTCACCGTCGCGGGAGCGGGCCTCGGTGATGCCGTCGGTGTACAGCAGCAACTGGTCACCGGGCTCGAGCATCTCCTCGACCACGACCGGGGCCCGCAGGTCACCGAGCGGGACCGGCAGCGCCGTCGGCGTCGGCAGCACCTTGACGGCCCGGCCGCCACGCAGCAGGATCCCGCCCGGATGACCCGCGGAGATCACCCTAAGCACGCCGGTACGCTGATCCAGCTCGGCGAGCACCGCCGTGATCATCCCGGACCGGTCGTACGCGCGGACCGCGTCGTCGATGTGATGGTAGGTGCCGATCAGGTCCAGGCCGGTGCGCCGGGCATTGCGGTACGCGCCCAGCGCCTGGGTGGCGAGCATGACCGCCCGCGTCCCGCCGGACGATCCGTGCCCGGCCGCGTCGAAGAGCGCCAGATGCGCGACGTCGCCGTTGACCGCGTAGTCGAAGGCGTCCCCGGCCACGTCGTAACACGGCTCCAGGATGCCGCTGACCACCAGCCGGTCGGTGGCGAACGTCAACGGCGGCAGCTGCGCCCGCAGGATCTCCGCCGGCAGGCGCATCGGCTCCCGGCGGCGTACCCGCTCGATGGTGTCGGTGTAGAGACTCCGGGTCACGATGATCTCGCCGAGCACCGAGGCGACCGCCTTGCAGTCCTCCACGGCCTGCGCGGTGAGAGCCACGGCCGCGACGACCTCGAGCACACCGAGGCGTTCCGCGCCGTCGAGCACGGGCACCCACATCCGCACCCCGTCGCCGCCACCCTCCGCGACGATGGTTTCCGTCAGGCTGTACGCCCGGCCGGGCAGCGTCCCGTCGACGGCCAGCGGTTCACGCGCGGGAGTCCCGGGGGCGGTCAGCGGCGTCAGCCAGCGTTGCTGGTGATCGACCAGATAGATGATCAAGGCGGTGGCGTCCAGCTGGGCGGCGGCGTCCATCACCATCCCCGGCAGGTCCTCCGGCTGGGCACGATGCGTCTGCCCCAGCAGCTGCCGCACCGATTCCAAGCTGCTCATGCCACCTCCGACCGGCGATCGCCACGCTTCGGTCCATCATTCTGCCGGGCAGGCCGCCCGTCATGGCCCGTCGGGCCCACCGGCCACGCCCGGCGGCCGGCCCGATGCGCCGGCCGCGCGCTCCGGTGCCGGGCTTCGGGTCGTGTAACGCAGCACCCGGCGGGTACCCGAACGGCATGACGACGACAACCGTGCCGATGCTGGACACGTACCCGCGGACGATCAACCTCGACCGCGCGAAGCTGGCCGCGACGATCGACGCGCTCATCGCGTGCGCCGAGGCCTGCACCGCCTGCGCGGACGCCTGCCTCAGCGAGGACGGCGTCGCCGAGCTGACGACGTGCATCCGGACCAATCTCGACTGCGCCGACGTGTGCGGCGCCACCGCGCGGGTGCTGTCCCGGCACACCGGTTACGACGCGAACATCACCCGCGACCTGCTCGAGGCCTGCGTGACCGTCTGCAGGGCCTGCGGCGACGAGTGCGGCTCCCACGCCGGCATGCACGAACACTGCCGCATCTGCGCCGACGCGTGCCGCGCCTGCGAGCTCGCCTGCCGCGACCTGCTGACCACCCTCAACTGACCCGCGGCGCGCATCCCGCCGTGCCCGGCCGGGCACGGCATCCGCTGAGCGGTCGATCAGAACCTGGGCGACCGTCAGAGCGCGCCGGCGTCCGGGGCCGGCCGCAGCCAGCCCGGCGTTGACGGGTCACGGTTCATCGCGCCGAGCCGGCCGGCCGTGACGTCCGGCTCGGCGGACCGGCCGGCCGGGGCGGCGGCGGACGGCCGGACGCGTCCAGTTCGACGCCGTCCGCGTCGAGGAAACGCCGGTGGTACAACAGCCACGGCGTCGGGACGTGACATCCGGTTCTCCTGAGCTGCTCGTCACTGACCATGACAGCGCGACCCCGCCCCACCCGACGCTGCGTCGGGTGGGGCGGGGTCGGGTCGGGTCAGGCCACGAAACGGGACCGGCGGCGGCGTCCGATCAGGAACCCGATGCCACCGAGGAGCAGGAGCGCACCGCCGATGGCGGCCACGGTGCCGGTGTCGGCACCGGTGACGGGCAGCCCGCCGCCCTCGCCACCGTCGCCGGTGCCGGCGCCGCCGGGGGTTGCGCTTGCGGAGCCGGTGGGGGTCGGTGCGGCGGTCGCCGTGGCGCTGGGCGTGACGGTCGGCGTCGGGGTGGGCTGCGACGCGCAGTCAAGCGCGCGTGCGGCGTACAGGCCCTCGTTCAGGTACGCCAGGTAGCCGTCGATGGTGGCGGTGCCGAGCGTCTGCTGCGCGGCCGCGCGCACGTTGGCGCGGGCGTTCGTCAGCGTCCGGGTCACCGAGATCCGCAGATCCGTCGACCAGGCGGTGCGCATGCCCGTCTTGAGGAACTCTCGCAGGTCTTCCGTGGAACCCTTCAGCCGATCCTCTATCGCACCGGGCAGGACGGGCAGCGACTCGGACTTCGCGGTGGTCATGATCTGGGTCGCGAGCACCTCCACATCCGCATCGGTGGCGGTGTCCAGATCGATGGTGACCAGCTTGCGGACGTCCGTGTACACCTTGCGTTCGACCGTCTGGCAGGCCGCGTCAAGCCCCGGCTGCGCCTCCTGAGCCGTCGCCGGTGCCGCCGGAATCAGGAAGGCCAGCGCCACCAGGGCGCTCGCCGACGTCTTCCATCGCATTGATCTTCCTCCCCGTTGCCAACAAAAAACGTGAGGATAGTACCGACGCCGGCGGGAACGTCAAAAAGCGGTAGAAGGCAATGTCCGGCGCGTGATTCCACACCCGACCGTGCAACCGCCCGTCCTCCATCTGGATCGGGCGCTGGCTGCCGTCCGGTTGCCACCGCATGACGTACTCGGCGTGATGGAGCTCGTCGCCGATGAATTCGCCGAACGCGTAGAAGCCGGAGTCGTCGAGATAGTCGATGCGGCTGCCGTCCCGCCAATAGCGGCCGGTGTAGGCGTGCTCCCGCCCGCCACGGGTCTCGTCGTAGCGGCCCTCGGGAAGCAGATACTGACGCAGCCAGCCGGTGCGGTCGACCCAGACGCCGCCGGCGAGATCGGCGTTCACCGGGCGGGTGAGGGGGACGCCGTCACGGACCACGATCCGGCCCCGGTGCATCAGCATCCGCACGTCGCCGCGGCCGACCACGACACGCCACCAGGGAGTGCCGTCGCGCGGCATGACCGGTTCCGGCACCAGGAGCAGGTCGGCGGCGATCCCCGGGGCGACCCGCCCGGCCACGTGCCCGGGCGTGCCGTCCGGGGCCGGGACGACGGCGACCATCCCGAGGCCGCTGCCGTCGATCACCTCACCGGCCGTCCCGGTCGCGGCGATCCGGCCGTCCACCACCCACACGTCGGACACGACGGTGCCGGACGGTCCGTGGACCCGGACGTCCTTGACGAGCACCGCGTCTCCGGAGGGCTCGGACGGGTGGCCCGCGCACGCCTGCGACGTGAGCATCAGCGCGGCCAGTGCCGTGGCGGCGC
The DNA here is from genome assembly GCF_031458255.1 of Catenuloplanes niger. NCBI lineage: Bacteria > Bacillati > Actinomycetota > Actinomycetes > Micromonosporales > Micromonosporaceae > Catenuloplanes > Catenuloplanes niger. The sequence continues at coordinate 938,060 of NZ_JAVDYC010000001.1, forward strand.
GTGCACGCAGGCGCATCGGACGGCTCCTTCCGGATGACGGATCGACTCGCTCCACGATGCGCGTACGCCACCCGGGCGGCATCGGCAGTTGTCGCCTAACCGGCCCGGTCGTACCGCGCGACCATGGTGCGGACGGCGTCGTCCACCACCGCGACGACGCGCTCCGGGGTCACCGTCCATCCCGGGACCACGAGCCTCGGCCAGAACAGGTAGTTGGAGATCATCCCGAGGAACTGCGTGGCGGCCATCCGCGGGTCCGCGACGTCCGCCGTCCCCGCGTCGCGCTCGGCCACGAGGTAGGTCCGCACCGTCTCGAAGTACGGCAGTTTGCCCTCGGCGAAGTGCACCTTGGCCAGTTCCGGGAAGCGGGGCAACTCGGCGATGACGATCCGGAACAGATCGACCATCCCGGGCCGGCCCAGCAGCGCCGCGTAGTGCCTTCCGAGCGTGGTCAGACCGGCTGTCAGGTCACCCACGGACGGCACCTCGGCGTCGTCACCACCGGCCCAGGAGTCGATGACGATGGCGTCGAACAGGGCCGCCTTCGTCGGGAACTGCTTGAACAACGTCGCCTTGGACACCCCGGCCTCCTCGGCGATGCGCGCCAGCGACGCCCGGTCGTAGCCCAGCTCGAGGAACAGCTGCGTGGCGGCCCGCACGATCAGCGCGCGCTTCTGCTGAGCCACCCGCTGGTGATAGGTCGTCATGCGGTCATCATAGCGAGGTGAGTGGGTTGACTCACCTCTCGCGGCGGCATACCGTTGCGCCATGGCGAGTCGCACGACTCACCATCCGCTCCATCATCGGAGGACCGCATGTCCCGCTTCACCGCCCACACCGCGCTCGTCACCGGCGGCACCGGTGGGCAGGGCGCCAGCCACGTCCGCGCCTTCCACGCCGAGGGCGCCGACGTGGTCATCGGCGACATCGACACCGGCCGCGGCACCGCCCTCGCCGCCGAGCTGGGGGACCGAGCGCTCTTCGTCCACCTCGACGTCTCCGACGAGAGGTCGTGGGCCGCCGCCGTCGCGGCGACCGAGGAAGCGTTCGGCGGGCTCACCGTCCTGGTCAACAACGCCGGGGTGCAGAACCCGCCGGCCCTGATCGAGTCCACCGACCCGGCCACCTGGGCCCGCGTCCTCGACATCAACCTCACCGGCACCTTCCTCGGCATCAGGGCCGCCGCGCCGGCGATGCGGCGAGCGGGCGGCGGGTCGATCGTCAACATCGCCTCGACCATGGGCACCGGCGGCACCGCCCACTACGCGCCCTACGTCGCCAGCAAGTGGGCCGTCCGCGGCCTCACCCGGACCGCCGCCCTCGAACTGGGCCGCGACAACATCCGCGTCAACACCATCCACCCCGGCGTCGTGGCCACCGCGTTCATCACCGAACCCGCGGCCGGCGCCGACGCCCCGATCGCGGACTTCTACACCCCCGAACCGTTCGCCGTCCCCCGGCTCGGGCAACCCGCCGACATCACCGCGACGCTGCTGTTCCTCGCCTCGCCGCACGCCGCCTTCATCACCGGCGCCGAGCACGTCGTCGACGGCGGGCTGCTGCTCGGGCCCGCACTGAAGAACGAGGCCGCATGACATCGTTGTCGCACCTGCCACCGCGGATCAGGCGAGCCATCGAGATCACGCCCGCGGCCGGCACCCGCGAACGGATCGTGGACATCACCACGACCGGGCGCCGGACCGGACGCCCCCGCCGCATCGAGATCTTCTTCTACCGCGCCCACGGCGCCACCTACCTGTGCAGCGGCGCCGGCGGCGGCCCCACCGGCTGGCACGCGAATCTACGCGCGAACCCCGCCTTCACCTTCCACCTGAAGCACGGTGTCCGGGCCGACCTGCCGGCCCACGCCACCACCGTCACCGACCCGGCCGAACGAGCGGCGGTCCTCGCCGCCATCGTCGACGACCTCAACCAACCCCACGATCCCGGCACCGTACGGCCGACACGGCTGGCGGACTGGGCCGGCAGCAGACTGATGCGCATCCACTTCGACTGAGGTCACACGCCACGAGACGCCACCCGCGGAAACCACACGAAGACCGGCTCCGGCCGGAGACGGCGGTCCGGCCGAGGGGACGATGCGGTTCCCCTGTTCCGCGACCTTCATGACGACTCGCCGGCCGACAGCAGGCGCGACGGCGGTGGCGGGGCAGGGTTGCGCGGCGACGGGCACGCCAAGCTGCTCGACGGCAGGCCTCGAGTGCAGTGAGTCCGACGGCGGATCGGAGCGAACAACCGGAGCCCCGAACGCGGACCCCGCGGCAGAGATCATCCACAGTAGGGAAGAGTGGAGCACCGAACGATTGCCGCCCGCCGGGCCGGTGAGCAAAGGGAGCCCCATTGGACCTCGTCGACACGATGATCGTCTCCTACGCCTGGAAGGGCATCCCCGGTTTTGAGATCCAGGGCAGAAGCATCAGTTCCGTTACGGCACAGGAATTCCTTCTCGTGCAGACGCCGGACCCGAAACAACCCCTGTACTACCTGCCAAGCCGCGGCCTCCTCGTGGTCGGACGTCACCATCTCGTAGTAAGGGCAGGAAATCGAATCTCCCCCGCACAGCGCGAGAGACTGCGCCGAAAATGGAAGGACCAAACCGATCGACTCATCATCGATTTCGCAAGCGATTACCCAAGAATCGTCGAATATGGTCACAACAGAATATCCGGCACCATCAACGCCAAGGACATCACGTACTACAGTGCATGCACATCCGTCCTGGATCGCCAAATCCAGGACACCCTACTGTCCCGCTTCGCTTTCCTGGCCGCGAACGGAGTCAGGTGCATCGCCCTCTCACCCAGGATCATCGAGCAGATGTTTACGCTACTGGAAGCCTTTTCACAGACCGCGAACGTCAAGACCAATTTCCGCAACTCCATCAATGACCTGCTGATTTTGGCCACGGCTATCGACCGACGAGTCAGGCTGGTCACCCGGGACACGCTCCTGAACAGATTCGCCGCGGGAGTCCACGATGCACCGGTCGAGAGGGTTGCCCCCGAGGTTTGGACCATCGATTTTTCCGAAAGTACCGCCGATCGACGAAAGCCATACGAAAGCAAAGGGTACGTAAATCGGAGCTGGCAGGTCATGGAGCGACGGACATGAGTGAACCCGCGGCGACCCGAGCAATTATCGACCGCACCCCACGCGGCAGGCGGCGCGAATGCTGCGTGAACGCAGTGCTTTGCCCCCGCCCGTACGCACCGAGCGGTGGACCGCACTCATTACTGTCGTCCTCATGCCTATTTCGCCGTACATCGCCGGCCTTCGCGCTCATGTCGGCCACGATCTGTTGATGTTGCCCGGGGTGAGCGCCGTCGTCCGCGGTGCCCGAGGGCAGATCCTGCTCGGACGGCGCAGCGACGACGGATCCTGGGGGCTTCCAGCCGGTGCGATCGACCCCGGCGAGCAGCCGGCCGATGCCGTGGTGCGCGAGATCTACGAGGAGACGGGGGTGGTCGTCGAGATCGAGCGGATCGGCGGAGTCGCCCTGCACCATTCCGTTTACCCGAACGGAGTTGTCTGCGAATACCTCAACGTGTGGTTCCGCTGTCGCGTGGTCAGCGGAGAGCCACGGGTGAACGACGCCGAATCCACCGAGGTCGGCTGGTTCGATCCGCGATCCCTGCCGGAACTCGACGCGTTGTCGAGGCTTCAGATCGAGACGACACTGGCCGTCGACGCTCCGGCGTGGTTCGCCGAGCCCGGTGCACGCGTTCCCGCCCTCGAGCGCCCTTGACGCGGCGGCACTCCGACGGGCGCCGCCGATCGCCGAACCCACTCGCGGCGCGGTTCGTGATCGCCTGGACGCCGGCAGACCGGCACTGGCCGGGTGATGGCGGCGCCCGGTCAGCGGGCCGAGCGGCACGACCGATCTCGGTCACCCGTGGGTGCCGGCCGCTCCCGGCCGTACGGTGGCGGTCAGGAAGTCGTGGAACGACGTGGGCGGGCGGCCGGTGATCTGCTCGACGAGCGGTGTGGTGCGGTCCTCCGTGCCGGCCGCGATCGCCACGTCCATCCCGGCGAGCAGGTCGGCGAACGATGCCGGCATCCCGTGCGCCTGATGGCGCGCGGAGAGCTCCGGCGCCGTCACCCGGCGATGCCGCACCGGGCGCCCGATCGCCTCGCTCAGTGCGGCCGCGACCTCGTCGAAGCTCAACGGCCGCGGCCCGGTCAGCACCACGTCGCGTCGCGCCGCCGCCTCACCGGTGAGGAACCGCACCGCCACCGCCGCGATGTCCGCGGGGTCGATGAACGGCACCCGCCCGTCCCCGGTCGCGCTGACGATCTCGCCGTCCCGGCGTGCCGACGCGCCGTGCAGGTGATCCGTGGTGAAGTTGCTGGCGAACCAGCTGGGCCGCAGCACCGCCCAGTCCGGCACGCTCTCCCCCAGCGCCGCGCCGACCGCGCCGTCGAACGGCACCGCCGACGAGCTCAACAGCACGAGCCGCCGCACGCCGGTACGCCGCGCCTGCGCCAGGAACGGCGTCAGTACCGTCGCCGGGTCGGCCACGCCCGGCGGCAGCACGAGGTACACGCCGTGGACGCCGTCGAGCGCGGTGCCGAACGTCGCCGGATCCGACCAGTCGAACCTCGTCCGAGACGTGCGCCCGGCCCGCCGCACCTCGACGCCGCGGTCGGCCAGCTGCCGGGCGACGCGGCCGCCGGTATTGCCGCTCGCGCCCGTGACCAGCACCGTCATGCCGCGATCTCCTGCAGCAGCAACGGGTTCCAGTAGTCGCGGTAGTGCCGGATCAGTCCGCCGGTGACGGTCAGCACCGCGACGTACCGCGCGGTGTAGGGCTTGCCGGTCGCGACGACCACTCCGCTCGCCGCCATCTCGGCGACGATCACGTCGGGGTCGGCCGTCCGGTGCACCACCACGTCGTGGATCCGCCGGATGTCGAGCATGTCGGTGTAGCCGTCCAGGTAGGCCTCCACCTCGGCCCGGCCGTGCAGCCGTTGCGGCCGTCCCGGCGGGGCGAACGGGAACTCCATCACCGCGTCGTCGGCGTACAGCGCGGTGAACGCGGCCATGCCGTGGGCGAGCAGTGCGTCGGTGGCACGGTGAAACACCGCGGTCGGATCCATGCCGGCCTCCCCTAGGATGAGGACTGTTGGTCCGTTTCACCATAGCGGACCGACAGTCCGTTTAGAAGGGGTGGGTGCGGTGCGGGCGGACAAGGCACGCAACAGGGAGGCCGTCCTCGCGGCCGTGGGACGCCTGCTCGACGAGGCCACCGACCCGGACGAGGTCTCGATGGACGCGGTCGCGGCCGCGGCCGGCGTCGGCAAGGGCACGATCTTCCGCGGCTTCGGCGATCGCGCCACCCTCATCCGCACGCTCTACGACGAGCGCGTCGCGCGCGAGCTCACCGTCCCACCGGACGGCGACTCGCCCGCGGACACCGCCCTCGCGCTGCTCACCCGGGTGTGGACCTTCAAGCAGCGCCACCGCGGGCTCACCCTCGCGCTCGAACGCGACGGCCAGGGCAGCCCCTACCGGACCGCCGGATACGAGCGCCTGCACGCCGCGCTGACCGACCTGCTCAGCCGGGCCCGCGGCCCCGCCAACGCCCGCTTCCTCGCACACGCGCTGCTGGCCGCCGTCCGCAGCGACCTGGTGGAACACCTGCGCCAGGAGCCCGGCACCGACCCGCTCGCCGGCCTGCGGGATCTCGTGCACCACACGTTCCGGCCATGACGCGGTAGCCGGGCCGGCGCACCCGGCGCCGGCGACGAACTCTCCGCGTCAGCCGCGCGGCAGCAGCCCCCTGAGGTACGCGGCCTGCCCGACGTGCTGCGTGCAGTCGCCGAGGATGCTGACCAGGCGCACGCCGAGCGTGACCGGCGGATCCCAGTCGGTGTCCACGACCCGGTCGAGGTCGGACTCGGACAGGCCGCGGATCCAGCCGGTGTTGCGCTCGTGCACGGCCGCGAAGTAGTCCCGCAGCGCCGCCGTGTCCCGGGGGCGGACCGCGGCGATGTCGGCCGGGCCGTGGCCGTAACCCGAGTTCGCCGGGTCCGGTTCGAGGCCGAACGCGGCGGCGAAGTCACCGGTCTCCCACAGGTGCTTCTCGCCCATCGAGTCGGCGAGGTAGTCGTAGATCCGGGTCAGGTGCCAGACCAGCCACCCGATCGTGTTCGCGCCGTCGGCCGGCGCCCAGCGCAACTGCTCCGGCGTCAGGCCGTCGATCGCGCCGTCGACCAGCTCCGGCAGGCGCCCGAACGCGTCGAGCAGAACATCATCAACTCGCATGGACGAAGCGTACCCAGGCCGCCCTTTGCCCGCAGACCGGCATATTTCCGCCCGGCACCCCGCCGGACCGGCGCACCCGCGAACCGTAAGCGGATGAAAACTTCAACTTGAGAAATGATCCTCCACTTCTGTACGGTGGGTCGGTGACCGAGTCCCCGCCCCCGCTGCGCCGCGATGCCGAGCGCAACCGCCAGCTGCTGCTGCGGACGGCCTACGATCTGATGGCCACCGACGGCCTGGCCGTCACCTACGAGGAGATCGCGCGCGCCGCCGGCACCGGGCTGGGGACGGTCTACCGCCGGTTCCCGCAGCGGCAGGACCTGCTGGACGCGCTGTTCGCCACGCACATCGACGCGGTCGTGGCGTTCGCCGAGGAGGCGGCACAGCAGGACGACGCGCTGGCCGCGCTCGCCCGCTTCCTCGAACGGCAGCTGGAACTGGAGGCGGCCAGCCGCGGGCTGGGCGAGCTGCTCCGCGGGCAGAAGCAGTCCTCCGCGCTCGTCCGTGACGCCGGCGAACGGATGACGCCGCTGATCGCCGACCTCGTCGCGCGCGCCGTGCACGCCGGTCAGCTGCCGGCCGGGGTGACCCCCGGCGACTTCGCGGCCGCGCACCTGATGGTCGGCAGCGTGATGGACGCGTCCCGCACGTTCGCCCCACATCTGTGGCGGCGGGCGCTCGCGGTCGCGCTGGCCGGCCTGCAACACGCGGACCTGCCCGGCGTCGCGCCGGACGAGACGGTCATCGACCACCTCTACCACGACCAGACCAGGTGAAGGAACAGTAGCCATGCCTCTCCCCGACGACCTGCTCCGCGTGCTGCGCGGCAAGGCGATCTGCTTCGTCACCACGCTCATGCCGGACGGCTCCCCACAGATCTCCCAGACCTGGGCCGGCACCGACGGCGAACACATCCTGATCAACACGGTGGACACCCACCAGAAGACCCGCAACGTCGCCCGCGACGCCCGGGTGGCCGTCGGCATCGCCGACCCGGCCGCACCGCTGCGTTCCTGGGCGGTGCGCGGCACGGTCGTGTCGGCCTCGCCGGACGGCGCCCGCGAGCACATCGACGAGCTCTCCGAGCAGTACATCGGCCGTCCCTACCCCGGCTTCAGCGGCGGCGGCCACGAGCGGGTCCTGCTCACCATCAGGGTCGACAGGCTGCACGTCCCCCGGCGATAGGCACCGCCGCGCGCTCAGGCCGCGGCGCAGGTGGCGGTGGCGCCGCCGCCGGTGCCGGTGCCCTGGAAGCCGAACGTGGTGCTCCGGCCGGGGGCCAGCTGCCCGTTGTACGCCGCGTTCGCCATCGTGACGGTGCCGCTGGTGCCGCTGCCGACGGCGCTCCACACCGAGGTGACGGAGGCTCCGGCCGGCAGGGCGAGGGTGACGCGCCACCCGTCGAGCGCGGCACCGCCGGCGGTGACGGCCACACTCGCGACGAATCCGCCGTTCCACTGGTCCTGCACCGTGTAGGCCGCGGTGCAGGCGGCGGTGCCGCCGGTCGGCGGCGGGCTGACCGGCGGCGTGGTCGGCGGGGTCCCGCCCAGGCTCAGGTTCCGTTGCCGCACCTGCCACGGGCCGCCGCAGAGTCCGCAGCCGGCGCCGACGAAGGCGGTACCGGCCGCGGTGTCGCCCTTCAGCCGCCACCTCAGATACAGCACCGCGACCCGGCCGAACTCGCCGCCGTTGGCCTGGTCGTAGGTGCCGCCGTGCCCGACGTCCAGGTTGCCCATGAAGGCGGGCAGCCCGGACGGGAGCTTGCCCCAGTCGTCGATGGCGTTCGGGTACGCGATGTCGCTCGGCCCGCCGATGACGTAGGCGATCGGCTTGGTGAGCCGGCGCAGCTGGTAGTCGTCGGCGTCGTTGAGCAGGCCACTGCTGAAGATCAGGGTGGTGGTGACCCGCGGGTCGTCGGAGACCGCGTAGGCCTCCAGGCCGCCGCAGGAGAAGCCCGCGACCGCCACCGCGGAGGTGTCGATCCTGCCGTAGAACCTGCTGCCGGCCCGGGCGTTCTCGGCGAAGGCCCAGTCGATGGACTGGGTCAGCATCCGCGCGGTGGTGGACCCGGATCCGTTCGGCGCGCCGTTGGCGATGGCCAGGAATCCGTGCGAGGCGATCTCCCGGAGGAAGTTGACCTGGGCGGTGCCGTTGGACGCGCAGCCGCCGTTGCCCCACACGAGAACGGGCAGCCGCTCGGCCGGCAGGTTCTGCGGCCGGTAGACGGTGTGGTCGGGCAGCCCGGCCGAGGTCTCGTAGTCGGCCGGGTAGGGACCGGAGCCGCCCACCGCGGCATCGGCCGGCCCGGCACCGATCGCCAGGACCGCGGCGGTGACCGCGACCGCGACGGCCGTCAGTCCCGCACCGATCGTCCGTCCTCCGCGCATCGCGTCCTCCATCGCCTGCGTCCGGGTGGTGCCGGGTGGAGACCCACCGCCGCCAGATTGCCAGAATGAATAGACACATTCAAGGTTCTAAATGTTATGGAGCGCCGGACCGAGCGCTGTCCGAATCGGCGACCTCGGCACGGGTGAGCGCATAACACTTTCCCCGCATGCCAATTTTTCGTCATGCCGAAACGCGCACCGGAATCGATCGACAGGAACACATAAAAGCACGCACCGGGCGCCTTGAACATGCGAACGGACTCTGCAAGCATCGCGATACATAAATGTTTCTACGGCGTCCGGGCCCGGCCGGCACGAGCACCCGTCTCCGAAGGAGACCTTCCGCCATGCACACGAGACGACAACTCGTCGCGGTCGCGCTCACCGCCGCACTCGCCGTCGTCGGCGTCGCGGCTCCGGCACACGCCGCCGAATCGAACGGCGGCACCCGGGTCATGCCGCTGGGCGACTCCATCACCGAGGGCACGCAGATCCCCGGCGGTTACCGCATCGGGCTCTGGCAGCGGCTGGCCGGCGCCGGCTACCGCGTCGACCTGGTCGGCTCGCAGTACAACGGGCCTGCGGCCCTGGGCGACCACGACCACGAAGGCCATCCCGGCTGGCGCATCGACCAGATCGACAGCGCCATCAGCGGATGGCTGACCGCCGGCCGCCCACGCACCGTCCTGTTGCACATCGGCACCAACGACATCCTGCAGAACGTCGACGTCCCGGGTGCGCCGAACCGGCTGTCCGCGCTCATCGACCGCATCACCGCGGGCGCACCCTCGGCGGACGTGTTCGTCGCGACGATCATCCCGCTGGCGAACCAGGGCCAGGAGGCCGCCGCGCGCACGTTCAACGCCGCCATCCCCGGCATCGTGCGGGCCAAGGTGAACGCCGGCAAACGCGTGCACCTCGTCGACATGCACGCGGCGCTGACCACCGCCGACCTGATCGACGGCGTCCATCCCACCGCCGGCGGCTACGACAAGATGGCCGCCACCTGGTACGCCGCCCTGCGCGCGGTCCCCGGCACCGTCGGCGAACCGGGCGGCGGCGGGCAGACGCTGGTCAACGCCGCGTCCGGGCGCTGCCTGGACGTGCCGAACGGCAACCCCGCCGACGGTACGCAGCCGATCGTCTGGGACTGCGGCGGCGCGGCGAACCAGCGCTGGACGGCCGACGGCCAGACCCTGCGCGCGCTGGGCACGTGCCTCGACTCCCCCACCGGCGCCGCCTCCGGCGCCAAGGCTCAACTCTGGGCATGCCACGGGGGTACGAACCAGCAGTGGTCGTTCGGCGCCGACGGCACGATCCGCGGCAGCCGGTCCGGGCTGTGCCTGGAGGCCGGCGGCACCGCCAACGGCAGCCCGGCCGTGCTGCGCACCTGCACCGCCGCAGCCGGCCAGCGCTGGTCCCGCGGCTGACCGGCCCGGCACGCCATGACGGCCGCACGGGCCGGTGCCGGCCCGTGCGGCGCGCACCGCGACGGACACCGCCGACTCGACGCGCGCTCAGATGCCGTGGAACGCGTAGACGTACGCCACGTAGCTGCCGTCGGCGGTCCGCTGTGTGCGACCGGCTGCCGCGGCTCGCCGCCGTTCGGGTGGCCGACGATGCGACGCGGCGCGACGGCCGGAGCGGTCACGGCTGACGCATCTCCTTCGACACCAGCAGGCCGTCACGGAAGCAGAAGCGGTACCGGCCGGTGAACGAGTCCGGCCGGAAACGGATCCGGGCCTGGTACGAGACGCACTCCAGGCCCGGTGGCGGCATCGGGTCGGCCACCGACGCGGCCGGGTCCGGAAGGCGGGAGCGGACCTGCGCCTCGGTCGCGCCGATCGCCATGTCCCGGAACGTGTGGTCGTCCACGGTGGACCCGACGGTCGCCGTCCACCAGCCGGCCGCGCACAGCAGCAGCACCGTGACCGAGGACGCGGCGAGCACCGCCCACCCGAGCCGGCTCCGGCGATCCGCACGCCGCAACGCCACCGTGACCTCGTCGACCGCGCCGGCCGCCGGTCCCTGCGGGGTGAGCGGCAGCGTCGCCGCGAGCCGGAAGCCGGCGTCCGGCTCGCGGCCGTGGTAGAGCACGCCACCGACCAGCCGGACCCGCTCGGCCAGTCCCGGCAGGCCCCGGCCACCGCCCGGGCCGCCACCGGGCCGGCCGGGGCCGTTGACCACCTCGGCGATCACCGCGTCCGGCTCGTAACGCAGCGCGAGCCGGACGCGGCTGCCGTGCGCGTGCCGCAGCGCGTTCGTCAGCCCCTCCTGCAGCGTGCGGTACGCCGCGTGGTCGATCACCGGGTGCAGCGGCCGTACCGTGCCCTCCCGCCGCAACGTGATCCGGGTTCCCGCCGCACGGGCGCCCTCGACCAGGCGGTCGAGCTCGGCGAGCCCGGCGGACAGCGGCTCGGTCTCGGCACCGTTCTGGCCGTCGCGCAGGACCACGAGGATCTGGTGCATCTCATCCATCGCCTGCACGGCCGCGGTGTGCACCAGCCGGACCACGTCCGCCGGCGGTGGGGCCTGCGTGGACCGCAGCGCACCGGTGTGGAGCGAGATGAGCGTGAGGCGGTGACCGAGCGAGTCGTGCATCTCGCCGGCGATCCGGGCGACCTCCCGGATCCGTACCCGCTCGGCTGTCGTGCGCTGTTGTTCCTCCAGCATCTCGGTGCGTTGCCGCACCAGGGACAGCAGTTCGCGACGCTGGACGGCCAGCCACGTCGCGACGGCCGGGAGCAGGTCGGCGGCGACGAAGACGCACGCGGTGACCAGCACCTGCGCCGGGCCGCCCTCGTCGTCGGCGCGCAGATCCGCCATCAGCTGCAGCGGCAGCGTCGCGCCGAGCGCCACGGCGAGCCGACGGACGTCGCGGATCCGGTACCCCGCGGACACGCTGAGGGCGATGAGCAGGAAGAAGCTGTTCTGGCCGCTGGCGGTGCCGACGGCGGCCGCGGTCAGCAGGGCCGTCGCGGGGTACGCGCGGCGCAGCAGGACCGACCCGATGTCCACGCACGCCACCAGCACGACCAGCCCCGCCGGCAGCAGACGGCCGAGGTCCGGCAGGCCCACGGCCGTGGCGGTGAGCGCGATCGCCAGGCCCGCGTCGTACGTCAGCCGCGCCGGTCCGGCGGACCTGATCGCGCGCCACCACCTCGTGATCACGACGGTCAGCCGGTGACCGCGAGGGCGAGGTAGGCGAACAACACGACGGGGGCGAGCACGATCAGGGCGATGGCGATCAGTACGGCCTTGCGCACGTCAACTCCTCGGTGGTGATGGGTTGCCTCCAGCCTCGTGGCACCGGCAGCCGGAAACGTCAGCGCAATGGCTGATCGTGGCGGGCGTGGGTGGTACGAAAGTGCCATTCACCGGATCAGCTTCTCGATCAGCGCGACCGCGCGCTGCTCCGGCGTCGCGCCGTCGGCCAGTTCGTCACGCAGCGCGCGGGCACGGTCCGAGAACGACGGATCGCGCAGCACCCGGCGGACCGAGTCGCGCACGGCCGACGCGGACGGCGTCTGGCTGCGCAGGTCGAGTCCCACCCCGGACCAGGCCACGCGGGCGGCCGTTTCCGGCTTGTCCTCGGTCCGCCCGGCGACCACCATCGGCAGGCCGTGCGCGAGCGCGAGCTGGATCGTGCCGTAACCACCGTTGGTGACGACGGCGCGCGCGTGCGGGAAGAGCTCGGCGAACGGGATGAACGCCGCAGCCCGCGCGTTGCCCGGCAGCGGCCCGAGCACGGACGGATCCGCGCCCCCGGTCACGACGACCACCAGGAGCTCCTCGGCGGCGAGCCCGGCCAGCGCCGGGCGCAGCAGTTCCGCCGGGTCCGTCGCGATGGTGCCCTGGGAGACCACGACCACCGGCCGGTCCCCGGACGTGACCTCCGGCCACCAGGGCGGCGGCGTGAACGGCGTCGACGGCGGCAGCGGTGCCGGATGCCCGACGAAGTGCACGTGAGCCGGCAGGTCGGTACGCGGGTACTCGAACCCCGGCGTGCACAACTGCAGATGCAGCGCGACACCGTGGCCGGCGTCCATCGCGGTGCGGCCCGCGGGCGGCAGCCCCAGCGCGGTGCGCTGCGCGTCGATCTGGCCGATGCTCGCCGCGAACACCGTGCGGCGCACGAACGCGGTCAGCGCCCGGTCACGAAGCCTGCCGAGCGGTCCGCTCATCGGCGACAGGCCCAGCCCGAACGGCGGAAGGTCGCGGCTCGGCAGCCCGAGGGCGGTGATGCCGTAGTGGACGACCGGCGGCCCGCCGCGCTCGTGCACCGCCGTGGCCGCGCCGTACGGCGGATCCGCGACCAGCACGTCCGCCGGCTCCTCGGCCAGCATCGCCTCGATGTGCCGCACGTGCGCGGCGACCGGCGCGACGAAGTAGTTGGCGATGTCCCACTGGAGCTTGCGCAGCCCGGTCAGGGCGGCCCGCTCCGGCCAGCGCTCGTCCGGCGTCATGCCGCTCCAGTCCACCTCCGCCGGCACCGGCGTGAAGACCGCACCGGCCCGGGTCACGGACCGCTCGAACTCGCGGCCGGTGGTGAACCGCACCTCGTGCCCGGCCGCGCGCAAGGCCTTGACCAGCGGTAGTGCCGGATTGACGTGACCGGCGGCCGGCGTGGCCGCGAACAGCAATCGTGCCATGTGTCTGAACTCCTGATTCGGGGTGACCGTCTACTTAAGATCCGGTAGCGGTACGGGCGGTCGTGCGCAACGGTTCCACGCCGGTGACCGCGTCGCGAGGGTCGCTACGAGAACCGCTCAGCCGCCTTGACCAGCATGGCCAGCAGGTAGGCGCCGGCCAGGAACAGCAGCCCGCGGGCGGCACCGCCGGCACCGGGTCCGTGCGCGGTGCCGCCGCCCAGGTGCACGATCAGCAGGTGCAGGGCGCGCGTTCCCGCCCGGTCATGGTCGTTGTGCACCATGTCGTTCCCGAGGTCCTGGTTTCCACAGTGGCGCGGTGCCGGCGGGTGGAACTCCGTCACCATCCGTCGTGCCGGGCCCAGTGCGCCTCGACGACGGGCGCGCCGGCCGCCGCGCCGCCGCCGATGACGTGGTAGCGCCGGTGCTGGGCGGCGGTGGCGCAGGCGTGGTTGGGCAGGATCCGCACGCGGGTGCCGACCGGCAGCTCCGGGAGGACACCGGTGCTGCCGGGGCGCAGGGCGAGGGTGCCGTGCTCCTGGCTCGCGCCACTCATGATCAGATCCGGCAGGACCCGGCCGTCCAGGGTGGTGACGAGCCCGTACCCCTGATCGATGCGCTGGGTGGCGGTGCCGCGGTCCCGGGAGGTGGCCGTCCAGCCGCCGTCGGTGAGGATCCACCCGCGGTCGGGGCGGTGACCGATCACGGTCACGACCACGGACAGCGCGAGGTCGTCGACGTCGCAGACCCCGATGCCGGCCATGACCAGGTCGAAGAAGACGTAGTTGCCGGCCCGGACCTCGGTGACGCCCGCGAGGTCCGCCTCGGCGTGCGCGGTGGGCGTGGATCCGACGCTGACGACGGGGCACGGCAGGCCGGCCCGCCGGAGGTGGCCGGCCGCGCGGACGACGGTGTCGCGCTCGTGGCGCGCTGCTTCCCGGCGGGCCGCGGGCGTGTCCGCGAAGTACGACTCCCCCGCGTGGGCGAGCACGCCGCGGAGTTCGGCGCCGCCGTCGGCGAGGCGCCGCCCGATCTCCGGCAGGATCGGGTCGTCGGCGCCGATACCGCCGCGGTGCCCGTCGCAGTCGATCTCGATGAGGGCGGGCACCGGGTCGCCGGCATCGGCCGACGCCTTCGCCACCGCGTCGGCCTGTGCGACGCTGTCGAGCAGCACGGCCAGGTCCACGCCGCGGCGCCGCAGGGCGAGCACGCGCGGGAGCTTGTGCGGGTCGATGCCGACCGCGTAGAGCACGTCGGTGTATCCGCCGTCGGCGAAGTACCCGGCCTCAGCCAGGGTGGACACCGTGACCGGGCCGGGACCGCCCGGGAAGACCCGTGCCGCGACGTCGAGGGACTTGGACGTCTTGACGTGCAGCCGCAGCGGTACGCCGGACGCGTGCAGGTGGGCCCGGAGCCGCGCGATGTTGCGGTCCGTCCGCGCGCGGTCGACGACGGCGAACGGCGTCTGGGGGTCGTTGAGCGTGTTCATTCGCAGATCTCCGTGCGGTGCTGGTCGGCGCGCGCGAGCAGGGCCGCCGCGAGCGTGAGGTCCTGGAGCGCGAAGCCGGAGCTGTCGAAGACCGTGATCTGCGTGGCCGAGACACGGCCCGGGGCCCGGCCGCGGAGTACGTCGCCGAGCTGTGTGACCGGCGCCGTCACCGGGGCGTGCTGCAACTCGCCGATCGCGCGCGACTGCGCCGCCAGATCGCAGAAGAGCGTGGCGCGCTCGTACAGCCGCGGTGGAAGCTCCTGTTTGCCGGGCGCGTCCGCACCCATGGCCGAGACGTGGGCACCGGGCCGGATCCAGTCCGCGTCGAACAGCGGGCGGGCCGAGGTCGTGGCCGTGATGACGACGTCCGCGGCCCGGCAGGCGGCCTCCGCGGTCGCCGCGCGTGCGGGCAGTCCGGTCAGCCGCCGGATCTCGGTGGCGAACGCGCGGGCGGCCTCGGGACGGCGGCCGGCGACCAGCACCGTGGCGAAGGAACCGACCCGCGCGACGGCACGCACGTCGTGCAGCGCCTGGTGCCCGGTGCCGATCACGGTGAGCACCCGGGAGTCCGGGCGGGCCAGGGTCAGCACGGCGAGCGCGTCGGCGGCGGCGGTGCGATACGCGTTCGCCGCGGCCGTCTCGACGACGGCCGCCAGCCGGCCCGTGCGCTGGTCCAGCAGGATCACGGCCGAGCCGTGCCGCGGGATGCCGCCGGCGTCGTTGCCGGGCCAGTAGCTGCCGATCTTCACACCGGTCTCCGCGCCGACCGTGCCGGACTTCAGGGTGAAGCGGTCGGCCCGGCGCCCGCCGTGGCCGACCACGACCGGGAAGGTGACCCCGTCCCCGGTGGCGAGAAATGCCTCGCGGGCGGCCGCGAGCGCGAGGTCGTCGTCGACGAGCCGCACGGTGTGCGCTTCCTCGAGGACCCGCATCAGCCGTTCTCCCTGATCGCCGCCAGGTCGTTGTAGAGCGCGGCACGGGAGATGCCCAGCCGGGTGGAGACCCGGCCCGGCGCGCCACGCAGCGCGAACACGCCGGCGTCGTGCAGCGCCCGCACGACCTCGAGCCGATCGTGCTTGTCCATCGCGGCCACCGGCATCCCACGCGCGGCCTCCGCCTCCTCGACGAGCGCCGACACGACCTGGTCGAGGTCGCCGGAGAAGTTCGTCGCGCCGAGCGGGGCCGCCGCGGCCGCCGTCCCCGCCAGGTCGGTCAGTATCGCGGCGGCCCGGTGCAGCACGGTGACGTCGACGTTGATGCAAAGCGCGCCGATCAGCACACCGTGCCCGTCGCGCAGCGGCAGCGTCGAGCATTTCAGCGTCCGGCCGTCGGCCGTCCGGGTGAGGTAGTTGACCTCATTGGTGGCCTCGTCACCGGCGGCGAGGACCCGGAGCCCGATCTGGCTCATCGCGTCACCGGCGCGCCGGCCGGTGACGTCTCCGGCGACCGCGACGACCGAGTGCTCCTCGTCGCGATAGTCGTGCAGCACCACCTCGCACGCGCTGCCGAAGGTGGCGGCGATGCCCGCCACGACCGGGCGCAGCGCGGCGAAGATCGCATCTGCCGAATCCGACATCCCACACCACACTCCTAGACGTTTCGTCCAACCTTAGACGGAACGTCTAGGCGGTGGCAAGGCTCCGTCCCGGTTTCTCCGCGCACGCGCATCCGCCACCTCACCCGCACGCTGCACACCCTCCTGCCGACGCCGGACGACGAGAGGGGGTAGGCGCCCGACCGCGTGCCGGAGCGTGGTGGCCGGGTCGCCGCCACCACGCTCCGGCCCGCCGGCGGATCAGCGCGCCGTGTCCGGTGAGGTGCCGGCCGGGTCGAGGTCACCGCCGTCACGCGCGTCGGTGCCGCGGGTGCTGCGCAGGCTCCACACGATCGACACCGTGATCGTGACGACGATGACGCCGAGGGTGACCGGAATCGGCAGCTTGCCGACCGGGGTCTCGGACAGGATCAGCTTGACGCCGGCGAAGGCGAGCAGCACGGCCAGGCCGTAGTGCAGGTGCACGAAGCGGCGCAGCAGCCCGGCGAGGCAGAAGTACAGACTGCGCAGGCCGAGGATGGCGAAGGCGTTGGCGGTCCAGACGATGAACGTGCTGGTGGTGATGGCCAGGATCGCGGCCACCGAGTCGATCGCGAAGATCAGGTCGGTGGCCTCGACCGCGATCAGGACCACGAACAGCAGGGTGGCGACGCGCTTGCCGTCGACCCGGGCGAAGAACCTGTCGCCGTGGTACGCCGAGTCGGTCGGGATGATCCGGCGGACCAGGCGGACGACGGGGTTGCGGTCCGGCGGGGTCTGCTCGTCCCGGCGGAACGCCATCTTGTAACCGGTGTAGATCAGGAAGGCGCCGAACACGTACGCGGTCCAGAAGAACGTCTCGAGCAGTTCGGCGCCGACGAAGATGAAGACCAGCCGGAACACGAGAGCGCCGATGACCCCCCAGAACAACACCTTGTGCTGGTACGCGGCCGGTACGGCGAAGTAGGTGAAGATCAGCGCGAAGACGAACACGTTGTCGATCGACAGCGCCTTTTCGATCAGGTAGCCGGCGTAGTAGGTGCCGGCCACGTCGGCGCCCTGCCAGGCCCAGAGGACGACGCCGAACAGCAGGCCGGCGGCGATCCAGATGCCGGACCAGATCGCGGCCTCGCGGAAGCCGATGACGTGGTTGTCGCGGTGCAGGAACAGATCGACGGCGAGCATCGCCGCGATCGCCAGCATGAGCAGAGCCCAGATCCACCAGGACACGGACACAGTGGAGGGAACCTTTCGTCCGGGCCGGAGAGCCCGCGTGACGGGCCCTACGGCGCTGCTGGACGAAGGTCTCCCCGGGCCACCGCACCGGTGGCTGCACCGCCGGGATCCGGATGAGCCGGCCCGTACTGACGGCGATGCGTGGATCGTCGGGTACTCCCCCTCGAACTACGATCGATTATTCACGAAGCACAGTTCGTACGTCAAGGGCTCGGGCACCCGAAGTGCGATGCAGTTTTCGTGTGTCACGGAACGTATATTCAGGCGGCAGCCACACCTCACCCACGGAGGCACCCCGCATGCCCGCGGCAGCTCGACCGGCCACCACACCCTCGGCACGAACGTGGACGTTCCTGACCAACCACGCCCACGTGCTGCTGGCCATCGCCCGCGAGCCGACCGCCCGGCTGCGCGACGTCGCGGCGTCCGTCGGCATCACCGAGCGTGCCGCGCAAGCCATCGTCGCCGACCTCGAGGAGGCCGGCTACCTGCACCGCGAACGCGTCGGGCGCCGCAACGAGTACACCATCGACACCACCGGCAGCTTCCGGCATCCCGCCGAGGCGGACCATCGCATCGGCGAGCTCATCGCCCTGTTCACCGGCACACCGGAGAACTGACGCCGGAGGCCGAACGCGTCGGCGCGGTCAGGCCGTCACCGGCCGGGCTCCCAGCCGGGTCACGGCCGCGTCCGCGTGCCGCCGGAGCCGGGCCGCCTCGCCGGCGAGCGCGGACGCGCCCGGGCCCGCCAGCCGGATCCCGCGGTCGTCGCCGATGCCCCTTCGTCACCGCATCCGTGACGTCCGGGCGGGGCCGGAGAGCCGGGCAGTCCGGCCGCGAACGCCGTCCCGCATCGCGTGCCGGACCGCGCACCCACGCCGGCCCGCCGTCGTACCTCACGACGGCGGGCCGGTGGGACGGTCGTCAGGCGACGGCGCCGAGCCCGAAGCCGCCGTCCGCGAGGAACTCCGAGCCGGTGGCGAACCGGGCCTGCTCCGAGGCGGAGAAGAGGATGACGTCGGCGATCTCCTCCGCGGAGGCGTTGCGCGGGATCGCCAGGCGGTCGACCGGGACCAGCGGGCTGCCGTCCGGGCCGTAGGCCAGCGGCGTCTCGATGATGCCGGGGTGCACCGAGTTGACCCGGATGTTGTCCCGGGCCAGCTCCGCCGCGGCCGCCCGCATCAGCCCACGCAACGCCCACTTGCTGCTGCTGTACGCGGCCAGTCCGGGCGCGGCGTTGAGCCCGGCGATGGAGTTGACGTTGATGATCACTCCCCCGCCGGCCTTGCGCATCGACGGGGCCGCCGCGCGGATGCCGAGCAACGAGCCGGTGAGGTTGGTGTCCACCACCCGCCGGAACTCCTCCACCGGGATGCTCTCGGACGTACCGACCCGCAGGTAGGCGGCGTTGTTGACCAGGACGTCCAGCGGCCCGAACGCCGCCTCGGTGCGGGCGAGCGCGTCCGCCCACTCGGCCTCGCTGGTGACGTCGAGGCGGACCCCGATGCTACGGCCGCCGGCCTTCTCGGCCACCTCCTCGTACCCCTTGCGGGACGCGGCGACGACGTTCGCGCCGGCCTCGGCGAATCGGACGGCCAGCGCGACACCGAGGGCGCCGGAGGCACCGGTGATCAGGACAGTCTTGCCGGTGAAATCGAACATGACAGGCTCCTTCGAGGGATTCGGATGGATTCAGATGGTGGCGAGGACGGCGACGTCGTCGGCGTCGGTGGAGAAGGCGAGGTCCCGCCCGGCGTAGAGCGCGTCGAGGCGACCGCGCAGCGCCGCGGTGGCCTGCGTGTAGGCGTCCGAGCCGAGCGTCAGGCGCAGTGGCGGATTCGGCTGGTCGGCGGAGGCGATGATGGCCGCCGCGATCTTCACCGGGTCGCCGGGCGCGGGCAGCGGCGGCAACTCGCCGGAGAGCATGCGCCGCAGCAGACCGGACGGCCCGTCCGCGTACTCCGGCATCGGCGCGGCGAGCGTCGAGTTGCTCACGCCGAAGCCGGTACGGGCCACGCCCGGCTCGACGATCGTCACGTGGATGCCGAACGGCGCGAGCTCCGGCGCGGAGGACTCCCAGAAGCCCTCGATGCCCCACTTGGTGGCGTGGTAGAGGCTCATCGCCGGGAACGCGATCTGGCCGCCGATGCTCGCGACCTGGATGTAGCGCCCGCCGCCCTGCCGGCGCAGGTGCGGGGTGGCGGCGCGGGCCAGCTGGATCGACGCGGTGAGGTTCGTGGCGATCTGCCGGTCGATCTGCGCGTCGGTGAGCTCCTCCGGCGCGCCGAACAGGCCGTAACCGGCGTTCGACACGACCACGTCGACCCGGCCGAGCTCGGCGAACGCGCGGTCCACGACCGCACGCATCGCGGCCGTGTCGGTGACGTCGAGCCGGGCGCGCCAGAGCCGGTCGCCGTACCGGTCGGCCAGGTCGTCGAGGCTGTCCGTGCGGCGCGCGGTCGCGGCGACCCGCTCACCCCTGTCGAGCAGCTGCTCGGTGAGCTGGCGGCCGAAGCCGGAGGACGTTCCGGTGATGAACCAGGTGCGTGACATGTGTACTCCTAGGTGGGATCGCGGGGGCTCCGGCCGGTGGCCGGCGCCTCACGGACATCAGGTGGTCAGTTGGTGGGGCGGCCGACGGGGCCGGTCCGGACCGCGACGATGCGTCGCGCCTCGACGGGTACGCCGTCGAGGGGCGCCTCGTCGCCGGTCACGTGCGCACCGGCCGGAGTCCGTCGCCGTACTGGACGAGGAGGACCACCTTGCCGCGGAGGTCACCCTTCGCCGCGCGGGCGAAGATCTCGGACAGGCCGGCCACGGGCCGCCGCTCGGAGACGTCGACCCGGATCTCACCGGCGTCGACGAGCCGGGAGATCTCGGTGAGCTGGGCGGCGTCGGCGCGGACGTACATCTCGACGATGCGGACGCCGTCCGCCGGTTCGGCCGGGCCGACGGCGCTGACCAGCACGCCGCCGGGGCGGACCAGGCGGGACAGGCCGGGGACGCCGCGGCTCAGACTGATCACCACGTCGACCGGCTCGGTCAGCGCGGTGGTCAGGTCGGTACCGGTGTAGTCGATGATCTGGTCCGCGCCGGCGGCGCGGACCGCCGCGGTGCTGCGCGGGCTGGCGGTGGCGACGACCGTGGCGCCGCGCCGCTTGGCGAACTGCACGGCGAAACCGCCGACCCCACCGCCGGCGCCGTTGACCAGCACCCGCTGCCCGGCCCGGACGTCGGCGTGCTCGGTGACGGCCTGCCAGGCGGTGAGCGCGCCGCCCGGGATGGCGGCGGCGTCGGCCAGCGGGATGCTGCGCGGCGCGGGTGCCAGCAGGTCGTCGGGCACGGCGACCAGCTCGGCCGCGGCACCGGCGAGGTTCATCGGCAGGGCCGCGATCACCGTGCGTCCGTCGGGTGTGGTGCCGGACATCTCGACGCCGGGGATGTGCGGCAGTGCCGGCTCCAGGAAGCCGCCGTGGATCAGGAGGTCCACCGGGTTGAACGCGGTGGCGGCGACGGTGACCAGGGTGCGGCCCGGGCCGGCGGTCGGCGCCGGCACGTCGTCGTCGACGGCGAGCGGTCCGCCGTACTCGTGGAATCTGAGCGCTCTCACGGGAACTGCTGCTTGTCGTTCATGGGGTTCCGATCTGCTGGTCGTGGCGCGTCCGGTCGCGGGCAGCACCTCGCCACCGGCCCGAGCCGAAGTGAAGTGGTGTGGTTGCCGCCCGACGACGTAACTAACTAGGTACATTCCTACGGAGCCGCGACCCCAATGTCAATACCTAGATAGTTATGTACGATGGGACCCGCCCCGCGGTCACACCGCACGGGCCCGAAGGAGAGCACCGTGGACGTACGGATTTCGCTCGTCGCCGGCGATCCGCTGGACCGGGCCGGCCTCCTCGCCTGCCTGGACGGCGCGGCGGGACTGTCCGTCGTGGACGACGGCGCGGAGGTTCTGGTGGTGGCGGGCGAACGCCTCTCCGCCGCCGTGATCGACGCGCTGCGCCACTCGACCGCACCCGCGGTGCTGGTCGTCGGCGAGATCACGGATGAGGAACTGCTCCGCGCGGTGCGCCACCGGGTGGCTGCCGTGGTGCCGCGCGCGGCGGCCACGGCCGACCGGCTGATCGACACCGTCACGGCGGTACGGGCGGGCAACGGCGTGCTGCCACCGGACCTCGTGGGCCGGCTGCTGCGGCTGATCGAACGGGCCGGGCCGGCCACCGCCGGCCTGCACCCTCGCGAGGTGCGGATCATCGCCCTACTGGCCGACGGCCTGAACACCGAGGAGATCGGCCGGCGGCTCTTCCTGTCGGACCGCACCGTCAAGAACGTCGTGCACGAGCTGACCAGCCGCCTCGGCCTGCGCAACCGCGCGCACGCCGTGGCCTACGCGATCCGCAGCGGAGCGATCTGAGCGGGCGAACCCCGGGTTCAGATCGCGCCGGCGCGCAGCGCGTAGGCCACGGCGTGCGGACGGTTCCGCAACCCCAGCCGATGGTTCAGGTGGTGGATCAGGGTCTTGACGGTCCGTTCCGAGCACCGCATCCGCGCCGCGACCTCGGCGGTGCCGAGCCCGTCCGCCAACAGTCTCAGCACCCGCACCTCCTGCGGGGTGAGTCCGGCGCGGCCCAGGAAGAGCGGGTCACGGCGCAGGTACCCGATCCGGGCGAGCAACTCCCCGGCGAGGTTGGGCGGAAGGCCGCCACCCAGGTCGGCGGCGGCCAGAACGCAATGCACGAGCGCCTCGGCGGTGACCGAGGCGCGGGCGAGGACGGCGACGACGCGGCACCGGGCGGCGACGAGCGCGTCCTCCTCCTCGGCCGTGTCGACGACCAGCACCACCGGTGCCCCGGCCGCCACCCGGCGCAGGCCCGCGCCGGCCTGGGCGGTCAACCGGGGACAGCAGAGCACGAGCACGTCCGGCCGCGGGCCGGCCGGCACCAGGCCGGGGTGGTGCCGGAGCAGAGCGGCGACGCCCGCGCGGGCGAGCGGGTCCGGGGCCCGGATCGCCACCCGCACCTCCCGGTGCGCCGCTTCCCCCGCGGCGTCAGCCCGGTCGCCCATCCCCCGGCACCGGTCCGCGCTACTCCGACAGGGTCCGCACCCGGCGCGGGCGCCACACCACGAGCCCGACGATACCGAGGACGACGAGGAACACACCGACGGCGACGACAGCACCGACGCGCGGACCGGTGACCGGCAGGCCACCGCCCGCACCGTCAGCCGGCGGGGCCGCGACGCCGGCCGGCGTGGAGGCGGGCACGGAGGCCGGCACGGACGGCGACGGCGACGCACTCGCGGCGGTGTCCCGCTGGCGGATCCACTCCACGACGTCCTCGACGGAGCCGGCGCCCGCGATGAACGCCGGCAGGTATCCCTCGGCCTGCCCGGCCGCCGTCGGGTGCAGCACCGTCCCGTCGTTCAGTCCGGCCACGCCCACCAGCCACGGCTGCGGTGTGCACAGGGCGTGCGGGGCGAAGGCGCCGGTCACGTCGACGAACGTGGCACCGGCCGCCACGGCCTGGGCGGCCAGCACCTGGTTGAGTCCGGCGATCGCGCTGTTACCGGCGGTCCGCAGCGCGGGCGGCAGCGGCAGTTGCGGGCACTGCGCGGCCTCGGCGAACGGCACCGGGTAGCCGGTGACGACGAGCTTCGCGGCGGGCGCGTCCGCGCGGACCTGGGTCAGCAGCGCGGCGACGCCGGCCGGGACCGTGGTGGCGAGCGCCTGCGGGATGCCGGCCAGCGCGACGGTGCACGCCTCGCCCTGCGGCGCCGTGGCGCAGGTGCGGAGGATCGTGGTGAGCCCGAGATCGTTGGCGCCGACCGTGACGCTGACCAGGTCGGTCGTCTCGCTCAGCGCACCCAGCTGGGTGGCGGCGACATCGGCGGAGGTCGCACCGCTGCAGGCGGCCAGGGTGAGGTCGACCAGCTCCGGCTCGGCCCACAGCCGGGGGAACGCGCCGTCGGTGACCCGGCAGGCCGTGGACTCGGCGCCGGCGCCGACGCCGGCCGCGTAGGAGTCGCCGAGCGCGACGTAGTCGACGCGCACCGCGGGCGCGGCCAGGACGGGAAGCGCCGGAGCCAGTACGGCGCCGGCCGCTACGGCGGACGAAAGGGTGAATCTGAGGATGGACCGCAAGATCATTGGCCGACTATCGGGCCTCGGCGCCCGCTCTTCCAGCGATGCCCCCGACATTGCGCGGGTCGCGCACCGGCGGCTGCGGGCACACGCCGGAAATTGCTCTCACCGCCGGCCGGCCGGGGAGATAAATATCCGGATGGTTATGTACGATGTGCGCATGCCACCCGACGCGACCGACACCAAGCGGCGACTCCTGAAAGCGGCGACCGACGAGTTCGCCCAGCACGGCTTGGCCGGTGGCCGGGTCGACCGGATCGCCGACACCGCCGGCGCCAACAAACGGTCCATCTACATGCACTTCGGTGCCAAGGAAGAACTGTTCGACAGGGTGGTCGCCGAGTGCATGCGCGATCTGGCGCAGGCGATCACGCTGGACGACGGGGACGTGCCCCGCTACGCCGCCGAGCTGTTCGACCGGTTGCAGGTACGTCCGCACGTGTCCCGGCTGTACCGCTGGGCGTCGCTGGAACGGCAGCACGGCATCGACTCGGAGGTCACGCAGTACCGGGAGCGGATCGCGGCGATCGAGGCCGCGCAGAAGTCCGGCCAGGTCCGCGACGACATCTCGCCGGTGGAACTGCTGGCCATGGTGCTCGCCATGGTGCTCAGCTGGGACACCGCCGCCTGGTCGCTGAAGGAGCTGGCGCCCGTCGAACCGGACCCCGCGCAGCGCAGAGCCGCGCTCGTCGCGGGCGTCACCTCGCTCATCAGGCCCTGACCCGGCCCGGGCGCGACACGCCGGACCGTGATCCCGGTCGCGCTACCCGCGGTAGTCGGTGGGGCTGACGCCGTACTCCCTGCGGAACGCGGCCGCGAACTGCCCGGGACTGCGGTAGCCGCAGGCGAGCGCGACCTGGGCGATCGGCTGGGCGGTGCCGCGCAGCAGGTCAGCGGCCGCGGCCATCCGGATCCGGCGCAGGTACTGGTACGGGGTCTGCCCGGTGGTCGCGGAGAACACCCGGATGAAATGGAACCTGCTGACCCCGACGACGCCGGCCAGATCGTCCACGGTGACGTTGTCGGCCAGCCGGGCACGCATGTAGTCGGTGAGCTGATCGACCTGCTGTTCACTCAGCCGCGGCATGCGTTGCCCGGCCGGTGACCGCGGCCCCCAGGCCAGGTGCACGGCCAGCGTCCGGGCGACCGAGTCGGCGTAGAGGGCCGGGCCACCGGCCCGCAGGGCCTGCTCGAGCGCGCGTACACCGGCCGACAGGAACGGGTCACGCACGCCCATCGCCAGCCCGATCGGCCGGCCGCCGGTCGCCACCGGGTCGAGGTGCACATGCAGCGAGCGCATCGGCACGTCCGAGGTGCTGCGCCAGCGCATCCGCCCGAATTCGCCGGGCGGGGCGACACAGATCGAGCCGGGTACCCGGTCCACGACCTGCCAGCGGCCCCGATGGCGGGTGCCGCGGTCGTACCGGCCGCTGAGCGCCACGTGGATCATCGGCTTCGCGAACTCCACCCGGTAGTCGTCGCAGACCGGCGGGTCGGCGTACATCCCCACGTCGGCCGTCGTCCAGCCCAGCTCCCGGCTGGTCAGCAACGGCACCGCCGGCAGCGTGCAGGCATGTGCGGGGTGACCGTTCTCCACGGCGCGCACGGTAGCGACTCCTGTTCAATCGGCACGTACCGGTCGCCCGGGGCTCCGGTCGCGACAATGCTGCGTCCGCCACGGGACCGGGTCAACGGAATAGCCCGTTATTGCGCTACGGTCCGACCCGAACGGGCGAGCCCGCGGCCCGCGACGAACGCGCGGGCACCGGCCGGCTGAACCGGTGTCGCCGGTACCGCGTAGTAACGGGACCGCCCGGTCCTCAGGAGTTCGCCATGCCCGCTCATCCACTGCTCGACGTCGTCTGCCGAGACGGGATGTTCCTGCCCGTCCCGGGCGGGGTGTACTTCCACCCCGGGCAGACGCCGGCGAGCGTGGACCAGATGGCGCTGGTCCGGGCGATGAACGCGACCCGCCAGGCCACCGGCGGACCGATCTTCGTGCCGCGGGTGGCGCTGGACAGCACGACCGCGATGCAGTCGCTCGGCCGGGCACTGAGCGTGCTGGACCGCTCGCACGACCTGGTGCTCGTCCCGGTCCCGGGCGAGCGGCCGGACCCGGACGCGTGGCTGCGCGCGACGGAGACGGCCGGGGTTCCGGCGCACCTGCCACCGGCCGCCGTCCCGCCCTCGGCCGGCGCGCGGATCGTGCCGGTCGGTCCGGACGACCGGGAGACCGGTGGCACGCCGGTCGCGCTGCGCGTCCTCCCCGACGGCGACGCCTCCACCCGCGCGCTGCTGCGCACCGCCGCCCGGCTCGCCGCCGACATGACCACCACACCCCTTCAGCGGGTACGGGACCTGGGCGCGGCCACGTCGCCGGCGTACCCGCTGGCGGTCGGCATGGTGTTGACCGGCTCCACCGAGGGCTGGGACCCGGCCCGCCTCACACCGCCGACGACCGCCGAGATCTGGGAGACCTTCCGCGGGGCCGGGCCCGCACCGGACGACCTGGCCGGCGCGCTGCTGTCCGCGCCCGGCTCGGCCGCGCTCGTCCGCGTGCCCGGGCTCGGCGGCGACCGGCTGACCTGGCTGTTCGCCGAGGACGGCACGATCTGGGCGACCGGCCCGGAGGTCGGCCCGGCGTCACCGGCGCTGCTGGCCGGGTCGGGGAGGCCCGGCGCCCTCGCCACCTTCCTCGAAGCCGCCCGGGACACGTCCGTCCCGCAGATCACGATCACCCCCGACGAGCCGGTCATGCCGGGCGCGGTGGGCGGGTTGCGCGCCGGCATGGACCGGACCGCTCCCGCGCACCCCGCGTTCGGCCCGGACTACTTCGGGGCGCGTAAGCAGGCGCCCACGCCCGCGTTCGCCCGGCCCCTGGACGGCATCCGGACGGGCCAGCTCGACGCGTTCTTCCGGCGGCTCGACCTGACCGGCCGCGCCGGGCCCGTGTCGCTGGACGGCCTGCCGGAGACCGGCACGGTCCTGCGGAACGCGGCCGGTCAGGAGATGCCGACGCACGTACCGATGATCTGGGTCGGCTCCCCGGTCTCGCCGGACAACCCGGCCGCGGCGGCGTTCATGGCCGGCGCCGCACAGCAGGCCCGGGCACTGGCCGGCGAGGGTTACTTCACCACGCTGTGGGTGACCGAGCCGCCGACCGCGGCCGGCCTGGAGTGGGCCCGCGACAACGGCATCCGGGTCATCCCGGTCCAGGACGTCTACCACGCCTCGAACCCGGTGGACGACGCGTTCCTGGTGCACCTGGGCGCGCGCACGGTCGACGGATACACCGCGGCCGCGGACGTCCTGCGCTGGCGCATCGTGGCCGACTTCGGCGGCTTCTACTCCGACGGCGACAACGCCGTCGAGGACGCCGCCGCGTTCGCCGCCGAGGTCCGCACGCTGTTCGAGCGGTACGGCTGGGCGATCCACGAGGGGGCGTACGGCAGGGACGGCAAGCGCCGGATCAACAACTCCGGGATCCTCGGCGCCCGGCACCACCCGGCCGTCCGCGAGTTCCGCGAGCTCATCGCGGACAACCACGCGACGAGGCAGTCGGAGCTCATGGCACCGATCTGGTCGCTGTTCAGCGGATACGCGGGCGGTGTCGAGGTCGCCGAGCACCGCGCGATGGACATGCTGCGCAGACCGTTGCTGTGGACGGCCGGGCCGCAGATCCTCGAGCAGATCGGTGGCCGGCTGCCCGGCCGGCACCGTACGGGCGACGGCGCGCTGCCCCGGCTGCGGTCGGTCCACATGGGACACGCGGCCAGCTGGTACCGGCCGGATCCGCTCACCCCGACGCGATCGTTCACCGAGGCGGAGCGGCCGGCGGTGCTCGCCGGGCTCGCCGCCGTGCTGGCGTGGCAGCTGCTCTTCCGCGGCCGCGACCTGTACCTGCCCGCGGTGGCGCCGGTGGTGGCCGGCTTCCCCGATCCGGATTCGGTGTGGCGGGAGCTGCTGGAGCCGTTCCTGACCGAACCGCCGCTGCGCGAGCTGGTCCGCACCGTGACCGACCGGGTGCTCGTCGCCGGTGCCGGGGGCGGCGTGCAGTTGCGCCAGGTGGAGCTGCCCGAGGATCTGCGCACCGCGTGGGGGCTCGACGGCACGCACACCAGCACCTGGCAGCTCGGCGAGCTGATGCGATCGGTCCGGCCGGCGCAGACACCACAGTTGCGGTGGAGCGGCCTGACCGAGCCCGGCTCGGCCGACGACACGGTGCACCGCATCGCCCGCCTCACCGGGCCGGAACGTACCCGGACGACCGGCAACCTGCCGCTGGTCACCGCCGTGCTCGACGCCCGCGTCGCCCCGCTGCTCGCCAAGGACCCGGTCGCGGCCGCGGCGTGGGCGCGGTTCGTCGCGACGGCACCCGGACCGGCCCGCGACGTGATCACCGCCTACCACCGGGCCCGCGAGCGGGCGTACGAACGGCTCGGCCTGGACCCGCGCAGCCCGCTCCTGCCGTCGTCGGCGACGCTCGTGGCCCGGTTGTCCGGCGCGAGCCCGGACGCGGTGTTCCCGGACGCGGCCGACCGGGCGCTCGCCGCCGCCCTGGCCACGGCCTCGCCCTGGGCGGACCTCCTCATCGGGGCGCTGGACACGCTGGACCCCTGGGACGGCACCGACCCGGACTGCGCCGACCGGGTGACGGACGTGCTCCGCGCGCTGGGGATCCCGCTGCCGTCCGCCGTCGAGGACGCGGTGCGCGGCCGCGACCGGCTGGCCACGCGGATGGGCGGCTTCTTCCAGGAGCCGGCCACCGCGGCCCGGCTGACCGCGCTGCGGATCGGTGCGGTCACCCCGGTCTGGGCGGTGGAGCAGGCACACGTGGTGCTGGTCCACCGGCACGACGCACTGCACTACACGCTCGTCGAGACCCAGGAGAGCGGCACGGCGCGACTGCGGCCGTTCACCACCGATCGTCTGCCGGAGCCGCTGGCCGGCACCGTCCGGCTGCTCGGCGACGCCGGCCGGGCCCTGCTGCAGGCGGACCTCGACTCCCGGGCGATCGTGGCCGGCCCGGACGGCTCGGCCGCACCCGCGTCGGACCGGACCGTGACCGCCCTCCTCGACCCGGGCACCGCCGGCGGTGAACCCGGCATGCTCCGGGCGTTCACCGGCCGGCCGGCCGAGGCCACCGTGACCGTCACGGACGACAGCGTCGACTACTTCGCCGGGCTCGCGGACGAGACCGGCTACGCCGGCAGCAAACTGCGGCGCGCGGTCACCACCGCCGGGCACCAGCGGCGGGTACGCGCACGCGAGTTCGTCGAGCGCCGGCTCGGTGACGCCCCGCTGCGCCGCGACCTGGTCGACCCGGCCGTCTGGTTCTACCGCAGCCGGGTGGCGCACCTGGACGTGTCGATGCGGGTGCGGTCCGACGAGCGCGGCGCCGTGCAGGTCTCGAAACCGCTGCCGCTCGACTCGTTCCTGCAGGACCGGAAGATCGAGTGGCTCACCGACGACCTGATCCAGGCCGGCTGGACCGTGACGCACGGTGAGGTGAACGACGTACGGCCGGCCGAGCGCCGCGTCACGGTGCACACGCTGGCACCGGACGAGGGCACCCTGCGCGCGCTGTGGCACGCCCGCGACTCGATGCTCGACCTGGAGAACCAGCACGCACACCGGTCGTACCGGCTCGCCCAGACCGAGACACAACAGCGGGTGCGCGTGCTCGCGACCGCGCGGGCGGCCGAGCTGACCGACCCGGCGCGGCGCCGGCGGGCGTGGACCGCGCTGGCCCGCACCGTCGCCGAGGAGCTGGGTGTCCCGCCGGTCACCGACGTGTTCATCGACGACACCGGCGCCGTTCGGGAGGGCCGCTTCGCACTCGACACCTGGACGCTGACCCTCGACGGACGGCAGCACCTCGACGGGATGCTGTCCGCGCTCGTGGGCGCGCTGACCCAGAGCGAACGCTACGCGCTGGCCGTACGGCGCATGATGCTGGCCGGCCGGCTGACCGGCCAGGCCGAGGGCCTGCCGGCGAGCATCCGGCAGGCGTTGTCGTCGATGCCACCGCCGCCTCCCGGGCCGGCCGACGTCGCCGGCCGCGAATGGGACACCGGATCCGGTGGTGTGCGGCGGGCCAGGGAACGCCTGGCGGAGTTGCGGCGGTCGATGACCCCACCGGCCGAGGCATGGCCCGGCGGCCGGCTGCACCGCCGGCTCGTGGCGGAGGACTCGGCCTGGCGGCAGCTCGCCGCCGACCTCGAGCTGCGGTACGGACGGATGCCGCGCAAGGCGTCCGACCTGGCGGTGACCCGGAGCTGGGCGGCGGGCGGCTCGGTCCGCGACTGGAGCGGCGTGCGGGTCCACGGACTGGCCGGCTTCACCGCGCACCCGCTGGGCGCGGCCGGCGTGCACCTGTACGCGCGGCACACGGTGACCGGACCGGATCACGGCCCGGCCCCGCTCGCGCGCCGGCCACCGGCGACCGGGCCGCTGGTGGTCGTCGACTTCCCGGCCCGGATGGACGTCTCCGGCGCGCTGCACGCGCTGCGGGCGCAACTGCCCGACGGCGCCGTGGTCGAGTTACGCCCCAACACCCTCCTCCATCCGGAGACGGTGGTCGCGTTGGCCGCGGCGCTCGGGCCGCGGCACCGGCTCACGATCGGCACGGACGGGGTCGACCTCACCTGGGTCAGCGGCGCGATCCGGCACTTCGCGGCGTACGGGCGCAACCACCGGCCCGCGCTCGGCCCGTTCGCCGCGCACTATCTGGTCAGCGCCGACCCGCTCGACCCGGTCACCGCACCCACCGCACTGGCCGACCTCGGCACCGCCCGGTTCCGGCTCGGCCCCGGCGTCGAAGCGGCGCTGACCGTCGGCGGCCGGCTGTGGATCGGCGAGCCCGGCACGGAAGCGGCCGCGCATCCCGACGATCCGCCGGTGGTGGTCGGCACGCCGGGCCGCCCGACCCCGTGGCACGTCTGGCAGACCGCGCTGGACCGGGTCGCCGACTTCGCGTCGGCCGCCGGTGAGCCGTTCGCGGCGGAGAACGTCCGCGTCCACGCACCGCTGCCGATGCCCACCGCGCTGCCCGACGTGTCGCCGGACGCGATCCGGCCCGTGCACGACGAGGACCGGGAACTGTTCCGGTGGCTGTTCGGCGACCTCGACGACGGCGTCCCGGTCCCCGACCCGGACGGCCGGCCGCTGTCCCGGTACCACCTGCTCGACGCGCTGGCCGACCTGGCCGGCGCCGACCCGCGGTCGACCGGCCACGACGAGATCGCCCGGGCACTGTCCGAGCTGGCGCGACTGGCCGGCACCGGCACCGGCATCGACGCGTTGCGCCGGTTGCTGGTGCTGGCCGCCGAGGCGGTACGCACCGGTGGCCTCCGCGGCATCACCGTGGACCGGCTCCGCGCGCTCCAGAGTCCGCCGGAGGTGTTCCCCCGGCGGTACGCGGACCACCTCGGGCAGGTCGGCCTCGGCTGGCTGGCCGAGGACCTGCGCGCCGCCGGCGTGAGCGTCCGGTCCGAAGGGGACGACGTACCCACCGGACCCGGCGACTGGGTCCTCACGGTCGCCGACGACACGGACGAGCGCCCGTTCCTGACCGCGCGCGACGAACTGCTCGGCCTCGGCGCCCGCCACGACCACCGCACGTACCGGATGTCCGGCCCCGAGCTGCGGGAACAGGCACGGCAGTGGGCGACCGCCGCGCACACCGCGCTGGCCGGCGGGGACGTGACGGCGTGGACCGCGCTGGCCCACCGGCTGGCGGACGCGGGCGGGGTGCCCCGCCCGGAGCACGTGTCGGTCGGCGGCTCCGGCCCGCTCCTCGACTCCGCGACGTGGACGCTCACCCTGCCCCGGGACCGCAACGTCGACCGGGTGCTGCGCGCGCTGCTGCACGGCCTGCTGCGCGCCGAACAGCACGTCGTCGCGGGCCAGGACCGGGTGCTGCGCCGGGAGGTGAGCGCCGCGGAACTGGCGGAGCGGACCGTCCCACGGGTACGCAACGCGATGCTGCGCGGCCCGGACATCGGCGACCTCCGGGTGGACCTCGTCCGCCGGGCGTTCGGCCCGCAGCAGCGCGCCCGGAGCCGGGAGCTGCGGCAGGCCGCCAAGGACCTCGACGCGCTGCGGCCCGCGGCCGTGCCGGGCACGGGCAACGGCCGGGTCCGTCGCCGCCTGGCGACCGCGGCCCGTGCCTGGGCCACGGCACACGACCTGCTCGACCTGCTCCACCGGGCCGAGCCGCGCGCCGCGACCGAGCTGTGGGCCGACCGCGCGCTGCTGGCCGCCGGGTCGGTACGCGACTGGAGCGGCATCGACGTCCCGGCACCGGACGGTCACCGGGTGACCGGGCTGGGCCGGGCCGGCGTCCACGTGCACCCCGACGGCGAGGCACCGGCGATCACCCGGCGGCCGCCGGAGGACGGCCCGCTGGTGGTGATCGGGCTGCGGCCCGGCACCGACCCGGGCAGGTTCGCCGGGATGCTGCGGAGCCTTCCGCCGGGGACCGTGGTCGAGCTGCGGCCGGGCCGGCCGGTGTCACCGGCCGACGCCGTCGCGCTGGTACGGGCCCTGGGCACCACGCACACGGTGACGATCGCGCGGGATCGGCTGCGGACGCCTCCGGAGGGCTATGACGCCCGGCACTTCGCGGCGTACGGCCGCAACCACCGGCCGGCGCTGGGCTCGTTCGCCGACCACTACCGGGTCGGCGCCGAGCCGTTCGACCCGGACGTCGAGATAACCGTGCCCCGGGACCCCTCGTCCGGCCGGTACGACCTCGGCGCCGGCACCGTCGCGTACCAGATCGGGTCCCGTCTCTGGATCGGCGCGGCCGGCACCGCACCACGGATCGGGCCGGACGACCCGGAGATCGTGATCGGCACCCCCGGTCAGGACACCCCGTGGCCGGTCTGGCAGGCCGCGCTGCACCGGATCGCCGAGTTCTCCGCCGCGGCCGGCCTGGAGCTGCGCACCCGGCGCGTCCGCGTGCACCGGCCGGAACAGACCACGCCCGCGGTGCCGGCCCCGTCGGCGGATGCGCTGCACCCCGTCACGGACGCGGACCGGGCGCTGCTGCGCGCGCTGACCGGCGACGACGCCCCGGCGGGCACACCCGACGCGTTCTACCTGGCCGACGCGGTGGCCGACCTCGCCGGCGTCTCCCCGGACACCACGGACCCGGCCGAGATCACGGCAGCGGTGGACGCACTGGCCACCCGGATCACCGGCACCGGTGGGACCGCCGCCCGCCGCACGCTGCTGGACCTGGCGGCCCGCGCGACGGGCGACGGTGGCCTGACCCGGCTCGCGACGCTGCGGCCGGCGGACCTCGGCCCGCAGCGGACCCGGCGGCCCACCGAGGACCTGCAGGTCTACTCGGTCCGGGTGCAGCAGCCGGGCCCGGACGCGATCGCCGCACTGCTGCGCCGGGACCCGGCGGCCGAGCTGGACGACGCGTTGTTCGCGATCCGGATGGCCACGCCCGGTGTCCACCAGCTGACCGGCACGGACCCGGAGACGAGGCGGGCCTGGGCGGACACCTCGGCCGCGCTCGCCGGCCTGCGGAACCTGCCCGCACCGGACGCCTGGTCGCGGCTGCCCGAGCTGGGCATCGACGCGACGCTGCGCCGCGTCGCCCGGCTCGTCCCGGACGGGACACATCTCGCGGCCCAGCCGCTCCTGGCGCTGGACGCGGTCCTGCGCACCGGGGTCTTCCCGGACCACGTCTGGCCGGCCCCCGCACCCGTCCACCGGCTCGGTGCCTGGACCACGCAGCCCCGGGCCGTCCTGGACGCCGTCGACGCGTACGCCGCGCGCGCCGGCCGTCCCGTGGTCGCGGTCGACCTGGCCGGCCCGCCCGAGGTGGTCACGCCGGTCATCGACCGGCTGCGGGAACTGCTGCGCTGGTACGGGCGGATCGGCCCGGCGCCGCTGGTCGTCGGGTCCCGGGCCACGGCGTACGGGCTCACGCTCTTCGAACAGGTGCGCGCGGAACAGCGACCGGTCGCGCTGACCACCGAGATGGCCGGGTGGCGGCTGCGGGACACCGACGGCAACACGGTCGGCGAACTCACGGCCACGCCGGCCCGGAAACAGTTCGAGGACGCCGCCACGCTCTCCCCCACCGTCAGCGGGTCACCGGTGGCGCTGCGCGAGTGGCTCAGCGCCTTCGACCCGGCCCCGGCCGAGGCCTATCACCGCGAGAACTGGGAGCGGCTGCACGACCCGGCGGTGGCCACGGCACTGGACCGGCTGGCCGAGGCGCACCCGGACGACACCCGGCTGGCCGCGTTCCGCACCGCGCTGGCCGTGGCGCGGCGGGCCGGCGGTCCGATCCCGGCCACCGGCCCGCGACCGGCCGCCGCCTCGCTGCTGGAGGTGGAACCACCGTGGACCGCCGACCGCGGCCGGGTGCCGGTCACCGTCGTCTACGACTACCTGCGAGCGGACGGTGACCGCCGGGCCCGGGTGCCGTGGGACGGCCTGCTCTTCGCGCTGATGCTCGCCGGCGAGCTGACCGACGCGCAGGCGCTGTCCCTGCCGCGCGCCACCGCCGTCACCGGGCACGACCTGGCGAACCTCACGATGATGACGGCGATCGCCGAGATCCGCGCGCTGCCGGACCGGGCCGAGCTGCTGGACGCGGACCCGCTCACCCATCCACGGCTGAAACCGATCTTCGACCGGATCGGCCGGATCACCAAGGGCGGTCCCGACGGCTCCTACCGCGACTGCCTGAGCCCGGACGACCGCGTCGCCTGGGTCGGCCGGCTCGACGCGTACGCGAAGCGGCTGGCCGCCTCCGGGGACCCGTTCCAGCGGCTGCGCGCGGACCTGATCGGCGCCGTCACCTACGCGGCGTCCAACTGCTGACCGGAAGGTCAGGCCGCCGGGCCGGCCCCGAACGTGCGGCGGTAGCCGGTCGGGGTGGTGCCGGTGGCCCGGCGGAAGTGGTGCCGGAAGTTCGCCGGGCTGCCCAGACCGCACGCCCGGCCGATGTGGTCGACATCGGCGCTCGTCGTCTCCAGCAGCTCACGTGCCCGGCCGATCCGCGCGGCGGTGAGCCACCTGATCGGGCTGACACCGAGCTGGGCGGTGAAGATCCGGGCGAACGTACGCTCGGAGACGCTCGCGTGCGCGGCCAGGTCCGCGACCGTCAGAGGGGCGTCGAGGTTCCGCAGCGCCCAGTCCATGGTGACGCTCAGCGCACCACGCTCGGGCGGCGCGGCCGGACGGGTGACGTACTGGGCCTGGCCGCCCTCGCGGTGCGGTGCGGCGACGATGCCCCGGGCGACCCGGGTGGCCACCGCGGCGCCGCAGTCGAGGCGCAGGGCTGTCCGCCACCTCGCACTGGCTGGTCCTGGACGAGCTGACGCGGCAGCATCCGCGGGTCGACGTCGTCCGCGACCGGCGCTGGGTCGACGCCGGGCAGGTGGTGACCAGCGCGGGCATCACGGCCGGCATCGACATGTCGCTGCACCTCATCGCCCGGCTGGACAACGTGGAGACGGCCCGGGCCGTGGCCGGCATGCTCGAACACCCCTGGGACCCCGAGGTGTCACACCTCCCGGCCACCGACCCGGCCGACATCCGGCTCGCCCGCGCCGCCATCACACCACCCAGGGGGTGACCGGCGGGCGCCCGGTCACGGGGACGGTGCGGCCGCTACGCGTCGAAGGTGACGACCACCTTCTCGGCCGCGCCCGGGGTGGAGCCCAGTTCGAGCGCGCGTCGGGCGTCGGCGAACGGGATGCGGTCGCTGATGAGGATTTCGTAACGCTCCCAGTGGTCGACGAGGTCCTGGGTGACCTCGAAGATCTCGGTGGGGTAGCCCATGGACAGCACGACGGTCAGCTCGGTGGTCAGCAGGCTGCCGAAGTCGACCGGAACCGGTCTCTTGTGGACGGCGACGATGCCGAGCGTCGCGCCGTGCTTGGCGTTGGCCAGCGCCGTTTCCAGCGCGGCCGGCGCGCCCGCCGCGTCGAGGTAGATGTCGGTGTCGGGGCGGGTGCCGCGCACGAAGCTGCGGGGAGCCTCGCCGTGGATCTCGAGCAGCCGCTGGGTCACGTCCTCCTCGGCGGAGTTGATGACGGCGTGGGCGCCGACCTTCAGGGCCTTGTCGAGGCGGTTGGGGACGATGTCGACGACGACCACGTGCGCGCCGCGCAACTCGTACGCGATGGCGGCGCCGAGGCCGACGGGTCCGGCGCCGAACACCACCACCCGGTCCCCCGGCGACGGGTTCGTCCGGTTGACCGCGTGGCCGGCCACCGCCATCGGCTCGTTGAGCGCGGCCACCTCGAACGGGATGTGCTTCGGCACGGCCAGCAGGTGGACGCCGGCCTTCGCGTCACGCACCAGCACGAACTCCGACAGGCCGCCCTGGGCGCCGCCGCTGCCGATGATGCCGTCACCGGCCGCCATCGGATTGAGCACGACGTGGTCGCCGACCGACACACCCCTGACGTCGGCACCGACCTCGACGACCTCACCGGCCGGCTCGTGGCCGAGCGGGGTCGCGCCCTGCCGCGGCGGAATGCCCCCGACCGAGATGTACAGGCCGTCGGACCCGCAGACACCGCAGGCGCGGATGCGCACCAGCACGTCGCGCGGTCCGGCGACCGGCCGGTCGACCTCCACCACGGCGGTCTCGCCGGGCCCGGTCACCTGGATCGACTTCATCACGCCTCCACTTGATCGCATTAGTGATCATTTACGATCGCCGCCCCCGCTGACGACCGGGCCCGCACCGTCCTGGCCGGCCGCGACCGCCTGCCGCCAGGACCGCAGCGTCTTCGGTGGCACGCCGACGCCGAGCACGCCGGCCAGCCGGTCACCCGTGCGGTACGCGGCCAGGAACCGGCGCTCGGCCGGGTCGCCCTCGACCACCTCGACCGCGTCGTGGCCGCGCAGGTAGCCGTACGCGTGGATCTTCAGGTCGTACTGGTCGGACCAGAAGTACGGCACCGGCGCGAACGGCTTGCGGGCCGCCGGGTGCAGCAGGTTGCGGGCCGCGGCCATGCCCTGCTCGGCCGCGTTCGTGCGGTGCTCGACGCGCATCACGGTGCCGAACAGCGGGTTGTGCCAGCGTGCCACGTCACCGGCGGCGTAGACGTCCGGGCCGGCCGCGCTGAACTCGTCGCAGACCACGCCGTCGGCGACGGTCAGGCCGCTGCCGTCGAGCCATTCGGTGTTCGGCACCGACCCGATCGCGACCAGCACCTCGTCCGCCTCGATCAGGGTGCCGTCGGTGAGCCGTACCCCCTGATCGGTGGTCTCGGCGACGGAGACGCCGGTGCGCAGGTCGACGCCGTGGTCGCGGTGCACGTCGGAGAGCACCCGGCCGGCCCGCTCGCCGACCGCGTGCGCCATCGGGACCGGCGCCGGTTCGAGCAGCACGACCTCGCAGCCCAGACCACGGGCGACCGCGGCCGCTTCGGCACCGAGGAACCCGGCGCCCACCACGGCCAGCCGGCGTCCCGGACCGAGCCGGGCCCGAAGGGCAAGAGCGTCCCCCACGGTACGCAGCACGTGCGCGCCTCGGCCGGGCAGCACGCGCGGCCGTACCCCGGTGGCGATGATCAGACCTTGGTAGGAGATCCGTTCGCCGGTGCTCAGCGCGACCGTGCGGGCCGCCGGGTCCAGCCCGGTGGCCCGCACGCCGAGCCGCAGGTCGAGGTCCAGCGCGGCCAGTTGTTCGGTGGTGCGCAGCGCGAGCCGTTCGGCGTCCCACCGGGACGCGAGGATCTGCTTGGACAGCGGCGGCCGGTCGTAGGGCGCGTCCAGTTCCTCGCCGATCAGCGTGAGCGGGCCGGTGAAACCCTCGCGGCGCAGCGTCTCGGCCGCGGCCAGGCCGGCGGCGGACGCGCCGACCACGACGACGTGTCTCACGCCTCCACCAGCCGGATCGCCGCGGCCGGGCAGACCGCGGCGGCCTCACGCGCCGCGTCGTGCCGGTCCGGGCCGGGCTCGGCGTCGAGCACGATCGCCACGCCGTCCTCGTCGCGCTGGTCGAACACGTCCGGTGCGACCATCGCGCACTGCCCGGCGGCGACGCACTTCGGTTCGTCGAACTCCACGCGCATCACCAGGTCACCGCCAGCGACCTCAGGCCGTAGGCGACGCCCTCCATCGCGAACGGCACCTCCTCGAACGGCACCGCCGGCGCGAGCGTGGGGATGCGGCGGTAGAGCGTGCCGTAGACGACCTGCAGTTCGACGCGCGCGAGGGACTGGCCGAGGCACTGGTGCGCGCCGTAGCCGAACGCGTGGTGCGAACGGGCCGGGCGGGTGAGGTCGAGCACCATCGGCTCGGGGAACTCGGCCGGGTCGTAGTTCGCGCCGGCGAGTTCGAAGATGACGCCGTCACCGGCCTTGATCACCGTGCCGTGCAGCTCGATGTCCGCATCGGCGATGCGCCGCACGCCGGTGTGCACGATCGTCAGGTAGCGCAGCAGTTCCTCGGCCGCGTTCGCCACGAACCGCGCGTCGTCGGAGCGCTCCCGCAGCAGCGCGAGCTGGTCCGGGTGCCGCAGCAGCGCCAGCGTACCCAGGGAGATCATGCTGGCGCTGGTCTCGTGGCCGGCGATGAGGATCGCGTTGGCCATCATAATCGCCTCCGCGCGGCTCATCTCACCGGCCCGCACCCGCCCGGCCATCTCGGAGATCACGTCGTCACCCGGGTCCGCGGTCTTCGCGTCGAACAGGTCCGCCAGGTAGCCGCCGAGCGCGCGCCCGGCCGCCGCGGCCTCCTCCGGCGTCGACTCGTGGCTGATCAGCGCGTGGCTGGCGGTCTGGAACAGCTCGTGGTCCTGGTACGGCGCGCCGAGGATCTCGGTGATCACCATGGTCGGCACCGGCAGGCCGATCGCCTGCACCAGGTCGGCCGGGTTCGGTCCGGCCAGCATCTCGTCGATCAGCCGGTCGAGCACCTGCTGGATCCGCGGCCGCAGCGCCTCCACGCGCTTGACCATGAACGGCGCGTTGACGGTACGCCGCAGCCGGGTGTGCTCCGGCGGGTCGGTGTTCGTGATCAGCGGCGGGTGGTGCGGCGCGGACGCGGCCCGGGCCCGGGTCATGTGCGGATATCCGGGCCGCTTCTCGTCGATGCTCAGCCGCGGGTCGTTGAGCAGCGCGCGCTGGTCCGCGTGCCGGGTGACGAACCAGGGCGTGCTGCCGTCCCAGATGCGCACCTTCGCGACCGGCGGCATCGCGCGGATCGTCGCCGAGGGTGCGAACGGGCAGGCCGCCTCGCGGGGTGACGGATACTCCGGTATCAGGGTCTCGGACATGGGACCCATGCCAGCAGCGGCGGCTGACACGGGCCGGACCCGGACCTGACGCGACGCTGACGTGACCGGCGTCACTCACCCAGCAGATAGCCGAACCCGCGCCGGGTCCGGATGAGCGCGGGCCCGGTCAGGTCGACCTTGTGCCGCAGGCGCGACATCAGCCGCTCGATCGCGTTGCTGCCGCGCGCCTCGCCCCACACCTGCCAGGCCACCTGGTCCTTGGACAGGACCCGGCCGGCGTTGTGCAGCAGGTAACGCAGCAGCCGGTACTCCGCGGCCGTCACCTCCAGCGGCCGGTCGCCGCGCCACGCCTGACAGGTCACCTCGTCGAGCAGCAGGTCGCCGTGCCGCAGCACCGGGTCCCGCACGGCGTCGCGCGCCCGCAGCAGCACCTCGACCCGGGCCAGCAGCTCGGCGGCCCGGCACGGCTTGGTGACGTAGTCGGCGACCTCCGCGCCGATCTCCGGCACCAGGTCGTCGAGCGACTCGCACCACGTCACGCACAGGATCGGTGGCTTGTCGGCCAGGGCCGGACGGTGGTCGGCCAGGTCCAGCAGGTCGGGGATGTCGACGTCGACGATGAGCAGGTCGTAGTGCTGGGCACCGAGCAGCCCGACGGCCGCGGCGCCGGTGTCGACCGCTTCGACCACGTATCCGGACGAGGCCAGACTGCCGGCGAGCGAGCGGCGCAGGTCCAGCTCGGGGACCGCGGCCAGCAGCCGGCGACCGTACGGAGTGGATCGGCTCACCACTACAGCCTAGTTTCGATCGCTTTGCGGCGCTGTGCCGCATCGGTGGCGTGCCGCCCCGCGCCGGCGTGCGAGGCGGCACGTGCCGCTGGTCAGCCGGCGGCGGATCCCGTCGGGCGTCCGATCCGGTCCAGCTCGTCGAGGTCCTCCGCGGCGAGCGTGAGCGCCGCGCCGGCGGCGTTCTCCCGCAGGTGTGCCACCTTCGAGGTGCCCGGGATCAGCAGGATGTTGGGTGAGCGGTGCAGCAGCCACGCGAGCGCGACCGCCATCGGGGTGCTGCCGCGCCGCGCCGCGACCGCGGACAGCGCGTCCGACTGCAGCGGGGTGAACCCGCCGAGCGGGAAGAACGGCACGTACGCGATGCCGTCGGCGGCGAGCCGGTCGATGAGCGCGTCGTCGTGGCGGTGGGCGAGGTTGTACATGTTCTGCACGCTCACGATCGGCGCGATGGCTCGCGCCTCGTCCACCTGCTCCGCGGTGACGTTGGTGACCCCCAGCTGCCGGACCAGACCCTCCTTCTGCAGCGCGACGAGCGCTTCGAACGGCTCGGCCAGCGAGGCGGCCCGCGGGCCCTGCGCGTCTCCCATGCGCAGGTAGACCAGGTCCAGGCTCTCCACCCCCAGGGTGGTCAGGCTGTCGAGCACCTGCTCGCGCAGCTCCTCCGGCCGGCGGGCGGTGGGCCAGCCGCCCTGCGCGTCGCGGCGCCCACCGACCTTGGTGGCGACGAGCAGCGACGGCGGGTAGGGGTGCAGCGCCTCCCGGATGATGTCGTTGGTGACGCGTGGCCCGTAGGCGATGCTGGTGTCGATGTGGGTGACGCCGATCTCGACCGCCGCGCGGAGGACGGCCAGCGCTCCCTCGCGGTCGGCGGGCGGTCCCATGACCCAGGGACCGGCGAGTTGCATGGCGCCGTAGCCGAACCGGTTGACCGTGGAGTCACCGAGGTTCCAGGCGCCGCCGGGAAGGGATGGAGACGACATGCGTGCACCTTCGTTCGTGTAGTAGCGGGCGGTCGTACCGCCCAGCGGGTTGCTTCTACACGTTAGGAGGGCAACTCTCCATCGGGGAGTACGCACTTGGAAGTGCGTTACTCACCCGCTCGGACGACGGCGGTGCCCGGCCGGCCTCGAGTCGCCGGCCGGGCACACCACGCGACGCGCCCCGGGGGCCGCCGCGTCATGCCGTCAGGCGCGGTGCCACTTCTGGTTGACGCTGCCCGCACAGTCCCAGATCTGCAGCCGCGCGCCGTTCTCCGGGAACCAGTCCTTGATGTCGAGGCACTTGTCGGCCTGCGGGTTGACCACGTCACCGGCCTCGGTGAGCACCCATTGTTGCGCCGGGTTCCCGCTGCACCGGGCCAGTTGGACGGCCGCGCCGCTGTCCCTCGAACCCCAGGCGACGTCCACGCACAGGTTGTCCCTCGTCATCAGCGTCCCGCCGGAGAAGGCCCACCGCTGCGCGTCGGTGCCGTTGCAGTCCCAGATCTGCAGGGGTACGCCGTCCGCGAAGTCCGCGTTCGGCACGTCGAGGCACTTGCCGTTCCAGTTGCTGACGAGCGTGCCGCCGGTGGACGGGTCCGCCGCGCCCCGCTGGGCGGGCGGCGCCGGCTCGGCCTGCGGGGCCTCCTGCTGCTGGATCTGCTGCGGCGGCTGCTCGACCGGGCCCGCCGGCGGCGGCGTGGTGCCGTTCCCGTGGAAGGTGACCGTGAAGCCCGTGCACTCGTCGCACTCGAACATCGTCTGGTTGCCCGCCATCGCGTCCATCTTGGACCAGCTGTACGCCTTGGGGCACACGCCGGCGACCGCCCGGCTGTAGTCGGTCTCCGCGTCCCGGTTCGGGTTGACACAGTTCACCGCCCGCCCCTGGTCGTCCCGGACCAGGTTCGCCGCCGGGCAGCTGGGCAGGAACGGCTTCGCGCAGCCGGCCACGCCGCAGTGCTGCGAGCCCTCCTGCGGCGCCGCCCCACCGGTCGGCGTGATCGTGACCGGCAGCGACACCGCGTTGACGTAGCTGATGTTGTACCAGACCGCGGTGAGCGCGTCGGACGGATCGAAGTTGAACTCGGCGAGGCTCACCGGCTGCTCGGAGTTGATCGCGCAGTGGTCGGCCGCGTTGCCGCAGTCACCGACCGCGCAGTGGAACGTGCTGCCCGGCTCGCCGGCGCACCCCTGCCGGGCGAAGAACTTGCCCCGCCAGTGCCCCGGGCCGGAGTTCTCCGGGATCTCGATGGTCGCCCGCTGTCCCGGCTCCAGGACCGGGAGGCTGCCGAAGTTCTGCGACCCGTCGGCGTTGACCGTGCTGCCGATCCAGAGCTTCTCGCCGCTGTCGTTGACGAACGTGACCGTGTGGTTCGCCGCCGCGGCCGCCTTCGTTTCACCGGTGAACCCGTCGGTGAGCCCGGCGATCTGCATGCTGGCGACCAGCAGGAGCACCGCGACGGCGGTCAGTACCGCGGCCAGCGAACTGCGTCCCGCGAAGGAAAAGTCTCTACCCGGCATAACCCTCACTCTCGCCGGGATCGGTATGACCGGTCTACGTCCCCGAAAGGGTCTCTCAGCGCCCCCTCGGGTCAGGCGGCACCGCGCCGCGCGGAGCCGATCACCCGTTCGATCAGGTCGTCGACGAACGCGGGCGAGGCCGGCTGCCCGGCATAGGTGACATGGACCAGAACCGCACCGGTGAGCAGGGCGAGGACCGGTTCGACGTCGGCGGGGCCGAGGTGGGTGGTCAGGACGGCCCGCATGGCGCGCGTGCCGGTCTCGTAGAGCCGCTGGCGCAGGTCGGCCACGTCCTGCCCCTGGCCGGCGTGTTCCACCACGCCGGCCAGGAGCCGGTCCAGATGGCCCTCGGCCAGGTCGTGCGCGAAGTCGAGCAGGGACGCGCGCAGGTCGGCGCGCAGATCACCGGTGGCGGCCGGGTGGTCCGCCTCGTCACAGATCAGTTCGATCGAGGCGCGGATGAGGTCGAACCGGGTCGGCCAGTGCGCGTAGACGGTCGCCTTGGAGTAGCCGGACCGGCGCGCCACCTCCGCGTGGGTCACGGCGTCCCATCCCCCCGCGACGAGCAGCTCGGCGGTGGCCCGCACGACGTCCCGGTGGGTTCGCAAGATCCGGGGATCGACCCCGGCGGACGAGTCGGTCTGCACCACCGAAGCTTAGACGCCGTGATGACACCGGATCACTACTGGACAGGTTGTTCAGTAGTTGCCATGATGTCTACATGCCGAAGATCGAAGCAACTCCGTACACCGGCCCCCTCCCCCCGGCGTCCCCGCCGGCCGGCACGGGCCTCTTCCAGCTGCCCACCGGCAGTTACCTCACCCGGGCCGCGCTCGCCTTCCGCGGCGGCCGCTGGGTGGAGCACCGCGATTTCGCCTCGACCGCCGTGCTCGTCCGGCACCCGGACGGTGACGTGCTCATCGACGCCGGCTTCGGGGCCGACGCGGCGCGGCACATCCGGACGCTTCCCGCGTTCCGCAGGTCACGCCATCGGCTCGGCGACACCGCCCGGCAGCAGCTGGACGCCGCCGGCTACGACCGTCGCCGGCTGCTCGGCGTGGTCCTGACCCACTCCCACTGGGACCACGTCAGCGGCCTGGACTCCCTCGACGTCCCGGTCTGGCTGGCACCGGGCGAGCGGCAGTACGCCGGTCGCGCCACGGACGACCGGGTCTTCTCCCTCGTCACACGCCACCACACGATCCGCGAGTACACCTTCGAGGGCCCGGCCTACCTCGGGTTCGCATCCAGCTACGACGTCCACGGCGACGGCTCGGTCGTCATCGTCCCGGCCGCCGGGCACACCCCCGGATCGGTCGTGGTCTTCGTGACCCTGCCCGCCGGGCAGCGGTTCGCGTTCATCGGCGACCTCACCTGGCAGCTCGACGGCATCACCCGCCGGGCCGAACGGCCGCTGCTGCTGCGCACGCTCGCCGACAGCGACGCCGCGGCGGTGCGCG
Source organism: Catenuloplanes niger (assembly GCF_031458255.1). NCBI lineage: Bacteria > Bacillati > Actinomycetota > Actinomycetes > Micromonosporales > Micromonosporaceae > Catenuloplanes > Catenuloplanes niger. Next base: position 981,758 of record NZ_JAVDYC010000001.1, read on the forward strand.
CCGACCTCTCCCGGGTCATCGCCCTGGCCGACCGGGTGCACCTCGTCCCCGCCCATGACGCCCGCGCCTATCACGGCATCCCACGGCTGACCGCCGAGACGGCGGCGGCCTCGTGAGCCGGTACAGCGCACGGGCCCGGGACGGCCTGCGGGTCTACGCCCACAACTTCGGGCTCGACGAACGAACCGCCGAACGCCTGATGACGGACCGGGCGGGCCAGGACTACGTCACCGAGGCGTACGAGGCCGCCGGCGGACCCGGATGGCACGGCGACGCGCTCGCGGACCGGGACCGCGCCGTCGCGGTGATCGCCGCCCTCGTCGCGTCCGACGTCGTGGACGAGCGCCTCGACGTCTACCTGCGTCTGGCCCGCCGGAACGGGCTCGACGACGCCGGCCTCACCCAGCTGATGATCCTGCTGACGGCGTACGTGGGTCAGCCCTGCGCCTCCGCCGCGATGCAGGCGGTCGGCCGGACGTCCCCACGCCGGGACGACCCCGCGTAGTCCGGGGCACCGGCACCGCCCCCTCACCTCGTCGGACGGCCGGCGATCGGGCGCCAGCCAGGGTGTGGGACACCTAGGCTGAACGTGGCCTTCATATCCCGGTTGTCTGCGGCGATGCTGGATCCGCGCCGGACAGAAGGGAGGCCGACATGGACGGCAACGCGCTCGGCGAGTTCCTCCGCCACCGGCGGGAACGGTTACGCCCCGAGGACGTGGGGCTGGCCGGTGGCGGCTGGCGCCGCACCCCCGGCCTGCGCCGGGAGGAGGTCGCGAGCCTGGCGGCGCTGTCGCCGGACTACTACTCCCGGCTGGAGCAGGGCAGGGTCCGCACCCCGTCGTCGGCGGCGCTGGCCAGCCTGGCCCGCGCCATCCGCCTCACCGGCGACGAACAGGACTACCTGTTCCGTCTCGCCGGACAGCAGCCGCCGGAGCCGCGCTCCCCGCTGGCCCACGTCGATCCGGCGATGACGTACCTGCTGGACGTGCTCACGCACACACCGGCCCAGGTGGCCGACGACCTGCTCACGGTCGTCGCCCAGAACCGGGCCGCGGAGAACCTGCTGGGTGTGTGGACCGGGTTGCCCGGCTACGAATCCAACGTCACGTGGCGCTGGTTCGCCGACCCGGCGTCGCGGGACGGCAACGACCCGGCCGAGCACGAACGCATCGGCCGGGCCTACGTGGCCGACCTGCGCGCCGGTGTCGCCCAGCGCGCGCCCGGCGACCGGTTCGCTCACGGGCTGGTCGCCGACCTGCTCGACCGCAGCGCGGAGTTCGGTGCGCTGTGGGCGCGGCAGGAGGTGGCCGCGCTGGCGTCGGCGCCCAAACTCATCCGGCATCCGCTGATCGGCGAACTCGACCTGCAGTGCGACGTCGTGCTGAGCCCGGCCACCGGCCACCGCCTCGTTCTCTTCCGGCCACGTCCCGGGTCGAACGCGCACGAGCGGATCGCGTTCCTCGACGTCCTCGGGAACCAGAAGTTCGCCTGAACCGCCCCCCCCTCATGCATCACCGCGACATCGCGGGCGCCGTCGCGCGCCCATCCGTCACCGAACCGAAGGAACCCCGTGAACATCAGCGGCAACACCGTCTTCATCCCCGGCGCGACCTCCGGCATCGGCCTCGGCCTGGCCCTGCGCCTGCGGGACAGGGGCAACACCGTCATCGTCGGCGGCCGGCGCACCGCGCTGCTGCGGCAGATCGCCGCCGAGCACCCCGGCCTGGACACGATCGCCGTCGACACCACCGACCCGGCGTCGATCACGGCCGCGCGGGACGAACTCGCCACCCGCCACCCGGCCCTCGACACGCTCATCACCATGGCCGGGATCATGGAGCTCGAGGACCTCCGCGACCCGGCGTCCCTCGACGTCGCCGAGCGCACCGTCGAGGTCAACCTGCTCGGCCCGATCCGGCTGATCCACGCGTTCCTGCCCGGCCTGCTGGCCCGGCCGTCGGCGACCGTCATGACGGTCAGCTCCGGCCTGGGGTACGTGCCGCTGCCGGCCACGCCGAGCTACAACGCCACGAAGGCGGCGATCCACTTCTTCACCGAGAGCCTGCGGGTGCAGCTGCACTCCAGCAACGTCCAGGTGATCGAGCTGGTCCCGCCGGCCACCCGGACCACCCTGATGAACCAGCAGGACTCCGCCGTGGCGATGCCCCTGGAGGACCTCCTCGACGAGGTGATGCAGCTGCTCGAGACCGACCCGAAGGCCGAGCAGATCGTGGTCGAGCGGGCCAAGTGGCAGCGCAACGCCGTGGCCGAGGGCCGCTACGCCGACGTCCTCGGCGTGCTCAGCGGCCGGTACCGCTCCTGACCCGCGCGCGGCCGGGTGCCCAGCCGGCCGCGCGTATCGCGCCGCCGGGGTCTGTCAAGAAAACGGTTCTTACAGTCCCCGCCGCCGGCCCGCGTGCGACCGTTCCCGGTGCGGCACCGTGCCGATCTGACGTCAACCGGTCGTTGATGCGGAGGAGGTGCGGTGGAGCAGTACCGCAGGAACCGCTGGAGGAGTGTCCGTGCAACCCGTTCGTACCGTCGATGATCTGACCGGGCCCCGGCCGTTGCCCGTGGTGGGGAACCTGGTGCAGATGCGCACCGACCGGGACGGGCACCGCGCCTACGACCGGTGGGCACACGAGTACGGGCCGACCTACCGGCTGCGGTTCGGGAAGATGCCGATCGTGGTCAGCGGGGACGGTCCGATCGTCGAGGCGGTGCTGCGCGACCGGCCGGACGGCTTCACCCGTACCCGCGTCGGGCCGGTCCTCGAGGGTTTGGGGGTCGACGGCGTGTTCGGCGCGGAGGGGGCCCGGTGGCGGCGGTTGCGCAAGATGGCCGCCGAGAGCCTGAACGCGGCCTACCTGCGGGAGTACTTCACCGTCATCGCCCGGTCCGCGGCGCGGCTGCAGGCGCGGTGGACCACCGCCGCGGAGAACGGTCAGGCGGTGGACGTGCTCGACGACGTGCGGCGGTTCACGCTGGACGTGTCCACCGCGCTGACCGTCGGCCACGACCTCAACTCCCTGGAGGCGGCCGGCGGCGGGCTGCACAGCCGGCTGGCCGAGCTGTTCCCGGAGATCGGGCGGCGCCTGTACGCACCGTTGCCGCTGCACAGGTTCGTCACGCTCCCCCGCGACCGGCGGCGCCGGCTCGCGATGCGCGAGGTCGACGCGCTGGTCCGGGACAGATACGCGCACGCCCGCACGCGGATGGCGACCGGCGCGAAACCGGCCACCTTCCTGGAGGCGCTCGTCGCCCCGCTCCGCGACGAGCCGGCCTTCACCCACGACGAACTGGTCGGCAACGTGCTGACCATGATGCTCGCCGGCCAGGACACCATCTCGTCGACCATCGCCTGGACGCTGCACCACCTCGCCGGCGATCCCGGCGCGCAGGAGCGGGTGCGCGCCGAGGCCTCCACCGCACTCGGCGCGTCCGGCCCGCCCGACGGCCCCGCGGCGCTGCGCGGGCTGCGCTTCACCGACGCGGCGATCCAGGAGTCGCTGCGACTGCGGCCGGTCGTGCCGGTCATGGGCTTCCGGCCGACCCGGGACACCGTGCTGCACGGCACCGGCTACGACCTCAGCCTGCCCGAGGGACAGTCGATCCTGCTGTTGCTGTCGCACGGCGCGCGTGCGGTGCCGGACCCGGACGAGTTCCGCCCGGAGCGCTGGTCCGGGCGGATGACGGCCCAGCCGTTCTTCCCGTTCGGCGCCGGCCCCCGGTTCTGCCCCGGACACAACCTGGCCATGCTGGAGGCCACGCTGGTCGTCGGCCTGGCCTGCCGCGACTTCCAGCTCCTGCCGGACAGCGGCGACGTCGGCGAGAAGCTCGCGTTCACCGCGTTCCCCACCGGGCTGCGCCTCCGCCCCCAGCCGCGGCCCGAACCCGCGGGCGCCGCCCGACCGTAGCACCACGTACGCCGCCTCCGGGGGCCACGACCCGGAGGCGGCGTACGCGCCCGCCGGTGCGATGTGGACGGTCAGTGGCGTTCCTGGATCTTCAGGTCGCCGCGCGTCTGGATGCGGATGTGGTCGCCGGCCAGCATGGCGTGGGGGAATCCGAGGTCGATCGCGCTGACCTCGTTGAGCCGGGCCGCCTGAGCGGGGGGGTGGCCATCTCGCTGGACTCGATCGCCAAACGCACCGGCGTGGGAAACGCCACCCTGTACCGGCACTTCCCGACCCGGGAGGACCTGGTCGAGGAGGTCTATCGCGACCAGATCCGCCCGCTGCGCCTCGAGGCACGGAAGCTGCTGTCGACGAGAACACCGGCCGAGGCCCTGCACGCCTGGATGGGTTGCTTCGCGCGGTGGGCGGGTGAGCGGCGCGGCATCAGCGAGGCGCTGGTCGCCATGAGCGCCACCGGCCGCTTCGCAGACCGGCCCGGTCTGCGACGAGGTCCAGCAGATCCGGCAGACACTGCTCGACGCCGGAGCCGGCGCGGGGGAACTGCGCGACGACATCGATCCCGTCGACGTCGACGGGCTGCGGCCGCGCTGAACGCGTCTCGCGGCACCGCCGGGCCGGCGCGGACCGGCCAGCCGGGTTTCGTGCGCCGCCGTGAGTCGCTACCGCGGGTGCGGTGACGACTCACGGCCGTGGCGCGGGTCAGCCGAAGAGCGCGGCGGGAATGTCGGCGTAGAAGAGGGCGGGGTCGCCGGACAGGGACGCTTTGACGTTGGCGGTGGGAGCGTCGGCGATCACTTCGAACGCCCCCGCCTCCAGCCCGTCCAGGGCCATGGCGATCACCTCGCGCGGCGGGATCTTGGGGAAGTCGTAGGCGGCCATCATGTCGGTGTCGGCGATGGCCAGGGCCAGCGCGGTGACCTGGGTCTTCTGCTCGGCCAGCTCCATTCTGATCCCGTTGGTGAGCGACCATTCCGCGGCCTTGGAGGCGGCGTAGCCGTTGCTGGCGGGACTGAAGGTGTACCAGCTCAGCGCCGAGATGACGTTGAGGATGGCGCCGCCGGCCAGCCGGGGGGCGAACGCGCGGGTGACGTTGAGCGTGCCCCAGAAGTTGGTGTCGAACTCGCGGTGGATGTTCTCCGTGGACGGCCCGAGCAGCGGCGCGTTCGTGGAGATGCCGGCGTTGTTGACGAGGATGTCGAGGTCGCCCACCTCGGCGGCCGCGGCCTCGATGGACGCCGGGTCGGTGATGTCCAGCCGCAGGGGTACGACGCCGGGGATGTCGATGCGGTCGGGGTTGCGCGCGGTGGCGTAGACGGTGGTGGCGCCGCGGGCGACGAGCGCCTCGGCGAAGGCCTTGCCGAGCCCGCGGTTGGCGCCCGTTACGAGTGCTTTTGTGCCGTTGATCTGCATACCGCCACGCTAAGACCTGACGTTGACGTCAGGGGCAAGGGATGCGAGCCACGTCACGGTCTCCGCGTCGACGCAGTGCCGTACCGGCAGGTCCGGCCCCCGCGTAACGGGCCGGCGAGCCGCCACGCATCCACCGATGAGAGTTCGTGCGATGATCCCCTGCGGCATCCCCCGCCCGCCGCACCGTACCGGAGGACGCATGAGGCAATCAGCCGTTGACGGGCCGCGACCCGCCTCCTGGGTGCGGCCGTTGAACGCCGTGCTGGGGCCGGTGAGCCCGGCCGCCTCGATGGAGGCCGCGCAGCACGCGGCGAGCCGGCGGAGCGGCCTGCCCGCCCGCGCGGACGATCAGTCCTTCGTCGACGACCTGCGGGTGCTGTGCGAGGCGATCGGGGCGGCCCCCGCACTGAGCCCGATCGGGCGGCTCGGCACGCAGGAGGAGCTCACCCGCCGGCTGGAGACCCGGCTGCGGATGCGGCATCTGCTCGACCGGGATCCCGGTGTCGCCGAACGGCCGGTCGACCGGCCGATCCTCGTCACCGGGCTGCCGCGGACCGGCACGACGCTGCTGCACCGCATGCTCGGTGCGCACCCGGCGGCCCGCGCCCCGCGGCTGTGGGAACTTCTGGGCCCCGCCTCGCTCGGCCGGGACGACCGAAAGCTGATCAGAGCCGCCCGGCGGATGTCCTCGATGTACCACCGCAGCATGCCCGAGATGCGGACCGTGCACCCGCTCGACCCGTTCGGGCCGGAGGAGTGCGTGTTCCTGCTGCCGCACAGCAACCAGTTCGACGGCGTCGTGCCCGTCCCCGGCTACCGCGCGTGGTACGCGAACCGGGACGTCCGGCCGGACTACGCCTACTACCGGCTACAGCTGCAGGCGATGCAGAACGGCGACGACCCCGCCCGGTGGGTGCTGAAGTCGCCCTATCACCTCGACCATCTCGACGTCGTCCTCGAGACCTTCCCGGACACCACGATCGTCGTCACCCGTCGCGACCCGGCGGCGGCCATGCTCTCCTGGTGCTACTTCATGGAGGGAAGCCGCCGGCTGTACAACACCGTGGTCGACCTGCACGAGATCGGCGCCACCTGGTTCGAGATCTGGGCCCGGGCGACCACGCGGGCGCGCACCGTCCGGCAGGCGCACCCGGACCGTTTCGTCGATGTCGACTATGCCGCGCTCGCCGGCGCACCCGTTCCCACGGTCGTGGAGGTGGCCGCCCGGCTCGGCCTGGCCGATTCCCCGGCGTGGCAGCAGCTCGCGGCCGTGGAGGCGCAACGCGGCCGGGACGCCGGGCGCGCCGGTCACCGATCGCGGCCCTCGCTGGCCCGCTACGGTCTCGACGAGTCCACGGTGCGACGTGAGCTGAGCACGGGCTGAGGCCTTCCCGGACCGGGCACGCGGGCCTTCCTCGACACCGAGAAGCCGATCACGGTACGGGCTGGCCCGCCTTGCGCGCGACGTAGACGGTGTTGGCGGACCGGCCGGCGGTCAGCGGGTTGGCGAACGGCACCACGTGCGCGTCCGCCGTGGCGAAACACTGCCGGAGCAGCGACAGGAAGGTCTCCTCGGGGGCGTCGTCGGACCACAGGCCGAACACGCCACCCGGACGCAGCCGGTCGCTGACCCGCCGCAGGCCCGCATCGGTGTAGAGGTCGGCGTGGGCGGGGTCCAGGACGTTGACCGGCGAGTGGTCGATGTCGACCAGGACGGCGTCGAAGCACCGGTCCGGCGCGGAGCGGTCGAAGCCCGTACCGTCCCGCAGCAGCGCGAAGAAGTCGCCCTCCAGCAGCGTGACGCGCGGGTCGGAGGTGAGTGCGCGGGCGTCGGGCAGCAGCTCCCGGCGGTGCCAGTCGATCACCGGCGCCAGCGCCTCGACCACGACCAGCGAACGGACCCAGTCGTCGGTGAGGACCGTCCGGGCGGTGTAGCCGAGCCCGAGCCCACCGACGACCACGTCGCACGGCGCATCCGGCAGGAGGGCCAGCGCGAGCCGGGCCAACTCCTCCTCGGCGACCGTGAACATGCTCGACATCAGGTACTCGTCGCCGAGCTTCACCTCGTACACCTCGGTGTTGGTGGTGGGCTCGAGGCGCCGGCGCAGGCTGATCTCGCCGATGTGTGTCTCTGCCCAGCCGAGCTCGGCGAATCGCGGATGCATGGTTGTCCTCACAGCGCGGGGGTGGATCGCGCCAGGGACGACAGCCGGTTGCTCACGAACGCGATGCCGCAGACCATAGCCCTTCCGAGCTGTCCGGTGGGGGACCCTCCCCGTGCCGGGCCCGCGCCACCGGTCACGGGATGAGGACGAGCTTGCCGTCGACCTGGCGGTTCTCCAGGCGGCGGTGGGCTTCGGCGGCCTGGTCCAGGGGCAGGGTGGTGACGTCGGGCTGCAGCGCGCCGGCGGCCAGTTGCTCGACGAGTGCGGCCATGTCGGCCCGGAATCCGGCCGGGTCCCGGTCGACCGCCGGTTCCACGGTGTGTATCACCACGCGCGGGCCGGGCGTCAGTTTCGCCCGCAGGAGGGCGCCGACGGTACGCGCCATCGCGCCGGTCCTGGAGTATCCGGCGCCGGTGGCGAAGCTGAATCCGTACGACACCACCACGCCCGAGCGTTTCGTGGCGCGGCGGGAGCGGGCCAGCGACGGGCCGCCGACCGGGTCGAACGTCGCCGCGACCGGTACGGGCACCGCCGTCGCGTCGGCGACCCAGGTGGCGCCGGCGGCTTCGACCCGGGCTCGCCGGCCGAAGCCGGAGGTGCCGTAGACCGTGACGCCGGCCGCGCGGGCGATCTGCGTCAGCGCCGATCCCACACCGCCGGCCGCGCCCAGCACCAGCACCGCGTCACCGGGTGCGGGCCTGGCCAGCCGGTGGAACATCTGCCACGCGGTGAGGTAGTTGAGGACGAGGGCGTCGAGTTCCGCCGCGGGACGGTCCTCGGGCAGCGGGGCGGCCCGTCTCGCTGGTGCCAGCACGTGTGTGGCGTACCCGCCGGTGCCGATCAGGGCGCCGACGCGTTGCCCGACGGTGAGGTCGGTGACGCCGGCGCCGAGCTGCGCGACGTGGCCGACGACGTCGAACCCCTGCACGTCGGGGAGCACGCCGGGGGTGAGGCCCTGCCGGGTGGTGACGTCGTGGAACGCCACCCCCGCGGCCTCGGTGGTGATCAGGATCTGCCCCGGCCCCGGCTCCGGCACCGTCATGGCCTCCACGCGCAGCACGTCGGGACCGCCCACGGAGGTCAACCGGACGCGTCGTGGACCCGCTTGAATCGTCATGTTGAGAATGTACATGAGATTTTCAAGCAATTGACCGGCTGTGCGCGGCGCCACCTACAGGCCGGCGAGCGCCTTGCCGAGCAGGCGGTCCAGCACCCGCTGCTCCTCGGCGTCGAGATCGGCGAAGGGCGAGCGCTTGGCGACGACACCGAGCAGCTGGTCGCGCACCTCCCGGCCCGCGTCGGTCAGCACCAGCGTCCGCACGCGCCCGTCCCGGGGGTGCGGTCGCCGCTCGGCGAGCCCGCGCTCCTCCAGCTTCGCGCTGAGCACGGTGATGTTGGACGGATCGCAGTGCATGAGGGCGGCGAGCTTGCGCAACGACTGCGGCTCCGCGCCGGGATCGAGGATCCAGATCAGGTTCGCCGTGGGCCCGGTGAGGTCCAGGCGCTCCAGCCCCTCCTGCATCCGGCCGGTGATCTGACCGGCCACGGCCATCACCTGGTACAACAACGACGCCGCCACTTCGTCCACCGCCATGGACCCAGCCTAGCCCGGCGTACTCCTGGACTTTTTCCGTGAGTTGCTCAACACGACCGGCTCGGCCCGACGCCTCACGTGGCGCTGACGGCTCCGCGGACGGCGGCGGCCAGGCTCGTCCGCCGGCCCGGCCACGGCGACCTGATCGACTCCTGGGGAGCCGACATCGACCTGATCAGCTCCTACGCCGTCGACTGACCCGTCGGGATGCCGGAGCGCGGCGTGGTGGCCCTGCCGCCCCGCCGCGCTCCGGCGCCCGGTCAGCTGCGGCCGAGCATCTCGGCCGTCAGGACGGTGCCGCCGAGTCCCCAGCCGCCCTCGACGACCTCGTCGACCAGCACGAGCGTGGTCGCCCGGGCACGCTCGCCGTAGACGTCGACGTAGGCGTCGGTCACGGCGTCGATGAGCTTCTTCTTCGACTCGGGGGTCAGGGTGTCGGCGGGCACCTTGAGGTTGGCGAACGGCATGTTCTTTCTCCTTGCTGGTAGGGGCGTTACAGCGCGGCGTTCGGGGACAGCAGTTCCTCGATGCCGAGCCGGTGGTAGAACTCGGCCCGGATCCGGTCGGCGACGACGGAGACGACCTCGCTGCCGTCGCGGCTCGGATCGACGTGGGTGCGGAACGGCCGCCGGTCGTCGGGCAGGTCGACCACGCGGGCGATCTCGTCGGCCACCGACTGCACGTCGGCCTCCGGTGGAACGAGTGCGGGCAGGCGCCGGTCGATCAGGGCGCGGATGTCGCCGTACCGCGCGTCGTAGTCGGCCGCCGTGACGTCGTCGTCCGGGCGGCCGGCGGCGTTCACGAAGTGGTTGGTACCGGACGGGAAGGCGCCGGGCACCACGATCGTGGTGCCGATGCCGAAGCGGATCAGTTCGGCGGCGTAGCTCTCCGCGAGCGCGTCCATCGCCGCCTTGGCGGCGAAGTAGGGCGCCAGGAACGGCGGATGACCGCCCCGGGTCGATGAACTGCCGACCCACACCAGCAGCCCGGAGCCCTGACGTCGCAGGAGCGGCAGGACGGCCCGGTTGACCCGCTGGGTGCCCACCACGTTGACGTCGTAGACCGCGGCCATCTGCTCCGGGGTGAACGCCTCCGTCGGCCCGAGGACCATGTGGCCGGCGTTGTGCACCACCACATCGAGCCGGGCACGGCGCTCGGCGACCTCGGCGACCGCCGCGTCCACCGAGTCCGGTGACTGCACGTCGAGTTCCACCGCGGACAGTGACAGCCCTTCGACGGCGGCCAGCTCCTCGATCTCGCGCACCGACGCCGCGTTGCGTCCCCGTGTCCCGCGCATGCCGGCGACCACCACATGACCGGACCGGGCCAGCGTCCGGGCGGCCAGCCGGCCGAAGCCGTTGGACGCGCCGGTGATCAGGATGACCTTCTCCGTGGCGGCCATCAGATGATGCCTCCGTTGGCGCGCAGGACCTGTCCGTTGACCCAGCGTCCGCCCGGCCCGGTGAGGAAGGCGACGACGGCGGCGATGTCGGCCGGGGTGCCGAGCCGCTCCATCGGTGGCTGCTTCGCCAGCTGCTCGACGGTCGCCTCGTCCTTGCCCTCGAAGAACAGCTCCGTGGCGGTCGGGCCCGGCGCGACGGCGTTCACCGTGATGTCGCGGCCCCGCATCTCCCGCGCCAGGATCAGCGTCATCGCCTCGACCGCGCCCTTGCTGGCGGCATAGGCGCCGTAGCGCGGGAACCGGAGGCCGACCACCGAGGTCGACAGCAGCACGATCGCACCACCGGAGCGAACGCGACGGGCGGCCTCCCGGGCGACGACGAAGGAACCGCGGATGTTGGTCCGGTGCACCGCGTCGAGCACGTCGAGCTCCAGCTCGGCGATCGGCGCGAGCGCCGTGCGACCGGCGGAGTTGACGACCACGTCGACGCCGCCGTACGCCGCCACCGCGGTGTCGAACATCGCCGCCACGTCGCCCTCCTCGGCCACGTCGGCCCGCGCGGCGACCGCCCGGCCCCCGGCGGCGGTGATCTCGTTGACCACCTCCTCCGCCGCCGCGTCGTTGCTCGCATAGCCCACGACGACGGCGTGACCGGTGGCGCCGAGGGCGAGCGCGATGGCCCGCCCGATGCCCCGCGACGCCCCGGTGACGACGGCAACCCGCTGATCTTCCATGACGTCCACTCCCCATCAGATAGCGGTGATAGTGAACCAGCGTTTCGCTGATACGGCGAACGTAGCACGCCGATCGAATCAGCGCTAGCGATGTGACGTAGCATTGATTCATGACCGAGCGGGAACACACTGCCGACACCGAGCCGCGTCGGCGCCGGCGCGGCTCCACCGGACCGGCCGACGACGCCTCGGTACGCGCCGCGCTCATCGAAGCGGCTCAGCGACAGCTGGCCTCGGCACCCGACGGCGACATCGCCACCCGGGCCGTGTGCGAGGAGGTCGGCGTCACCCAGCCGGTGCTGTACCGGCTCTTCGGCGACAAGAACGGCCTGCTCGACGCCGTCGCCGACGCGGCCTTCGAGCGCTACGCGCGCCGCAAACAGGACCTCGAGGTCACCGACGACCCCGTGGCCGACCTGCACACCGGATGGAACGACCACATGGCGTTCGCGGCCGAGAACCCCGCGCTCTACCAGCTGATGTTCGCGCCCCGCCCGCACTCCGCCGCGACCGCGTACCGCCGGATCCTGGATCTGCTCGAAGCGACCCTGACGCGCTGCGCGGCCACCGGCGCCCTCGCCACCACACCGCGCCTGGCCGCCCAGCTGATCCTGCCGGCCAACATCGGGGCGGCGCTGAGCCGCATCGCCCGGCCGGACCTGTTCGACGACCCGGCCCTGCCGGACCGGACCCGAGACGCGATCTTCGCCGCGGTGCTCACCGAATCGACGACCCCCGGCGCGCCGGACCCGCTCCGCGCCGCCGCCCGCCAGCTGCGCTCCCAGCTGACCCTCACCGGCACCGACACCCTCGAGCCGGTCGAAACCGCGCTGCTCGACCGCTGGCTCGAACGCATCGGCGAGCCCCACTGACCGTCACGACACACCGGCCCGCGCAGCCGCTTTCTGCCGGCCCGGCACAGTGATGGCGAACCCTCGCCGGAAGCCGCACCCGGATCGGGACGCGATTGCCGGCACCGAGAACCACAGGCACCCCGGCGCGCACGCGGCGATGTTCCGCGAGGCGGTGTGCGATCGCGGGCCGGCGCCCCTCGCACCATCGATTTACACCGCTCTGCCGGCCGCCCCGAACAGAGCGAGTTGTGCCGCCTGGTCCGCGGAGACGGGCAGGCGATGGTTTCGCCGCCGCGGGTAGATCTCGGCCGCGGCCCACTGCGCCGCACGGACACTGGTGGCCGTACCGACCTTGGTTCCGCGGGTGCGGAGTTCGGCGAGAAGTTGCGCGGCATCGAAGAGATGGACGGCGTGGATGAGCCATGGGCGGGTGGTGCCGCGTGAGTGCGCCGGCGGCGAGGCCGGGCCGGTCAGGACGAGGTAGTGGTCGAGCTGGTCGGATGTGGTGACGTCGAGGAGGTTCTCGCGCTTGAGGTACCACTTGACGTTGACGGTCCGGCCAGCGAGCGGACCACCGGTGAACCGACCGTCGTAGGCGGCGGTGGTCGCGGACCGCTCCAGCGCGATGTCGAAGATCCGCGCGGCGATCCACTCACCCAGGTGTCCCGAGGTCATCGGCCGGCCGGTGAGGTCCGCGAGCAGGGCGTCGATGGCATTGCGCTCGCGAAGCAGCGCCGCGGCCCGTTCCAGTGGCTCGTCGCGCATGTCGGCACTCCCAGGCCAGCCGATCGGGAGGGGTGGCGTTGCACCATCGAAACTACAGCGCGTACGGCCGGGTTTCGGTCGGCTGCACGGCTGAGACCCGCGCACGTTCCGGGCGACTGTGGACGCCGGCCCGGAAGGAATTCCCGACAAAGCCCGCGTACCGCGTGGTCGGCTTGTCGTGGAGGCCGGTGACGGCCGTCGGTGGGGAGCGTGTCAGCGAGGGGTGGTGGCGGGGCCGGCGCCGGCGTGGTCGAGGCAGTGCCGGAGGCGGTGCAGGTACGCGTCGAAGGTCTCGTCGGCCCGCCACGTCTGGTAGGCCGTGGAGGTCGCGGCGAACGCGAGGTTGAGCTGCAGGACGGCCGGCATGGGGTCGGTGTCGCCGGCCCGGGCGGTGATCCAGTCGTGCAGGTCGGTGCGGAACTGCTGGCCGAGTTCCTGGGTGGACTGGGCGAGCGCCGGTGACCGCGCCTTGAGGCGGCGCTGCAGGGGCATCCGGTCGGCGAGGCGTTCATTGAAGCCGATCATGATCGCGGTCAGGGAGTCCCACAGCGGTTCGCCGGCGGGGCGGGCGTCCATCAGTGCGCGCCAGTTGTCGCGTTCCTCGGGGTCCTGGTCGAAGACGACGGCTTCCTTGCTCGCGAAGTAGTTGAAGAACGTCGCGCGGGAGACGTTCGCGGCGGCGGCGATCTGCTCGACGGTGACGGCGTCGTAGCCGTGCTTGTCGAACAGCCGCAGCGCGGCGGCCCGGATCGCGCGCCACGCGGCCAGTTTCTTCCGTTCCCGCAGGTTCATCGGTGTCACCCTCCGGTGACGATCATAACGGTGATGGACGGCGTCCAACATTAGACCCAGTCCAAGTTTCGTGTATCGTCGTGGAAGCGCAGCCGGCCGGACAGTCGTTCGACCAGCACCGTCGGCCGCCGTGCGCCCCGGATCAGGAAAGGGCATCCCCATGAGCAAGGTCTGGTTCATCACCGGTACGTCCCGCGGCTTCGGCCGCTCCTTCGCCGAGTCCGCGCTCGACCGCGGCGATCGGGTCGCCGCGACCGCCCGCGACACCGCCACCCTCGACGACCTGGTCGCCGAGCACGGGGACAACGTCCTGCCACTGGCGCTGGACGTCACGGACTCCGCCGCGGTCGCCGCCGCGGTGACCGCCGCGCACGAGCGGTTCGGGCGGCTCGACGTGGTGGTCAACAACGCCGGCTACGGCCTGTTCGGCGCGATCGAGGAGATCAGCGAGCAGCAGCTGCGCGACCAGCTGGAGACGAACCTGTTCGGCGCGTTCTTCGTCACCCAGGCGGTCCTGCCGATCCTGCGCGCGCAGGGCAGCGGCCACCTCATCCAGATCTCCACCATCGGCGGGGTCGGCGCGTTCCCGAACCTCGGCGGTTACCACGCCTCCAAGTGGGCCCTCGAGGGCTTCTCCGAGGCCCTCGCCCAGGAGGTCGCCGGCTTCGGGATCGCGGTGACGCTGGTCGAGCCCGGCGGTTTCGCCACCGACTGGGCCGGTTCCTCCGCCGTGCACGCCACCCCGAACCCCGCCTACCAGCCACTGCGCGACGCCATGGCCGCCCGCGCGGGCGGCGCGCAGTACGGCGACCCGGCCGCCGCCGGCCCGGCGCTGCTGCAGATCGTCGACGCGGACGAGCCGCCGCTGCGCGTGCTGTTCGGCAGCCAGCCGACCGGCCTCGTCAAGCACCTCTACGCACAGCGCCTGCAGACCTGGGCCGACTGGGAGCACGTCTCCCACGCCGCGCAGGGCTGAGCCACCGCCATGCGGTACACACCAACTTCGTGACGCCGGGGCACTGTCAGCCGCCCCAGAGCCACGCGGTACGCCGGGGCGCCCGGCGTACCGCGGACAGCTTCCGGGCAAGCGTGCGGCCGGGAGCGGCCACACGCTTGCCCGCATCGCGATGCCGGCACAGCGGACACGACCACATCAGCACCGCCGTCCGGGGCGCCCGGGCTTCTCCACGGCTGCCATCCGGCTTGCGGTTCACCGCCGTCCAGGACGTCACGGACCGCACCACGGGGTCGTTCTCACGCCCGCCGGCCGCCGTGGTCCGGCGTGGCCGCCGAAACCGGGACCACGGCCGGAAGGTGCATGACCTGGTTGAGACCGCCGTCGACAACGATGGACGCACCGTTGATGTAACCGGCTTCGGGACTCGCCAGGAAGGCGACCACCGCGGCGATCTCCTCGGGCGTTCCCGCACGGCGCATGGGGATGTGGGCCGCATAGGACTCCAGCAGTCCCGGGTGGTCGGCCATCTGCCCGGTCATGCCGGTCGGGAAGATCACGCCGGGGTGCACCGTGTTCGCGCGGACGCCGTCCGCGCCGCACTCGATCGCGATGCTGGCGCTCAGGTTCTCCGCCGCGCTCTTGGACGCCCCGTAGGCGACCTGGCCGTAGTTGTTCCGCAGCGCGTTCGACGAACCGATGTTGACGATGCTGCCCCTGGTCGCCTTGAGGTGCGGGATCGCCGCACGAGCCGCGTGGAACAACCCGTCCGCGTTGACGGCGAACGTGTCGCGCCAGGTCTTGGCGTCCAGGTCGGCGAACAGGCCGATGTCGGTGACCCCCGCGCAGTTCACCAGGACGTCGAGCCGGCCGAACCTCTCGATCATGTCGTCGACCAGCGCGACGACCGCCGGTTCGTCGCCGACGTCGACCGACCGCGGGATGACGGTGCTGCCCTCGGGCGCCCGCTCGGCGACTCGGCTGAGCTTCTCGGGGTCACGACCGGCGATGACGGTCGTCGCGCCTTCCGCGGCGAGTCGCAGAGCGATCGCCGCTCCCATCCCGGACCCGCCACCGGTCACCAGTGCGACCCTGTCGAGAAAGCGTTTTTCGGCCATTGATCCGGCTCCCTGCGTACGTCATCGGTTGCTTTTTCCGCCACTGACGGTAGGAGCGGGGAGTACCGGTGGTCGATGCGTGGGATTGCGGACAGCGACACTGATCTTGCGGTGTTAACGTGCGCCGGTGGATCGTCAGAACCATTTCGACTTCGGCGCCTATGCGGGCTACGACACGTCGCGACTCCATACGAATCTGTACAGCTGGGACGCGGCGGGCTGGCGGGCCCTGCTCGTCCAGGGCTTCACGCACCTGGACTCGACCGGCGTGATCGACCTGCCCGCCACGTCCAGCTACCACGTGTGGCTGGTCGTGTCCGGACGCGGCACCATGCGGGTCGAGCAGGGAGACGGGCGGCGGACCGTACCGATCGCGCCCGGGCTGATCGGCGGCGCCGTGGGCGGCGACGCGAGCCGCCTGCTGTTCGAGGTCACCGAGCCGATGACCACCGTTCACGTGCACCTGCCCGACCACACGGTACGCAGAGTGTCCGCCGAGATGGCCGCCCCGGCCGCCACCCACGTCCCCGCCGACGACGGACTGCTGCCGCCGATGCTGACCTCGCTCGCGGACGCGGTACGCCGGGGCGCCGGCGACCTCCATGCGCAGACGGCCGCCGAGTTCCTCGCGGTGCACCTGCTGGGCCGGACCGGGCGCGCCGGACGAGCGGGGCATGAGGACCGGCGGGTCCGCGCCGCCATCGACATCATGCACGAGCGGATGGCCGAACCCCTGCAACTGGCCGACCTGGCACGGGAGGTGCACCTGAGCACCTTCCACTTCCTGCGGGTGTTCCGGCAGACCACCGGGCTGACCCCGGCCCGGTACCTGACCCGGTTACGCATCGATGCGGCCCGGCGCTGCCTGGAGCGCGGCATGGGCGTGGGGCAGACCGCCATCCGCTGCGGGTTCGGCGGCACCGCGCAGTTCTCGGCGGCCTTCCTGCGGGAGACCGGCGTCCGCCCATCGGCATACCCGACCGGCGGCGACCGGCCCCCGCCACCCGCCACGGCCTGACCGACGGCTCCGCCGGATGGCAGGATCACGACCGGCCCGGTCGGGTGGTTCACATGGGCCGTTTCGTGCTTCCACCGGCAGGGCGTGATCGCCAGGATGTACGGATGCCGCTGTTCGAGATGACCGCTGATGAGCTGGTGCCGGTACCGTCGACCACGTTCGCTGCGGAACAGGTGCTGGAACGCGCCGACCTGCAACGGCTGTTACGGGCCCGGCTCGACATGATCGTCAAGGACGTACTGGTCGTCTCCGAGGAGTTCGGCGCGTTCGCGGACGCCCGCCGCCGCGTCGATCTGCTCGGCGTCGACCGCGCCGGGCACCTCGTCGTCATCGAACTCAAACGCACCACCGACGGCGGCCACCTCGAACTACAGGCACTGCGGTACGCGGCCATGGTCTCCGTCATGACATTCGAGGACCTCGTCGAGCACTACGAGTCGTATCTGGCAAAGGTCGACCCGGACGCGGTCGAGGACGCCCGGCAACTGCTGGCCGCCTTCCTCGACGACGGCGAGGAGACGGTCCTCAGCCGCGAGGTCCGCCTGGTCCTGGTCGCCGCCGGCTTCGACCGCGAGATCACCACCACGGTCCTGTGGCTCAACGACGTCTACGGCCTCGACATCCGGTGCGTGCGCCTCACCCCGTACAAAGTCGATGATCGTCTGCTCCTGGACGTACAACAGGTCATCCCGCTGCCGGAGGCCGGCGAACTGACCGTACAGCTGAAACGCCGCCAGACCCAGGCCCGCGCGACCAGCACCGACACCCGGGACTGGACGCCGTACGAGATCATCACCCCGGCCGGGCGTACCGAACCGCTGCGCAAACGACGCGCCATGCTCGCCCTGGTCACCGCACTGCACCAGAACGGCGTCACCGGCGCCACCCTCGCCACCGCCATCCCACGATCACGGTTCCTGCCCGTAGACGGCACACTCACCGGCGATGACCTCGTCGCCGCGTTCGTCGCCACCTATCCCGGGGCGGACAACCGCGTCGGCCGCTGGTTCACCGAGGCACCCCTGCACGACGCCGACCGGACCTGGGTGCTGTCGAAGATGTGGGGCACCAACACCGAACCGGTCCTCGACCGTCTCCTGCGCCTCGCACCCACGGACGGCTACGCCTACCACGCCGTCACCGAGGACTGAGACGGAGCTGCTTCGTCCGGGCCAACGCCCGCCGGCCGCCGGGGCGGGCCCGGCCACCGCGCTGAACGGTGACCGGGCCGGCCCGGCCCGCCTCAGTCCGTGACCGTGCCGATCACCAGCGGCAGATCGGCGTTGTAGACCCACAGCGCCACCTGCTCGTCCGGTTCGGCCACGCCGTCCGCCACGGTCGGCAGCGAGAACTCGGCCGTGGTCTGCCCGGCCGGGAACGGCAGCGACATGGCCAGGAACGCCGACAGCGGCACCTCCGGCAGCGGCTCCAGCCCGAAGGTCTCGCGCAGCCACTGCGGATCGACGTCCGCGCTGGTCAGCTCCGTCCCGCCGGCCGGCGGCTCGGCCCAGAACCCGAAGAGCCAGAGGTCGTCCTCGGCCGGCGCGGACAGCGTGAACCGCCAGCTCAGCGCCGCTCCCTCGGTGACCCGGTCCGCGACCGGGGTCACCGACAGCGTCGGCCGCGGATCGTCGTTGCGGACGTCGACGCCGCCGACGTAGTCGCCGATCACCAGCCCGCGCTCCGCCTTGGCCAGCACCTCCACGCGCTCCCGCCAGTCCCGGTAGAGCGTGTCACCGCGCACCGTGACCGGCACGTCGATGCGGCGCTGGCCGGGCCGCACGTCCACCACCCAGCTCTCGCTGCTCACGCCGTCCGGCTGCACCACGGAGAGCCGCATCCGGCCGGTCGCGCCCGCGCCGACGTCCACCGGGATCTGGTACGTCCGCTCCCCCGAGTCGCCCTCGTCGGCCACGATCCCGCCGATGTCCACCCGGGGCAGGGCCACCGGTCGCGGCTGCGGCGTGCCCGGCGACCAGCCCCAGGCGTCGATCAGCCAGGCCGTACCGGTGGCGGTCCGCGGCGTGAGCACCAGGCGCGCCACGTCCCGCACACCCTTGCGCGGCACCCTGACCTCCTGCGCCCACACCGGCGCGCCGAGCAGGTCGGCCGGCAGTCCGGTCACCGTCACGTCGCCGAGCGCGGTGCTCCGGCCGGCCGAGTCCACCACGGACACGCCGACCGTGGTGGCCGGACTGTTCTCCGGTACGGCCAGCCGCAGCGCCAGCTCCCGGGACGAGCCCAGCCGCGCGGGCGCCGGCAGCGTGACGGTGCCCGGCGTGCCGGCCGCCGTCCAGTCGTAGCGGACCGCGTGCCGGCCGGTCTCGTCGTACAGTTCCCGGAACGTGGCGAAGTGCGGCCCGAAGATCAACTCTCGGAAGGTTCCGCACGCGGCCGCCGGGTCCCGGCTCACCTGGTCGCAGATCCGGGCGCCACCGCCGGTGGTCTGCGCCGGATCGGGCAGCAGCACCGGGACGCGCTCACCGCCGACCGCGTGGCTGAGCACGCGTGCCGGCCCGGCGGACGGGGCGCTCCGCCCGCTGCCGTCCAGCAGCGGGCGTACCCGGTCGTCGCCGGCCACGAAGAGCCGGGCCGCCGCCGCGATGTAGGTGGCGCCCACGGTCTGCTGCTGCGCCGCGGTCAGCCGGGTCGGCGCGGACGGCCCGCAGACCGTGTCCTCGGCGAACGGGAAGTCGTCCCCGGACGGCGCGACCGACTGCCCCGGCGTCCACTCGGTGTTGAAGAAGTTGTGGTTCGCGCCCACCACGAACAGCACGCTGTGCAGCGCCTTCCCGCCGCCGACCCCGCGGGTGGCGTCCGCGAACAGCTGACCCTGCAGGTCGGCCACGTCGCCGTCGCAACCGGGCAGGACGGTCACCGACGGCACGTCCGG
Source organism: Catenuloplanes niger (assembly GCF_031458255.1). Classification (NCBI taxonomy): domain Bacteria; kingdom Bacillati; phylum Actinomycetota; class Actinomycetes; order Micromonosporales; family Micromonosporaceae; genus Catenuloplanes; species Catenuloplanes niger. Next base: position 1,001,377 of record NZ_JAVDYC010000001.1, read on the forward strand.
CGCCGGGTTCTGCCCGAAGATCGTCGGCCCGATGTGCAGCAGGCCGCGGATGGTCCACCGGGACGGGACCGGATCACCGGGCGGCGGGCTCAGCGAATCGATCGCGGCCCGGTTCACGCCCTCACCACCCCGCGAGTGACCCATCAGGAAGACCTTGGACATGTCGGGTACGGGAGCGGAGCGCACGATCTCCGGCGCGCCGGCCCGGTCGCGGGCCCAGTCCGCCCACAGCGACAGGTGCCGCCGGACCAGCAACGAGCGCGCGTCCGCGCCGTACTCGTCGACCGCGTTGTCCTGCGCGCTGATCCCGTTCGCCGCGATCGACACCGTGATGTAGCCCTGCGACGCCAGCAGCTCCTGCGCCTGGAGGTAACCGAGCTGGCTCGGGATCGGCACGGTGCCGTTCGCGCACGGCCACTCGACGAAGAAATCGTCGCTGCCCGGCAGGTGGCACCACATGTGCCGGCCGTGCAGGAACAGCGCCAGCGGCCGCTTGCCGGGCGCGCCGACCGGCGCCACCACCTCCGCGAGCATCTCGACCTTCTCCGGCAGCCGCGGCAGCGCGATGCCGGGACGTTCGTACCCGCCCCGGACCGTCCGGTACGGTCCCTTCACGCCGGGGTCGACCGCGTTCGCGGGCTGCGCGGGCGGCACGGTCACCTCGGCCGCGGCCCGCCTCCGCGCGGGCGGGGAGATGTCGAGCCGCCGCCCGCCGGCCCGCACGGACAGTGTGGAGACCGGGGCGCCGGCGCCCTTGTCGAGCGCGAACGTGTGCAGGTCGGTCTGCACCGGACGGCCGAGCGGCCGGTCACCCGCCCAGAACTCGACGACCGCGGCACCGATCGGCACCGGTGCGGCGGACCGCCAGATCAGCTTCTCCCCCTCGACCGACCATCCGGTGGTCGCGGACCTCGGTGCGGGCTCCGGCGCGGACCAGGCCGGCACGCCGGACCCGGCCACCAGGACCGCGGCGAGCGCGGCCGTTACCAGTGTTCTTCGCATGCCTGACTTTCTAGTTCATGCACGCGAATATGCGCATCCGTCGCTCGGCCGACCCGGGTGGGACGCGCCGGCCCGGTGCCGGGATCCCGCGTCCCGGCACCGTCGCGCGGTGTCACGGCAGCAGCTTGTCCAGCGTGATCGGAAGGTCGTAGCGGCGGATGCCGGTGGCGTTGTAGACGGCGTTGCCGATCGCGGCGGCCGAGCCGACCGCGCCCAGCTCCCCCAGTCCGCGGGTGCCGAGGGCACCGACGTGGGGATCTGGCTCGCGGAGCAGGTGCACGTCGATGTCCGGGACATCGGCGTTGACCGGCACCATGTAGTCGGCCATGTTCGACGCGGCCAGCCGGCCGGTGCCGGTCTCCACGGGGTTCTTCTCCAGCAGGGCCTGCCCGATGCCGAAGATGACACCGCCGACGATCTGGCTGCGGGCGGCCTGCGCGTTGACGACCCGGCCGGCGTCCACCACCGTGGTGAAGCGGGTGACGCGCGGCTCCCCGGTGAACCGGTTGACGCGCACCTCGCAGAAGTGCGCCCCGAAGCTGTGGAACTCGTACTGCGCGATCATCTCGGGAGCGAGCGCCGTCTGCCGGTCCACGACCAGGCTCTTGCGGCCGAGGACGGCCAGCAGCCGCCCGAAGGTCATCGAACGGCCCGCCCCGCTCAGGCGCCCCTCGGCGTAGGTGACGTCGGCGAGGTCGGCGCCGTGCCACGGCGAGGCCGGTTCGGACACCGCGAGCCGCCGCAGTTCGGCGATCGCCCCCTCGGCGGCGGCCACGACCGACGGTACGGTGCTGGAGGTCGCCGCGGAGCCGGCGGCGGTCGCCCCCGGCGGCAACCAGGAGTCGCCGAGGCGCGGAGTCACCTTCCGCATCGGGATGCCCAGCTGGTCTGCCCCGACGATGGCGAGCACGGTGAGCGCGCCGGTGCCTATGTCGCTGGTCGCGGTGGACACGACCGCGGTGTCGTCGTCGCGCAGTTCCACGCTGGCGTTGACCGGCATGCGGTTACCGGGATAGATGGCGGTGGCCATCCCCATGCCGATCAGCCACTCGCCGTCGGTCCGGCTACGGGGCTCGGCCCGGCGGGCCGACCAGCCGAAGCGCCGCGCGCCGACGCGATAGCACTCCTCCAGGTGCTTGCTGGAGAAGGTCTTACCCGTGCTGGGACTGACGGCGGCGTAGTTGCGCAGCCGCACCTCGACCGGGTCGACGCCGGTCCGGACCGCGATCTCGTCCATCAGCGTCTCCAGCGCGAACGCGCCGGGTGCCTCGTTGGGTCCCCGCATCGCCCAGCTCGGCGGCATGTCGAGCGTGACGAACCGCTGACGGACGTGCAGGTTGGGGGTCCGGTAGAGCGTGTCGGTGGTGTCGGTCGCGGGCAGCATCGGCCATCCACCGACCGCCGGCAGCTCGGCGTCGCTCTCGTGGCTGACCGCCTGCAGCACCCCGGCGCGGGAGGCGCCCAGGCGGACGGTGTGGTTGATCTGGCCTCGGTGCCCGACCATGGTGAACACCTGCTCGCGGGTCATCACCACTTTCACCGGACGGCCCAGCTGGTAGGCGGCGCCGACGGCGAGGATCGAGTCGTTCCACGACCGCACCCGGCTGCCGAAGCCACCGCCGGTGTAGGTGCAGATGACCCGGACCGCCTCCAGCGGCAGGTGCAGCCGGTCCGCGAGCAGCTGTGCGGCTATCATCGGGGACTGCGAGCCGGTCCAGACGGTCACCTCGGTCCTCGCCTCGTTCCACCGGGCGACGGACGCGTGCGGTTCCATCGCGACGTGGTGCTGGACGGGCTGGTGGAACGTGGCCTCGACCCGCACGTCGCTGGCGGCCAGGGCCGCGTCGATCGAGTCGACGCCCGGCGCGAGCACCGTGACGTTCGCCGGTCCCATGTTGGGCGGCAGGGGCGGCTGCACACCGGGACTGTGCGCCTCCAGCGAGATCCGCGGGGGCGCGGACTCGTAGGTCGTGGTGATCAGCGCCGCCGCGTCCCGCGCCTGCTCGAACGTCTCGGCGACGACCATGGCGACGGCCTGGCCGTAGTACCGGACCTCACGGTCCTGCAGGGGCAGATAGTTCTCCACCATCAGCGCCGGCGAGCCGGCCCGCGGTGGCCTGAAGCCCAGGTTCCGGTCCGGGTGGAAAACCGCGCGGACCCCGGGGGCGGCCACCGCCGCCGCCGTGTCCATCGCCAGGATCCGGCCTTTCGCGATCGTGCTGGTGACGACGTACGCGTACGCGACATCGGCGACCGGATAGTCCGCCGCGTACTGCGCCGCACCGGTGACCTTCGACCGGCCGTCGACGCGGTCGATCTCGCGGCCGAGGGGTGAGACAGGCATGCATGACTCCTGACTGTGGACAGGTGATCGAGGTGCACCGTTACCGACCGAGCGATCGGGCGCTCGTCCACTGTGGCCGCCCGCGCCGGTGCGCTACCACGGATCGTCAGTCCCCGGATAAGGCGTCGGGCGTGCCACGGCCGCGACTCGCACGTCCCGGCCGAGCCCGCCGCGACGCCCGGCGGACCGCGGGTCAGACGGGCGTGCGGTCCCGCCGTGACCGGCCCACCAGCAGCGTGCTGAGCAGGGCCACGAAGTACATGGTGAAGACGGAGACCAGCATCGTGGTCTCACCGAGATCGGCGAGCTGCCAGTTCTGCCCGGCCGGGTCGGTCACGATCCCGTCCTCCCGGGTGAGGAAGCGCGCCGTCAGGACCAGGGCGACGCTGACGTACGGCACGATCGCCTGGTACCAGAAGGCGTCACCGACGGTCTCGGCCTCGGGCCGGATCGCGGCCGGACCGCGTCGGGCGAGGTAGAACGCGAAGAGCTGGAAGATCGTGTAGACGCACAGGAACCAGCCGGCGAAGTTGGAGACCGGCACGCCGAAGTAGCCGCCACCGTCCTCCCAGATCCACGAGCCACCCGCGGTCGCCGCGTTCGGGTCCATGACGAGGTCCCACATCACCATCACGAAGCTGGCGATCAGCGGTACGAGGACGACGTCCCGGCCACGCGGCCGCGCGTCCCGGACGGCGAGCAGGACATGCGCGATCTGCCAGGAGAAGTATCCGGTGGCGAAGTACGCGGGCGCGATCACGAGCGGGACCAGGAACAGCTTGAGCCCGAGGGCGTCCGAGTAGTAGTAGTCGCCGAACGGGAAGCCGGTCACGATGCTGAGGTTCTCGTAGACATTGCTCACCACGAACGTGATCCCCGCGAAGACCGCGAACGAGGCGAGCGTGTAGCGGCGCAGCGCGTGCATCGCCACGATCACCACGAGCAGCACCACGTTCAGGATCGGCTGCGGCCACCCGGCGAGCGTGGTGCCCACCGCCAGCACCAGCTGCGCGGCGATGAACCACCACAGAGTCGTTGTTCGACGGTCGGTGCGCATCCTTGACGATCCTCCTCGGGGAACACTGAACGGCGCGTCCCCGCGCGGAACGACCGGCCCGGGGATGCGCCCTACAGGCTCCTCCGGGCCGGCCGTCGCTTCCACCGACTCCCGATCCCAGGCTCGCGCCTCCGCCCCGGTCAGTCCGGCGCGGGCCGGTCGAGCCGGTCGCGCTCCTCCACGGTCAGTTCGAACGTGGCGGAGGCCAGCATCGGCGGCAACTGCGCGACGGTCCGGGCGCTCGCGATCGGAGCCGCCACGCCCGGGCGCCCACGCAGCCAGGACATCGCGACGGTGGCCGCCACGGTGCCGCGCTCCCGCGCGATTTCCCGCACCACCCGTACGGTGGCCAGGGCCCTGTCGTTGTCGTTGAGGAACTCACGCGCCATGTAGCGCCGCTGGCCGCCGCCCTCCAGATCGGCGGCACTGGCGTACTTGCCGGTGAGCAGGCCCGAGGCCGGCGCCTGGTACGGATAGACGGCGAGCCCGAGGTCCGCGGCGACCGGAGCCACGTCCCGCTCGTACGGTTCGCGGCTGACCAGGTTGTAGAGCGGCTGCAGCGCGACGGGCACGGCGAGTCCCTCCCGGCGCGCGAACTCGACCCACGCGCGGATCCGCTCGCCGGTGTAGTTGGACAGACCGATCTGACGCACCTTCCCGGCGCGGACCAGGCCGTCGAACGCCACCGCCGTGTCCTCCAGCGGCGTGCCGGGATCGTCGAAGTGCGCCCAGTAGAGGTCGATATGATCGGTTCGAAGCCGCTGGAGTGACCCGTCGATCGCGGCGGCGACGGTGTCCGCGGCGAGGCCCCTCAACCCGGGACGGTCACCGACCTTGCTGCCGAGCACGATCCGGTCGCGGTCACCGCGCGCGAGCCAGGAACCGATGATGTGTTCCGATTCGCCGCCGGTGTGCCCGGGAGCCCAGTACGAGTAGCTGTCGGAGGTGTCGACGAACGTGCCACCGGCGTCGACGAACATGTCCAGGACGCGGTGGGACGTGTCCTCGTCACTGGTCCAGCCGAAGGTGGTGCCACCGAGAGCGAGAGGGAGTTGACTCATGGCTGAGATCCTTCGTCGGTCCGGCAGCGGCGGACAGGCCACGGCCTGTCCGGATCCTGGTCCTCGGGTGTCCACCACGGGCGCGGCCACGGCGCAGATCGCGGACCTGCTGCGGGGACAGCGGCAGCGGTCGTTCGTGGGCCGTGACGAGCAGATCGAGACCTTCCGGGCCGCGCTGGCCGCACCCGGCGTGCTCTTCGTGCACGGCGCCGGCGGCGTGGGCAAGAGCGCGCTGCTGGACGCGTTCGCGCACCACGCGGCCGCCGAGGGCCGCGCGGTCCTGCGCGCCGACACCCGGCACCCGCTGCCGGCGCCCGAGCCGGGTGGGCAGCCGGTCCTGCTGATCGACAATTACGAGCGTCTCGGCCGGCCCGACGGCTGGATGCGCGAGGACTACCTGCCCTCGCTGCCCGCCGGCAGCCTCGTGGTGCTCGCCGGCCGCGACGCGCCCGGGCCTGGGTGGACGGCCGATCCCGCCTGGCGCCGCTTGACGACGGTCATGCCGCTCGGCAACCTGCCACCCGAGCCGGCCCGGGCCTACCTGAGCGCCGAGGGCATCGCCCCCGACCACGTCACGCGGCTGCTGGACATCAGCCACGGGCATCCCCTCACGCTGTCGATGCTGGTCGACGCGGTACGGCGGGGCGCGCGGCCGCGTACCCTGGCCGACCTGCCGGACCTGGTCGGCGAGCTGCTGACCCGCGTAGTCGGCACCGTGCCCACCCCACGGCACCGCACCGCGCTGGAGGTCTGCGCGCACACACCGGTCACGACCGAGGACCTGCTGCGCTCGGTGGTCGGCACCGACGCCGCGGAGCTGTTCGCCTGGCTGCGATCGCTGCCCTTCGTCGAGGCGGGACGCTACGGCCTGCACCCCCACGACGTGGTCCGCGACGCCCTCGACGCGGACCTGCGCTGGCGCGACCCGGACGGCTACACCGCCATGGCCGCCACGCTCGCCGCCGCGCAGCTCGAACGGCTGCGCGTCACCGTCGACGAGGACGAGCGTTTCGCGCTGATGGAGCGGGGGATCCTGCTCGGCGCGGCGCGTACCCGGTTCACGTCCTGCCACCACCCGCCGCCGGTTCTCGGGGTCAGGGCCGACCGGCTGCGGGAACACGACTCGGCGCCGATCGTCGCCATGACCTCCGCGTGGCAGGGCGCGGAGCAGGCCGCGCTCGCCGCGTACTGGCTGGATCATCAGCCCGGCGCCTTCCGGGTCTTCCGCACGCCGTCGGGCGAACCGGCCGGCTACGCCGCCTGCCTGGAACTGACCGAACACGACCTCGGTACGGACCCGGGCGCCGACACGATGTGGCGCTGGGCGCACCACAACAGCCCGGCACAGCCCGGCGAGAAGATACGCGCGTGGCGCTTCTTCGTCGACCGCGACCACGGCCAGCGGCCCTGCCCGTCGTCGACGCTGTTCATCGCCGCCCAGACCCTCGACAACATGCTCCTGGACGACACCGCGTGGACGATGGTCGGCGCCTACGCGCAAGCCCACGAGTGGACCGAGATGATGGCGGGCGGCTTCGCCTTCGCCCAGGTCACCGGCTTCACCGTCGGCGGCACCCACTACCCGGTCTTCGCCCACGACTGGCGCCGGGCCGGCGTCGACGCGTGGCGCAGACAGACCCGGGAACGCCAGCAGGGCGCCCCGCCGCGACCCGCCGCCGACGGCATCGCACTGTCCCGGCCGGTGTTCGCCGAGGCCGTGCGCCGCGCCCTACGCGACCTGCATACCCCGGACCGGCTGCGCGACAATCCGCTCCTGGCTTCACGCACCGTGCGCGCCCGGCTCCATGAAGGCCAGACCCCGGCCGACGGCGTACGAGACCTGCTGCGCACCGCCGCCGGCGCGCTGCGCCCGGACCACGGCGACCTGATCGACCGCACGTTCCTGACGCCGGCCAAGTCCCAGGAACGCGTCGCGGCGGAACTGCACCTGTCGTTCAGCACCTACCGACGGCACCGCGACAGGGCGGTCGCGGACATCACCGACTGGCTCTGGGAACGCGAGATCCACACACTCGCCACGCCGGACGGTCCGCACCCGTCCGGCGCTCGACCGTGACACGGACATTTCGCGGTGGGCAGCCGCCGCCGCGGTCCGGTGACGATCGCGTGCACCGCGCGTTGACCGGCCTGCGGTGGGTGGGGACACCGGCCGGCCGGGCTCACACCCAAGGGCTGGAGTAGTCGCCCGCCGCGGTCACCGGCCGCTCATGACGACGATCGGACCGGCGGCCCCGCAGGTCGCCGGGGACCCAGGCGATGCCCTGCGGGCGTTCCCCGCTGCGGACCCGGCAGAACTCCGCCAGTGCGGCCCGGACCGAGGAGAGCGGGAGGGTGCTTCCGGGGTCGAACAGCATTCCGTCGCCCGGATCCGCCACGACCTCAGGATCGGCATCCGGCGGGATCGGGTTGTCCGAAAGCCATACCCGGCCGAAGACGCCACCCCGTTCCGCGGCCACCCGGTCACTGACACACCACATCAGCGCGCCGTAGCCGGTCTCCGGGTTGACCGAGACAGTGAGGTGGTTGTCGCGCACGTACTCCGCGGCACCCGGCGCCCGCTCCAGCACCGTGAAGTGACAGACACTACCCACGAGAAAGGACGCACCGTACGGCCACCTGCCGGCAACGGCACATGAGATCAGCGAATCGATCTCGGGTGCGTCCCGTGCGACAACGTCCCCGGCGACCGCCGCAACATGGATCATGACCAGGCCCCACTTCGGACACGGCGACCGGAGGTGGGCACCTGAACGGCAGCGCTCACGGTCGTCACGCCCGCGGAGTCCGAGCCGCGGCTGATAGCATCAGCCGCCTCATTGTTGAGTCAGATCTGCGGGCGGTGGCATGTCGAGCGTCGTGCCGGCGGGAACGGATCTTCCGGAGGGCGTCGAGGAAGGTTTCGTCGGATCGTTCTGCGCATTCAACGTGCACGGTCTGTTGATCTTTCGAGACGTGCAATCGCGCGCTGTCCATGACGGGCACTCGGGGAACGATACCGTTCATGCCGCGTCCGACTCGGTCTATGTTGCCGTGCAGCCTTCCGTTGTGGGCCCGGTCCTGGTCGACGTGTACGAGGACGGCGACCCCGACGTGGCCATTGAGGGTCCCGTGTTGTACGACGGCGACATCTCGTCAGCGTACGGACAGTTCGTCCTGCACGACTCACCGGAAGACGTGCGGCTTGCCGTCACCACCGACGTCGGTGGTGTGGCGCGCCTGCGGATCTCGGCCGATCGCCGTGACTCGCCGTCCGAGGTTCGGTTCCAGATCTGGTACCGGCCGTAAGGGTCACTCCGCTCCCCCGGCGGGAAAACCTGACACGGCCGGGCCGTCCGCGGGGCAGCTCCGGTCCGGTGCGCGGCGAGGTCACGGTACAACTCACCGCCGATGAGGCCGCGCTGGCCCGAAAGAGCTCCGGCACCGCGCCGGCCAGCATCAGGGCGCACCGCTCGCGCTGACCACCCGCGCCGGGTCACGGACGCGCGGACCGGGTGATGGCGGCTACGCGGCGGCCGGGTGCGCGGTCGGCGCACGGTGGCCGGGTGGACACGTCAGGGCTGGAGTTTGCGGAGCACGGCCGGGATGCGGCGGACGATCTCCCGTTCCGCGTCGTCCAGGTCGTGGATCGCTCGGGCCATCCCCGCGGCCCGGGCGTGGCGGACGCTCGCCAGCGCGGCACCGCCGGCCGGGGTAAGGCTCAGTACGACCTGGCGGCGGTCGGCTTCGTGCCGGCCGGCGGTGACCAGGTCGCGGTCGGTCAGCAAACCGACGGTGCGGGCCATCGACTGATGCTTGACCTGTTCGAGACGGGCCAGGTCGGCGATCGACAGCGGCCCCGAGCGGTCGAGGTGGCCGAGCACCGCAGCCTGACCGGGCGGCATCTCGTCGTGGGCACGGGCACGGCGAACGAAGTCGCCGATCGCCGCGCGCAGCTCCTCGGCCAGTTCCAGGTCGCTCACACCGGCAAGCGTACAGCAATGCTGTAGTCTTCCGAGAAATACAGCACTGCTGCACTTCTGTCCCGAGGAGCACCGCATGACCTACGACCCGTACGCCCTGGCCTTCCCCGCACCGGCGTTCGCCGTCACCAGCACGGACTTCACCCACGGCGGAGCGCTGCCCGACTCCGCCTACCAGCCGCTGAACGAGTCGCCCGCGCTGTCCTGGGGTCCGCTGCCGGGCGGCACGCGGAGCCTGGTGGTGACCGCGTTCGACGCCGACGCCCCGATCCCCGGCGGCCTGTGGCACTGGGCGGTCAAGGACGTCCCGGCCACCCTGAGCGGGATCCCGCACGGTGGCGGCGCCGGCACCGCACTGGTCAACGACCTCGGCGTCACCGGTTACACCGGGGCCAAGCCACCGGCCGGCACCGGCACGCACCGGATGTTCATCTGCGTCACCGCCCTCGCCGTCGACTCGCTGGAGGTGCCCCACGACGCGAGCCGGGCGTTGCTGAACATCGCGATGATCCCGCACACCCTGGGCCGGGGCATCATCGTGGGGACCAGCGAGCCGCGGTGACGCCACGGCCCACCGCGCCGGGCGCCGGAGTCGGTTGACCCCGGCGCCCGGTGACACCCGGTGGGCTACTGCTGGTTCGCCGCGATACCGGCCCGGTAGGCGGCCGGCGCCTTCGGACCCAGCGGCGACTGGATCAGCGACGACTGGATGTAGAGGGCCGGCTCGTCGAAGTAGGACTCGAACGCCAGGTCTCCCGCGTTGGCCGCGAAGAAGTCCTGGTAGAGCTCGATGTAGGCGGGGTTGTCGCCGCCCGCGTTGCCCGCCCAGTCACAGTCGCGGTCCGGCTCCGGGTAGAGCGAGACCTTGCAGGAGATGCCCCACTCCGGTACGGCGAACTTCTTGCCGTTGGCGACGGCGTACTGCAGCGACTTGTTCAGGTAGCCTTCGCCGTCGAGGTGGGTGGCGCGGCCGGCGGGCGTGTCGGCCGCCGGGTACGAGTCGTAGGAGTCGATCGCGTACACGTCGACGTAGTCCTTCACGACCTGGAACGCGTCGCGGGCACAGTCCGGGTCGTTCGGGCAGGTCTGGTGGTCGTCGCCCTTGTTGGGGTTCCAGACGATGCGCAGCCCCGGCGCGACACCCTTCATCCACTGCACGGCCTGGATGAACGCGGCCTGCCACTCCACCCGGTTGTCGTCGGTGAGCGCCCAGTACGAGCTGGGCAGGTTCATCTCCCAGCCGAGCCGTACGTACGTGTCCGGGTCGATGGCCGCCATCCGGGTGGCGAGCAGTTCCCACTCCGCCTGCGTACCGAAGGTCTCCAGGGTCCGGTCCTCCGCCCACAGCGGCACCGTCATGACCAGGTCCTGCCGCTCCTTGTCGAAGCCGTCCGGCAGGCTTCGCTCCCAGAGCTTGTAGTCGAGCATCCAGTCCCAGTGCTGCCGCGGCGGGAACAGCACCACGTTGTCGACGGGCGCGCCCCGCTCGGTGGCGAAGACGTCGATGAAACCCTGGTCCATCGGCTGCACGCCGGCGCCGGAGTTCCACGGCAGCCCGCTCAGCCGCGTCGTTACGGGCACGTAGTAGCCGAGCACGTCGGCCAGCAGCCGTACGGTGCCGACGCCCGTGTTGCGCAGCACCACCCGGCCGCCGGCGCCGAGCCGGGAGACCTGCTGGGTGGGCCAGCGGCGCGCGTCCGCCTGGTACGACAGCTGCCGTGCCACCGGCGGCGAGGCGCCTTCGGCGTACACGTTGACGGCACCGGCCTCGTACGTGCGATCGTCCTTGATGACCGAGTTCGCGGTCAGGTTGAAGACCACGGCGGAGGCGCCGGACGCGGGCACGCCGGCCTGCCCCGCGAACGTGACCACGGCGGTCGGGTCCTCGTCCGCGGCGACGATGTGCTCGCCGCCGATCCGGGCGGGCGTCACCGGCCGGAACACCGACCCGGCGGCCGCGCCGGAGGAGTCCTGGAAGTAGCCGGCCACCTCGACCCAGGCGGTCGTGGGGGTGGTCGACTCCAGCACGAACCTGCCGTCGGCACCGATCGGCACGGTGATCTGGGTGGTGTAGCGCGCACCGGTGTTGCCCGGGTACTTCAGGTCCCAGGAGGTGACCGGCTTCGGCGCGCCGCTCGGATAGGCGACGATCTGACCGGCGGTCGTGTTGCCGGGCAGCACGGACACCGCGGCCACGACCGCCGTCACCCCACTGCTCGGGATCCCGCCCTTGCCCAGCGGCGCGATCGGCGTGGGCGTCGACGCCTTGAGTGCGGTGCCGGCCGGGACGAGCCGCGCCGGGTGCAGCGGCACGAACGTCGAGTGCGTGGTGGTCGCCTCGTCGGAGGTGTAGTAGCCGATGACGTCGACGGACACCGTCGCCGCGGCACCGCTGGTGGCACCGTTGTGGACCGCGATCCGGCCGTCGGCGCCCAGCCCGGAGATCACGGCGTTGTCGGCCGGCTGGCCGGCCACGAAGTTCACGGTGGACGTGCCGGCCCGGGTGGTGCCACTCGGGTAGATCTGCAGCAGGCCGTTGCCCGTGCTCTGCGCGTGCAGCTGGAACGCGACCGCGGCGACGCCACTCGCCGGGACACCGCCCTTACCGAGCGGGCTGAAGGTCGTGCCGGTGGCGGCGGCGAGGGAGAACGACTCGATCCGGGCCGACACGAGCGGCTGGTACTGCCCCGCGGCCGGGGCCTCGGGAACCGCGGCGGGTGCGACCTCCGCGGCGTGGGCGGGTATCGCCGCGGTGGCGGTCAGAAGTGAGATCACCACTGCTGAGGCGAGTAGCGGACGTAAGCGGTGCACGTGTCTCCCATGGGTCAGAGTGACGCATCGGATGCAGGCTATAGACCGAAAGTGAACTTCGGACCGATCACAGTGGAGTAGTGCCGTAGCTAACACCCCCCGGCCACCACGGACGCGCGCCCTCGGACCGGGGCCTGCCGCGGCGAACGGCGACGCGGGATGCCCGGTTGACTTCCGGATCGAGCTAACTTACTTTTTACAAGCAGCAAATGAAACAGTCTGCTGCTTACCTTCCAAATGTGCCGGCCGCGCACACCGAGGGACCGGCCACATATCGATATCTCGCGGACCGGCGGAAGAACCCGGTCCGGCAACGACTGGAGAAACCATGAGCACCGACAGCCTCGAAGCCAGGATCCAGCGGATCGAGGACCGCACCGCGATCATCGACCTCGTCGTCGCCTACGCCGTCGCCATCGACGAAGGCGACTGGACCGCGTTCGCCGCGACCATGACCGACCCGGTCCACATCGATTTCTCCGAAGCCGGGCTGCCCGCGGCCGACTTTCCCCGCGACCGGTTCGTCGGGTTCGCCTCCGGCGTGCTGGACGGCTGGACCGCCCGGCAGCACATCAGCCCCAACCACCGTGTCGTCTTCGACGAGACCGACCCGGACCGGGCGACCTGCTACTCGTACATGTACGCCCAGCACTACAAGAAGGACGCGCCCGGCGGCGACTTCTACCTGATGCGCGGCTCCTACGACAACGAACTGGTCCGCACGCCGGACGGCTGGCGGATCACCGGCGTCACGCAGCACGTCAGCTGGCTCGAAGGCAACCCGAACGCCCTGGAGCAGCCCACCCCGCCCACGCCGCAGCAGCCCTGAGGACGCGCCGACGCCCGCCGTGGACGGGGCCCGGGCCGGCTCACGGCCGACGCAGGACCACCGGCCCGGCGGCGTCACCGAACCGGACATCCGACGTGACCAGGCATGCCGCGGTCGCGACATAATGTACGTAGCTTTCATTTGGTAGAGTGCTTCTCTTACGTAAGAGAGGTGATCGTGGAGTCGAGCGCGGTTCCCACGCCACTGTTCGCCGCCGTCCGCGACACCGACGCGAGCCCGTGCGAGACCCTCAGCGAGCCGCTGTCCCAGGTGATGACGCTGCTCGGGAAACGCTGGACCGGGGTGGTCTGGGGCACGCTCATGCAGGGCCCGGTCTACTTCAGCGACCTCAAACGCAGCATTCCCGGCATCAACGACCGCATTCTCAACGAGCGCCTCGTGGAGCTCGTCGCGCTCGGCCTCGCCACGCGTACCGTGATCGACGACCGCCCGATCCGCGTGCGGTACGCGCTCACCGAGCGCGGGTCCGCGATCCGCCCGGCCCTCGACGAGCTGGCCCGCTGGGCGGTGGAACACCTGCGTTAGAGCGCACGACGCCGTCCGCCGGCGGCACCAACTTGGCAATCCGGCGCGAATCGCACTCCGCGAGTCTTAGATTGGAAGCACCGATCGGTCTCGCGGGGGTGGCGATGGAGCCGACAGTGACCTCACTGCGCCGCCGGTTCGCGTGGCTCGTGACCACGCTGGTCCTGGTGGGCATCATGCAGCTGGCCGGCGGTCAGATCCTGGTGTCCCGATTCGAGAGCAGCACCACCCGCATCGACGTCGCGCAGACCGCCCACCAGGTCATGCTGCAATCGATGATCAACGCGGAGACGGGCATCCGCGGTTACCAGCTCACCGCGAACCGGGATTTCCTCCAGCCGTACACCGCCGGCGTCGCACGCTATCCGGAGGCGCTGCGGACCGCGGCCGCCTACACCGGCGACGCCGCCGCACGACAGCGCCTGGCCGAGGAGGACGCGGCGGCGCAACGGTGGATCACGCAGTTCGCCGCGCCGGCGGCGGCGGCGCCACCGGACACGTCCGGGCCCCGTCCCGGCGTCAGCACTCACGGCAAAACGCTGTTCGACGCCTACCGGCAGGCGCACACCCGCACCGAGGACGTGTTCACCGCACGCCGGCAGGCGGCGGCACATCAGCTGCGCACCACCAACAGCATCCTCCAGGGCGGTCTCGCCGTGCTGGCGCTGCTGGCCGTCGTGCTCGCGCTACGGCTGTCGGAGCGCACCCGGCGCCTGTTGCTGTCCCCGCTCTCCGCGCTCCAGGACGTCCTGGGCAGGTTGGCCGACGGTGACCGGTCCGCACGCGCGCCGGTGGTCGGCCCGCCCGAGGTGAAACTCCTGGCGCAGACGCTGAACGCCTGCCTGGACGAGACCGCCCGCGCCGAGGCCGGCCTGCGCACCGCACACGACACCCTGCTCCGGCAGGAGGCCTACGTCCGCCAGGTCCTCGACGTCATCGACGTCGCGGTGATGACCTGCGACGCCGACGGCGCGATCGTCAGCGTCAACCAGAGGGCGCGCCGGCTCGCCCGCCAGCCCATCCCCGCCCACATCCGGGACCTCACCCACGTGGTCCACACCGGCAACGACGTCCAGCCGGAGGACCATCCCCTCGCCCGGGCGCTCACCGGGCAGACGGTGGCGGGGCTGGAGATGACCTTCGAGGAGCCCGACGGATCCCACAAGGCGGTCATGGTCGACGCCCGTCCCATGCGCGACGACGCGGGTCACCTGATCGGCGCGGTCGTCACCGGCTACGACGTCAGTACGCTGCGCGCCCGCGAGGCGGAACTGACCGCCTTCGCCGGCATCGTGGCGCACGACCTGCGCGCACCGCTGGCCGCCGTCGCCGGGTTCGCCGACGTCCTCACGCACGACCTCGACGCCGGCACCGAGATCGACCCGGACGTGCTCAGACCCACCGTGGCCCGCATCGAGAGCGGCACCCGGCGGATGGGCCAGCTCATCGACGACCTGCTCGCCTACGCCACCGCCCGCGACGCGCCCATCCGCCCCGTACCGGTCGACCTGCAGCCCATGGTCGACGACATCGTCAGTGAGCGCACGGCCCACCTGCACGCGGCCCGCCCCAGCGAGACCTCGCCGCCGCTGCCCAGCATCACCACCGGCGCGCTACCGGTCCTGCGCGCCGACGCGCCGATGATCCGCCAGGTGCTGGACAACCTCATCGGCAACGCCCTCAAGTACACCCGCGCACAGCAGCCCGCCGAAATCTCGATCACCACCGAGAAGTCCACGGACGAGTGGGCGACCATCTGCGTCGCGGACCGCGGCATCGGCATTCCCGCTGAGCAACGCCACAGCGTCTTCACCTCGTTCCACCGCGCGCACCCCGAACAGCCCTATACCGGCACCGGCCTCGGGCTGGCCATCTGCTGGCGGATCGTCGACCGGCACGGCGGAAGCATCGCCATCGACGACAACCCGGGCGGCGGCACCCGGATTCATCTGACGCTGCCGGCCGCGGAGCCGTTGGCGACCACCGCGCACGCGGACGGTACGTAGACCCGGCCGGGATCGGCGGCCGGGCCGGGGCTCCCGGCCGCTTCTTGACCGGGAGCCTGCGCTCGCGCACCGGGCCGGGCGGTGTCCGGCTGGTCCTGCCGGATGACAGCGAGGAGTTCGACTTCGTCGACGTCGACGTCGACGTCGTCGCCGTCCGGCTGCCCCGCGGCCTGCTCGAGGACGTCGCGGCGGCCCGCACCGGCATGCGGCCCGCCGACCTGCGCTTCGACGGCTTCCTGCCGATGTCGGCCCGCCTCGCCCGGCACTGGGTGCACACCGTGTCGTACGTACGCGACACGGTGTTGTCCGATCCGGCGCTGCAGGGCAACACCCTGATCGCCGAGCAGGCCCGCCACCTGCTGGCAGCCACCGCGCTGGCGGTGTTCCCCAACACCAGCCTCGACGCGTATCGGCCGCACGACGACGCCGTCACCCCACGCGCCGTGCGCCGCGCCATGGCCTACGCCGACAGCCACGCCGACCGGCCGCTGACCATCGACGATCTCGCCGCCGCGGCCGGCGTGACCCGCCGGGCCCTGCAGGCCGGGTTCCGCCGCCACCACGACACCACACCCATGCGGTACGTACGCCGGGTCCGTCTCGCCCGCGCGCACGCCGACCTGGTGGCCGGCGACCCGACCACCGGCCTCACCGTCGCCGCCGTCGCCGCCCGCTGGGGCTTCACCCACCCGGGACGGTTCGCCATCGACTACCGCGCCGCCTACGGCACCGCCCCCGGCCGCACGCTGCGCACCTGACCTCGGGGCGACGACCGGCCACGCCCACCACCGGTGTCGCGGACCGGAAGCCCGCGCCCGGGCGAACCGCCGCGGAAACCGACGGCGAGAGCGTACGTGCGTCCGTTACGATCTTGCGCGCGCTCCCGCCGGACGCGCCGTCTCCCCTCTCCCCGGGTGTGAATCCTCATGCGTAAGTCCATCGCCGCGCTCGCGGTGTCGTTCACGCTCGCCGGGTGCGCCGGCGAAGCCGCCGAGCGCACCGCCCCGTCGCCCTCCCCCACGGCCGACGCCAAGGCGGCCGTGGTCGCCGCGTTCGCGCCACTGACCAGCGGTACCCCGATGTACACGATCACCTACGAGCAGCTGGGCGCCGTCGTGCGGGTCCAGCGGGACCACGCCGCGGACGCCACGTTCACGACACTGTCCATCACGGTCACCGACGACGACCGGGCCATGGCGTTCCAGACCTACCGGGTCGGTGAGGACGTGTTCTCCCGGCTCGACGTGAGCCAGCTGCCGCCCGGCACGGTGCCGGAGGACCGCCAGATCAGCACGTGGGTACGGACCGGACCGGAGCGCCCCGCACGCATCACGACCGGCACCGACCAGCTGGCGGTCACGCCGGACGAGGTCGCCGCCGCGATCCTGACCGCGCAACAGCAGACCCCCAGCCGGATCTCCGGCACGGTGGACCTGACCGCGATCGTGCCGGAACGGTTCGACACCCCGGAGGCCCGCACGGCCACGTTCGGCGCCGAGCTGTACGGCGACGGCTCGATCGCCTACTTCACCGTCAACCTGCGGGCCAAGGGTCAGACCACGAGGCCGTTCCAGTTCCGTGGCCTGGGCCAGGCCACGGACACCCTCCCGGCGGTGCCGAAGAGCGGGCAGTACCGGGAGGCCCAGCCGAGCTTCTACACGATGGAGCTCCCACTCGACTGACCGGCGAGGAGCGGGCCGGGACACCCCCGTTCACCATGTCCCGGCCCGTCCACCGTCGTCGCTGGAAGGCTCGATCAGCGCGACACCGAGTGTGGTCCCGTACGGTTAACGAAAAGTTGTCGTCCGGCCCGCGGTGGCCCGGCGGCGGACGAGGACGGGAGGCCGCGGTGGAGGTCCGCCTGCTGGGTCCGGTGGAGATCTGGGCGGACGGCCGGTCGGCTGCACTCGGTCCACCGCAGCGACGGCACACGCTGGCGGCCCTGGCGGTCGACGCGGGACGACCGGTCACCATCGAGACGCTGGCCGCGCGGGTGTGGGACGAACCGCCGCCGAAGGCCGCACGGGTGCTGCAGGTGCACATCACCCACCTGCGGCGACTACTGGCCTCCGACGCGGGCGCGCCACCGGCCCGGCTGGTCCGGCGCTCCAGCGGCTACGTCCTCGACATCGCGCCCGACCGGGTCGACGTCCACCGGTTCACCGACCACGTCCGGCGCGCCCGCGACGCCGGGCCGGCCGAGGCGCTGACCCTGCTGCGCACGACCCGCTCCTGGTGGCGAGGCATACCGCTGGAGGGGTTGACCGGGCAGTGGGTGGAGCGCCTCCGGTACACGTACGGGGAGCGGTACCTCGCCGCCACGGTGGCGTGGGGCCTGGCCGAGCTGCGCGCCGGCAACCCGCTCGAGGCCCTCGGACCGCTGGCCGAGCTCGCGGCCGAACACCCGCTGACCGAGCCGCTGGCCGACGTGCTGATCCGGGCGTACGTCGCGGCCGGGCGGCCCGCCGACGCGCTGGCCTACTACGCCGAGTTCCGCGGCCGGCTCGCCGACGAGCTGGGCGTCGACCCGAGCGCCACGCTGCAGCGACTGCACCAGGCCGTCCTGCGCGGTGAACCGGTGGAGCCGCGGGAAACCGTCGAGGTGGCCGCCGGGACGCCGGCGCAGTTGCCGGCCGACGTTCCGGGCTTCGCCGGCCGCACCCTGCCCATGCACACGCTGGACAACCTGCTCACCGAGACCGCGATGGCCGTCGCGGTGGTGTCCGGCACGGCCGGCGTGGGCAAGACCGCGTTGGCCGTGCACTGGTCCCACGCGGTGCGGTCGCGGTTCCCGGACGGGCAGATCTTCGTGAGCCTGCGCGGTTTCGGCCCCACCGGACAGGTCGTCTCCCCGCAGGAGGCGCTCCGCGGGCTGCTCGACGCGCTCGGTGTCGCACCCGAGCGGGTGCCGGCCACGCTCGACGCGCAGGCGGCGCTGTACCGCAGCGTGGTGGCCGGCCGGCGGCTGCTCGTCGTGCTGGACAACGCCCGCGACGTCGAGCAGGTCCGGCCGCTGCTGCCGGGCACCGCCACGGTCGTCGTCGTGGTGACCAGCCGGGCTCAGCTCACCGGTCTGCTGGCCGACGGCGCGTCCTCCGTACCCCTCGACCTGCTGTCCAGAGTGGAGGCCGAGGAGCTGCTGACCAACCGGCTCGGCCCGGCGGTCGTCGCGCAGCGCGACGCCCTCGACCAGGTCATCACGGCCTGTGCCCGGCTGCCGCTGGCGCTGAGCATCGCCGTGGCCCGCACCCGGCAGTCGAACTTTCCGCTGAGCGCGCTCGCGGCCGAGCTCGACGAGGCCAGTGACCGGCTGAACGCGTTGGAGGTGGGCGATCCGGCCGGTGACGTCCGGGCCGTTCTCTCCTGGTCGTACGCCGCCCTGAGCGAACCCGCGGCCCGGCTGTTCCGGTTGTTCGGGCTGGCCGTCGGGCCCGACATCGACGCGCCCGCGCTGAGCGGCCTGGCCGGGGTGCCCGAGCGCGACCTCCGCGTACCGCTGCGGGAACTGACCCGGGCCAGCCTGGTGACCGAGTACGCGCCCGGTCGCTACACACTGCACGACCTGCTGCGCGAGTACGCCGCCGAACTCGCCCGCCGCGACGACGGCGAGGACGTCCGCCGGTCGGCCACCGTCCGCCTGCTCGACCACTACACGCACTCCGCGTACGCGGCCGATCGCCTGCTCAACCCGCCCCGCGAACCCATTCTCCTGCCCCTCGGCGAACCGGCCGCCGGCGCGTCCCCGAGGCGGTTCGCGGACCTCACCGCCGCGATGACCTGGTTCGGCGAGCACCACGCGGTGCTGCTCGCCGCGCTCCGGCACGCCGCCGCGACCGGGCTCGACCGGCTCGCCTGGCAACTCGCCTGGGCACTGGACACCTACTCCTCCCGGAAGGGCCATCTGCACGACCAGGTCGAGTCGTGGCAGACCGCCATCGAGTGCGCCGCCCGCCTCGGCGAACTGCCGGCCCGCGCCTACGCGCATCGCAACCTGTCCCAGGCCGACATCAAACTCGGCCGCTGGACCGAGGCCAACGACAATCTCGGCCACGCGCTGGACCTGTTCACCACGCTGGGCGACCGGATCGGCCAGGCCCGCACGCAGCACCACCTCGCGTACCTGTGGGGTCAGCGCAAGGAGCCCGCACCCGCGCTCGCGCACGCCAAGCAGGCCCTGGCCCTGTTCGCCGGCACCGACGACCGGGCCGGCCAGGCCGAGGCCCTGAACGCGATCGGCTGGTACCACGCGATGCTCGGCGAGTTCGCGGACACCCTGACGCACTGCCGCCAGGCGCTCGACATCTTCGAGGCCGACGGCGACCTGCACGGCGCCACCAGCACCTGGGACAGCCTCGGGTACGCCCACCACCATCTCGGCCACCACACCGAGGCCATCGACTGCTACCGGCAGGGCATCACGCTGGCCCGCACCCTCCAGCACGACTACTTCGTCGCCGAACTGCTCGTCCACCTCGGCGACACGCACCGGGCAGCCGGCCAGCCCGCGGCCGCGCGGACCGCGTGGACGGAGGCCGAACAGCTGTTCACCGCGCTCGACCACCCGAGCGCCTCCGCCGTCCGCGAGTCACTACGCCACCTCGACGAGCAGATCGACGCCGACCAGGTCCCACCGCGCTGACGGCGTTATGGTTGGCCCGTGCCCGGAAACCTTGAGACGTTCCAGGACGAGCTGGCCGCGAGCGGGTTTCCGCCGATGGTCAACAAGCTGGCCGGGGCCGGCTTCCGGGGCCGGGTCGCCACCCGTGACCTCGGGCCGTTGCGGCTGGTCTCCCTCGACACGCCCGAGAGCGCCTGTGTCGGGCGGGAGCGCGACGCCTCCGACGGCGAGAACCTGGCGGTCAAGGTGATGGCCCGGGGCCGGACGCGGATCGCGCAGGGGCGCGGCGACGCCGACCTCGGGCCGGCCGACCTGGTGCTGCTCGATCCCACGCGTACGTTCCGGTTCGAGAGCACCGCCTCGGCGCACGTCACCATCCTGGTGCCGCGCCGCGAGCTTCGGATACGGCCCGCGCAGCTCGACCGGCTCATCGGCGTACGCATCGACGGCAGTCACGGTCCCGGCGCTCTCGTCTCCGTGCTGGCCCGGGAGTCGGCGCGGACGGCGGGCGGGTTCCGCGAGGCGGAGGCGCTGCGGTCGGCGGCGGCCGTCGTCGAGCTGATCGCGGTCGCGTTGGAGGCCCGGCTGGGCGACGAGCAACCCGCGCCGGACGAGAGGCTGCGGAACCGGATCGCCGGCTACATCGAGGCACGGCTGGCCGATCCCGGCCTGTCCCCGCCCGGCATCGCCGCCGCCCACCACATCTCCGTACGCCGGCTGCACAAGCTGTTCGAGGATCAGCCGTTCACCGTCGCGGCCCTGATCCGGCGCCGCCGCCTGGAGCGCTGCCGGGCGGAGCTGGCCGGCGGCGAACGTACGGTCACCGCCGTGGCCGCCCGGTGGGGGTTCGCCGATCCCACCCATTTCAGCAAGCTTTTCAAGACGACGTACGGCTACAACGCCCGCGCACTGGTGACCAGCAACCGTGCGCGGACGACCAGGACGCGCACGGCCGGCCCGGAACAGGATGGTGGTCACCAAGGCAGGCAGTAGCGATGGGAGAATCATGGCGAAGGTGAACATCGTCCGCCCAGGTGAGGGCGAGATCCTCGGCAGCGGGGCGCAGCGGATCCGGATCCTGGAGAGCGGCGAGCACACCGACCACCGGCTGGGGTTCGCCGAGGTCACCATTCCGCCGGGCACACCGAGCCCGTTGCAGCACCGCCACGCCCAGCACGACGAGGGCTTCTACGTGCTGGCGGGCACGTTCCGGTTCACCGTCGGCGAGGAGCAGTACGACGCCGGACCGGGCACCTGGGTCATCGTGCCGACCGGGGCGCCGCACACGTTCGCCAACGTCGGCGACGAGAACGCGGTCATGCTGAACACGTTCACGCCGGACCTGTACGTGCAGTACTTCCGCGACTTCAAGGCCATGATCGATTCCGGGCAGCCGGTCAACGCCGAGACCATGGCACCGCTGTGGAAGAACTACGCCACCGAGATCTCCAGCGAGTACGCCTCGTGAAGCGCCTTCAGTACGACCGCTACGGCGGCCCGGAGGTGATGCGGCTCGCGGAGTTCACGCCACCCCGGCCGGGTCCGGACGAGGTGCTGGTCCGCGTCCGGGCGGCGGCTTCCAACGCGCTGGACTGGAAGATGCGCAACGGCGAGATGAAGCTGATGACCGGTCGCTCCTTCCCCCGCGCGATGGGCCACGACTTCGCCGGAGTCGTGCAGGCGGTCGGTGCCGGCGTCACCCGCCTGAAGGCCGGTGACGCGGTACTCGGCGCGGCCCGGTTCCGCCGGGCCGGGGCGTTCGCCGACGTGGTGACGGCGTCGGAGAAGGCGGTCGTGCTCAAACCCGTGGACCTCTCGTACGAGCAGGCCGCCGCGCTGCCGACCGTGGGCGTGACCGCCTACCAGGCCACGGTGGACGTCCGTCCCGGGCAGGCGGTCTTCGTCAACGGGTGCCTGGGCGGGGTGGGCCGGGCCGCCGTCCAGTTCGCCCGGGCGCGGGGAGCCTCGGTCGCCGGCAGCTGCCGGGACACCGCGACCGACGAGGCCCGCGCGCTCGGCGTCGACCCGGTGGTCGGTTTCGGCTTCGACCCGGCCGCCCTCGCCGCACGGTTCGATCTCGTCTTCGACACACCCGGCATGCTTCCCCTCGCCACGGCCCGAACGCTGCTGAAGCCCGGCGGCACCATCCTCGACATCGTCCCGACCCCGGCCAAAATGATCCGGAGCGCCCTGCCCGGGCCGTTCCGGGCGATGATGGGCCGGCCGGTGACCGCCGACCTGGAGGAGATGGCCAGGACCCTGCGCCTGCCCGTCGCCCGTACGGTCCCGTTGTCCGAGGCGATTCTCGCCCTGACCGAACTGGAGCGCGACAAGCACCCGAAGCGCGGCAAACTGGTCATCACCATGGCCGGAAGCTGAGCCGGGCCACGCCTACGGCGTGGTCCCGGCCCGGACCGTCAGGGTGTGTAGGCGCGCACCGTGGCGCCGTTCGTGGTGAAGAGGCGGCCGCCGGTCACCACCACCTGGTCGGTCACGGTGCCGTAGGCGGCCGCCGAGACGACCGAGCGGCCGGTGGCCGGAGCGAGGATCACCAGTTTCCGGCCGGAGAGCGCGTAGAGGAGACCGCCGGCGCGGATGAGGTGGCTGGGATCGGCGAGCGCCCTCGTCCAGCTCAACCTGCCGGTGTTCGCGTCGTAGGCGTTGATGCGGTTGGCGGACGCGACGAAGACCCGTCTCCCGTCGGTGATGAGGTCACCGGACTCCCTCGCCACCGTCCACCTGACCGTCAGCGTCGACGCGTCGACGGCGGCGATCCCGGCGGTGTCGAACAGGTAGAACCGGTCCCCGGCCGGGCTGGCGGCGGCCACCCGGCGTTCCACGCCGCCGACCAGCGGGTCACCGGTCCGGATGTCGACGACCTCGATGCGATGGTTGCGCGGATCCCGCAGCACGATCTTGCCGTTCGCGGCGACCGGGCCGGCGAGCGCCCGGCTGACCTGCCTCCACAGGGGCTTGCCGTCGGACACGCGGAACGCGGTGACGCCGTGCTCCTCGTCGTCGCAGACCCCGCAGTACCCGGAGACCACGAAGACGCCGGCGTCCGCGACCGACGTCTCGATGCTGTAGCCCTGCAGCTGGTGCCAGACCTCCTTGCCGGTCCGCGGGTCGATCGCGACCACGTTGGTGTCGTAGTTGCTGTTCGAGAAGCAGTTGCGCTCGGTCCCCAGCACCAGCCCGCCGGACACCGCCATGCCGAACCCGTCGAAGTACGTGGCCTCGTACGTCCAGAGCTTCTTGCCGCTGACGACGTCATATCCGGAGATCGACCCGGAATCGAGGAGGAACATCCGCCCGTCCCACACGAGCGGGGGCTCCGGCACCGGCTCGCACCCCTCCGGATACAGCGACGCCCGCACGGTCCAGCGGTTCGTGAGCCCGCCGACGCTGCGCGCGTTGATCACCGACTCGGACGGGTTGTACCCGGTGTGCCCGGGGCCGTAGCCGGTCTGCGGCCAGCCCCCCGGTGTCGCCGCCGCCTGTGCCGGCACGGCGGCGGCGACACCGGCGAGCATCCCCACGACGACGAGCGCGTTCCTGATTCGCATGATCCAGACGATCCACCAGGGGTACGGCGGGCGCCGGTCTTTGCTCAGGAAACGCCCGTCAGGGCTACCGGGCCCCTACGACGACGAGTCATGCCCTCCGCGGACAGCACCCGTACCGCCGGGTGACGGTTGTGGCGCAGGTCCGACTCCAGGTCGCCGTCCCGCCCGCGACCGGCCGTCGACGGCTCATTCGGCCTCCACCGTGCCGATGGCGGCACGCAGCGCCCGCAGGCCGTAATGCGCACGCGACTTGACCGTGCCCTCCGCGATCCCGAGTCCGGCCGCGACCTCCCCGATGGTCAGGCCGTCGATGTAGAGCGCGACCAGGATCGTGCGGTGCTCGGCACTGATCCTCGGCAGGGCCGCGCGGACCGTCTCACCCGCCACGACCGCCTCGGTGGGGTCGACCTCGTCCGGGATCCAGGTCAGATCCATCGTGCCGACCTCCGTCAGCCGGGACGCCCGCGCACGTGCCGCGTCGATCGCGACCCGCCGGGCCACCGTGAACAGCCATCGCCGCTGGCTCTCCCGGCCCTCCGGGACGTCGTCCATGTTCCGCCACGCCCGCAGCATCGTCTCCTGCAACTGGTCCTCGGCCAGCTGCCGTTCCCCCTTCGCGAGCTTGAGCAGGAACCAGAACAGCGGATCCGCGTGTACGGCATGCAGGTCCTCCAGCCACGCGTCCGCATTCGCACCCGGCCGTCGCCTGCCGTCCGTCTCGATCTCCTTGTCGGCGCCCGCCGTCACGGTGGTGGCTCTCCCGCCCACGGCTCAGCCCAGCCCCGCGCACCGGCGGAGGGCGTGGAAGTTGTCGGCCGCGACTCCGGCCTGCCATCCGGCGACCGGTTCCGGCTGACCGGTCCGGGTGATGCGCAGCGGAAGGAACTCCGCGTTCGTCACCTGGCGCCGGTGCACGGTCAACCGCAGCAGCCCGGAGCGGGAGCTGAACGGCTGGTACAGCGGGTGGTAGTAGAAGAGCAGGTTTCCCAGGCCGTACGCGACGTAGGCGTCATCGGACCGGCCCGCGCCCTGCAGTACGTGGGCGTGCGCGCCGACGACGACGTCCGCACCCGCCTCGATCATCCGCGCGGCGAAGTCCTTCTGCACCGGGGTGGGGCACGGGTTGCCCTCCACGCCCCAGTGCGGCATGACCACCACCAGATCGCTGTCGCCGCGCGCTCTCGACACCGCCGCGACGGCCCGGGGCACGTCCGTCGCCATCGCCGTCCCGGGACGGTCCGTGGTCGCGGCCGCCCGGCCGTGCAGCTCGTCGATCTGGTCGAACCCGAAGACCGCGACGCGCACGCCACGAACCGTGACCCGCCACGGCGTGTACGCCTCCTCGACATTTCGGCCCGCGCCGGTGGTGCCCACGCCCTGCGCGCTCACCGCGTCGATCGTGTCGGTCAGGCCATCCGGTCCCCAGTCGTACGTGTGGTTGTTCGCCAGGGACACCACGTCGATCCCGGCCGCCCGCAGCGACGTGGCCGCGACCGGATCCGCGCGGAACACGTAGTTCTTGTCCTGGCGCTCCCCCCTCGTGGTGAGCGGCGTCTCCAGGTTGATCAGGGCCAGGTCGGCACCCTGCAGCAGCGGATGTACCGGCGCGAGAACCGTCTCCGGTGAGACCAGCAGGTCGGCGACCTCCGCGTGGAAGTGCGCGTCACCGCCGAAGACCAGCGTGAGCTCTCCGGCCGGATGCCACGTCGCGTCCGAGCTGCCGGTCAGGGCGCAGGCGGTGACGGGAAGCAGCCCGGCCAGCAGCGCCGCGGTCAGGCGCCGCCTCACGCCGTCCGTCCCGTCAGGGTCGTCGCTCGCTGGATCAGCATGGCACCGGCCACGAACCCGAGGGACAACAGGATCGGCCCGGCCATCGCCAGCAGCGCCTGCACGCCACCGGAGGTCAGCGAGAGCCGCGGCAGCGCCACGTGATTGACGATCGCCATCGCGGGCACCAGCGCGGCGCCCGCGACGACCGGCACCGTGCCGATCGCCCGCAACGGATTCCACGATCGCATCGCGCGCACGCACAACACCCCGGGCGGAATCGCCGCGAGACCGGCGAGCAACGTCAGCAACGGCGCGATCGGCGGGCCGGCCAGCACGAGCACCGCGAGCGAGACGGCGGCGCCGCCGGCCGGCACGGCCCAGCCGAGGTGAGGGCCCGCGGTGAGGATCCGCCGGCCGAGCACGAAATACAGCACCGCGGCCGCGACGGAGCCGACGCTCTGCGGCGCGAAGGCGGCGCAGGTCACCGCGAGCACCGCCGCGGCCACGATGACGACGTTCCTCGGCAGCCCCGACGTCAGCCGCCCCACCACCGCCGCCACCGCCAGGGTGTACGGCACGGCGAGCTCCGGCGGAGGCAGCAGCAGGGCGGCACGGATCTCCGCCGGTTCGTAGAGCGCCACGGGAGCGAACGACGAACTGAACCGGCGCAGCACCCAGGCCGTGCCGACGACCGCCACCGTGTGGAGTGCCAGACAGGGCGCGCCGACCCGCAGCAGCAGGACCGGCCAGGACCTGTGCGGTGCGCGACCGGCGGACAACCCGGCGCCGGCGAACAGCAGCGGTACGCCGGCGACCCCGGCTGCCAGCCCGAGCGGGCCCCACAGCACCGGGACCGGCACGCCGGTATTCCATTCTATCTGCAGATAGTGGTTCGACGTCACATACGCGAACGCGACGAGCAACAGGCCCGTTCCAATGAGCACGTATTCGTCCACGGCGGAGCAGCCGGTCGAGGCTGACTGGCGATTTCCGGGCATCTTCCCTCATTGAGTCCGGCCTGGTGAAGGCATGTTTCGGCCAGGAATGTCATCTATGGACCTTCGGCAGAAGACCCATATGCGATCCGATATCCCGGACGTCAACAACAGGTAGGGGCGGCATAGGCGAACGCGTCAACCCGACGTCATTCGGTCGACCGCCGGCCGGGTCGGCACGGACGGTGGAGATATACGTACACGCAATTGCACCGACCGGATACGGCGTCGAGGCGCGGGTGCCCCGACGCTCCGGCCGCTGACCTGTCGTCGATGCGTTGTCGACCTCGGGCTGACCTGCTGTGCGGATGGACACCGACCACGCCGTGATCATCGGCCGGCCGTACCACCGGTGCCGTCAGCCGCGTGCTGCTGGAGCACCTGACCCGCGCCCGGGTGTCCGCTCACCCGCGGATCCACATCGTCCCCGACCGGGCGGTGTCCGGTCTGACCGCGTCGGCCGGTGGTCATCGGATCACGGGCGTACGCGCCGGCGGTGAGGTCCTGCCCGCGAGCATCGTGGTGGACGCGGGCGGCCGTGGCGGCCAGAGCATGCGGTGGCTGGCCGAACACGGCTGTCCGCCGCCGGTGGAGACCGTGCACATCGGTATGACGTACGTGTCCCGGCGCTACCGGTACGATCCGGCGCTGCTGGACGCTCCGCTCGGCGTCATCGTCCCGTCTCACCCCGGCCGGCCCTACGGCGGTGCCGTCGGCCGTGAGGACGCCGACCGCATCGTGCTCGGCCTGCAGGCCATGCTCGACGCCGCCCTGCCCGCGGACCCCGCCGAGATGCTCACGATCGCCGGCACGCTACCGGACCCGGCCCTCGCCGCCGTACTGCGTCACGGTGAGCCGGTCGACGAGCCGGTACGGATGCGTTTCCCGGCCAGTGTCCGCCGGCGCTACGAGCGAGCGCGCCGCTTCCCCGAGGGATATCTGGTGACCGGCGACGCGCTGTGCTCCGTCAACCCGATCTACGCCCAGGGAATGACCGTCGCGGCGCTGGAGGCGCTGTCACTGCGTGACCTGCTCCGCGCGGGGCCGCCCAGCGCACTCGCCCATCGCTTCTTCCGCGGCGCGGCCCGGCTCATCGACACGCCGTGGGCCGTGGCGACCGGCGGCGACCTGCGCTTTCCCGAGGTCGGTGGCAACCGCACCCTGCTGACCCGGCTCACCGGCCCCTACCTCGGCCGCTACCAACGTGCCGCACACTCCGACCCGGTGCTCAGCGCGGCGTTCCGGCGCGTCACCAACCTGATCGATCCCCCGGCCCGGCTCCTCGATCCTTCGTTGCTGCTGCGTGTCGCCCGGTCCGGCGGAGGTGACACCGGCCTGCCGCCGACCCGCCGTTGAGCCGGGACGGGGCGCGACGGAGCAGTGGCGCGGGAGCCGCGTCGGCGCCCGTGCGCGGCCGGACCGGAGGGACGGCGCCCACCGGGAGTCCTCAGTCACCGATGAGCGCCGTCGTCCGTGACATCAGGCCGTCCGGAACGCCTCCCGCACGCCGGGCAGGTAGCCCAGGACGTGACCGGCGGCGTTCGGGTGCAGCGCACCGTCGGCCACGATGCCGTTGATCCAGGGGTCGGCGCCGCACACCCCGTGGCCGTCGAAGGCCGGGCGGACGTCCGCGAACGCGAACCCGGCCGCGCCGGCGCGGTCGGCGAGGACGCCGTTGAGGACGTCCGCCCCCGCGTTCATCACCGTGCGCCTGGTCAGGTTGAGCGGCGCGGTCGCGCATGCGTCGGTCAACTCGAAGAATCGCGGGTAGCCGGCGACCACGACGTCGGCGTGCGGTGCCGCCGCACGGATCGAGGCGAACAGCGCGTCGAGCCGGCCGGGCAGCACCGTGGTAGCGGTGGTGTTGCTGGCCTGGGCCGCGGCGAGGCAGTCCGCGTCCGTACCCTGCAGGCAGATCGCGACACCGGTACCGAAGCCCACGTCGTTGCCGCCGACCGTGACGGTCACCTGCCGGGTGAACCGTCCGAGGGTCTTCAGCTGGCCGGCGACCGACTGCGTCGTGGCACCGCTGCACGCGGCGAAGGAGTACAACCGGACACCCTGCTCCGCGGCGAACCGGACCGGGTACGCGGCGGTGCTGCGCTTGCAGGTGGCCTCGGAGTACGGCGGATTGCCCACCCCTGAGGAATACGAGTCGCCGAGCGCGACGTAGCGGAAGCCGCCCGCCGCCGCCCCGGCCGGTGCCGCACCGAGGACTCCCACGGCGGCCACGGTCAGCACGGCGGCGGCGAATAGCGATGGTCTACGGCGCACGGCCGCACCTCCTGGTTCACAACGGCCGGCCGGATCGGCCGGCCCTCGGAGTGCAGTGCAATCGGTTGACATCAACAGCTCCTAGACAGCGGGTCGGCGGGCACCTCACCCCCGCCGTCACAGTGCGGCCAGGCCCCCCAGCAGGCAGAGCATCAGGCCCGTCGCCATGGTCGCGAGCCCCCACGTCAGCAGCTGCCGCTTCCGGCTGATCCGGCGGCGGATGCGCATCAGCCGCGACGCCGCGTCCTCGCCCGGCGCGTTCACCACCGCGGCGGCCCAGCGCCGCACGGCCGCCAGGTCTCCCGGGAGCGCGGGTTCGCGCCAGGAGCGGTATCCCACCGTCAACGCGGCGGCACCGACGAGGGCCAGCGCACCGAACACGCAGACCGCGCCGCACCACCAGATGAGTGCGCCCGGGACGGACAGCCCGGCCGGCGACCAGCGCCCGGCGAGGAAACCGGTGACGAGCGCACCGGTGGCGACGGTGAAGGCGGCCGTGACCCGGCCCGCTTTGTTCTCCTCGTTGGTGAGCTCGGCCAGTGCCTCGTCGAGCAGGCGTAGCACCGCCGCCTCCGGCGGCATCACCGTCATCGGGGGGAACGCGGGCGGCTGGAACACCGGCTCGCCGTCGAAATGCCGAATCCCTCCGCTACTCTCTGGATTCGCCGACCAGTACATCTGCGAGTCAGCCATGACCACGCATCTCCTTACACGCACGTGTCTGTGCCGTCAGAGCACCGTTACCAACGACGCGATCGCATGACGATGGTTCATCGGCGTTCCGCAGAATGACGTCACTGTGAGTCGTTCCTCATCGGAGGGTGACGGCCGTCGCGCGCCGTGGCGGCCAGCGCCCGATAGGCCCGCCACGGCACCCGCGGGCGAGGAAGACTCCGCCGTGTCAGATACGTGCGCGTGTTGCGCCGCGTCGTGCGCAGCAACCGGATGACGGCGGCCGGCGAGTCCGACGGACTCGGCTCGATCAGCTTGGTGGGGTGCAGTCTCCAGGTGTCCCCGGACCCGGTCAGCGTGCCGCGCAGCAGCATGTTCCGGGACGCGGACAGCTTCTCGTCGTGGCCGTGCACGAGCAGGCCCGCAGGACCGGGCACGATCGCGGTGCCGGCCGGCACGTGCAACGTGTAGCCGTCCCCGTCCGGCAACGGCACCGTGCGCAGCAGGACCGGCGCTCCGCCGGCGTCGACGGCGCCGAGCACCGCGGACGGGAACGCACGCACCCGGTCGGCACCGAGCGGAGCGTCGTCGCCGTGCGGGCGCGGGCCCGCGACGAAGGTCGGGCGGCGCGTCGTCGTCTCCGGCGTGACCGTGATCAGCAGTCGCATGTGGTACCAGTCCATCAACCGTGTCGCGGGCCACGACAGGTACGCGCGACTGCTCGGTTGCCGTTCGTACAGCAGCCGCCAGTACGGTTCCAGCCCGGCCGGGTCCACCACGACATCGTCCGGGCAGGTCGCGGTGCCGCGTACCAGGACCTGGTCGGGGCGTTCCAGGCCGCTGCCGGTCGGATCCGAGAAGAGCAGCGCGACGCGCTCGTCACGGCGGACGTTGAGGGCCTTCTGCGGGAACCCCAGGGAGGTGGTGATCAGGAAGGTGCCGTCCGGCCGGGGCAGGGCCACGGTCGGCCAGAGAATCGGCGTGCCGTCCCTGGCCAGCGTGGCGAACTCGCACGTGCGGTAGGCGGTGATCAGGTCATGGAGGTCAGTCACGGCCGGGACCCTCGCATGCCGGCGCATACACCCGGTCAACACCGGCTAGGTGACGCCCGTCCCGCCCCACGACGGGGCGGGACGGCGCGTGTCATCAGCCGACCGGCGCCGGCGTCCCGTCCTCCTCCTGAGGCACGTACGCGGATGTACGCGGCCGGCCCGGCAGCAGGCGCCCGAGCCGGCGCGGCATCCACCAGTTGGCCCGGCCCATCAACACCATCGCGGCGGGCACCAGCACCAGCCGGACCACGGTGGCGTCGACCGCGACCGCGGTGGCCAGCCCGAGGCCGATCATCTTCGTCACCGTGTCGCCCGCGGCGACGAAACCACCGAAGACCGCCACCATGATCAGCGCCGCGCTGGTGATGGTCCGGCCGGTGGCGGCCAGGCCGCGCACCATGCTGTCAACCGGGTCACCCGACTCCTGCCAGTGCTCCCGGATCCGCGAGATGAGGAAGACCTCGTAGTCCATCGACAGCCCGAACAGGACGGTGAAGAGCACCAGGGGTACGAACGTCGACACCGGGACCGGCCGGTCCACGCCGATCAGGCCGGCGCCCCAGCCCCACTGGAACACCGCGGTCAGCACACCGTAGGCGGCGGCCACGCTGAGCAGGTTGACCAGCGCGGCCTTCAGCGGTACCAGGATGCTCCGGAAGACCACGACGAGCACGGTCACGGACAGCGTGACGACCATGCCGATCGCCCA
Organism: Catenuloplanes niger; assembly: GCF_031458255.1. Taxonomy (NCBI): domain Bacteria; kingdom Bacillati; phylum Actinomycetota; class Actinomycetes; order Micromonosporales; family Micromonosporaceae; genus Catenuloplanes; species Catenuloplanes niger. The sequence continues at coordinate 1,032,669 of NZ_JAVDYC010000001.1, forward strand.
CCAGAGCCGTTCCGCCAGCAGGCCGGCCAGATCGATGTAGAGCGCGGTCGTACCGGTCACCTCGGCCCCGTCGGGCAGCACGACGTCCCGCAGGGTGGTGACGACCTCGGCCGAGCGCTCGTCCCGTGGGGCGTAGTCGGTCTGCACCACGATCATCGCGCCGGTCAGGTCCTCGGAGACCAGCGGCGGGGACACCTCGGCGACGCCCGGCTCGGCGGCGATCCGGGCACCCAGGCCGGGCAGCTCGGCCGGGTCCATGGTGGACAGGTCGACTGCGACGACCACGGGTGCGTACGCGCCCGGACCGTACTCGGCCGCGATGAGGTCGTAGGCCCGCCGTGCCGTGGTGTCGACCGATCCGGAGCCGGCGTCGTCCGGCCAGGTCCGCATGCCGAGCATCGGGGCACCCAGCGCCAGCAGGACGGCCAGTGCGCCGAGTCCCCACAGCACCGGGCGGCGGGCCACTCGCCGTGCCCACCGCTCCGACCCGGTCGGCATCGCGGCGGCGGCCGATGTCCGGGTGCGGTGCCGTCTGCTGACGATCCGCTGTCCGGACAGGGCGCACAGGGCGGGTACGAGCGTCAGCGCGGCGGCCATGGTGGCCAGGACGACCAGCGCGGTGGCGTAGCCGATCGACCGGAAGTCGGGCAGGCCGGAGACGAGCAGGCCGGACAGTGACACCAGCACGGTCGCGCCGGCGGCCAGCACGGACCGGCCGGCCGTCCCGGTCGCGGTGACCGCGGCGACGCGCGGGGGCAGACCGCCGCGCACGTCCTCGGCGTACCGCGTGACGAGCAGCAGCGCATAGTCGATGCCGACGCCGAGGCCGACCATCGTGGCCACGGTCGGCGCGAGGGTGCTGACGTCGGTGAACGCGGCCACCAGGAGCGTCAGCGCGGTGCCGGCACCCAGACCGAACAGCGCGGAGACGATCGGCAGTCCGGCCGCGAGCACCGAACCGAACGCGATCAGCAGCACGACGAGGGCGACGAGGAGGCCGATCGCCTCACCGGCTCCCCCGCCGGCTTTCTCCTGTTCGCCGACCTGACCGGCGAACTCGACCTGCACGCCGGCGGCGGTCGCGGCCGAGGTGGCGTCCCGCAGCCGCTGCACGATGTCGTCACCGAGGTCGGTGACCGGTGCGGTGTAGCGGACGTCGATGAGCGCGGTGTCTCGGTCGTCGGAGAAGCGCGGCGTTCCCACGTTCCCGACGTCTGCGACCTCGCGGAGCCGGCCGGTCACGTCCTCGGCCAGTTGCTCGGCGACCGGCTGCCCGCCGGGCATGTGCAGCACGACCCGCGCCTCGGTGCCGGACGTGTCGGGGAAGACCCGCCGCAGCAGCTCGGTGCCGGCCTGGGCGCGAAGGCCGGGTACGTCGTAGTTGTCCTGTGGCACGCCACCGACCGCGCCCGCGACCGTGAAGGCGGTGGCCAGCACGAGAACCCAGCCGGTGATCGTTCGCCAGGGGTGGGCGACACAGGCGCGGCCGACCCTGGCCAGAAGTGACGTCATGTGCTCGGAGTTCCTTTCGAACCGGTGGCTTCCGGGCCCACGACGCGCGCCGACCGAGCATTGTTCACGCCGCGCCCCCGACTGACGCCACCGCCACTCACGGTGAACAACGCACCGCCCGCCTGCGTCGTGGGAGCCGCCGGGGTACCGCGGTCGCGGCTCTCCGGCGCGTGAGCCACCGACGGAACGGACGTTCTCGATGAAGCACTTGTCTGCCAGCCGCCGCACCGTGCTGGGCGGCGGCGTCGCTCTGGGTACCGCGGCGTTGCTCGCCGCCTGCGGGGCCGGGACCGCTCCGGCCCCGGCCCGGCTGCTACGGCCCGGCGATCCCGGATACCGGGCCGAGGTCAGCCCGTTCAACCCGAACCAGATCCCGCGTCCCGGCACGGTCGTGCGGGCCCGGACCGCGGACGACGTGCGTGACGCCGTGCGTGACGCCGCCGCCCGGCGCGCACCGGTCGGCGTGCTGGCCACCGGTCACCAGCCGTCCGCGCCGATCGGCGAGGACGCGGTGCTGATCAGCACCCGGGCGATGCGCGGGGTGACGATCGACGCCGGCCGTATGGCCGCCCGGGTCGAGGCAGGCGCCTTGTGGGGCCACACCCTCACCGCGTCGCTGGGGCAGCGGCTGGTCCCGCTGCACGGTTCGACCGGGACGGTCGGCGTGGTCGGGTACACGCTGGGAGGCGGGCTCAGCCCGCTGCTGGGCCGGGTGCACGGCTACGCCGCCGATCACGTGGTCGCGATCGACGTCGTCGGCGCGGACGGCGAACTGCGGACGGTCACCGCGGGCAGCGACCCGGAGCTGTTCTTCGGGCTGCGCGGCGGCAAGAGCAACTTCGGCATCGTGACGGCGATGGAGTTCGGCCTGTTCCCGGTGCCGCCGCTCTACGGCGGGGCGATCATGTTCGGTGGCGCGGACGGCGCCCGGGTGCTGCACGCCTACCGGGAGTGGGTCCGCACGGTGCCGGAGACCATGTCGTCGTCGGTGGCGCTGCTGCGCCTGCCGGACCTGCCCCAGGTCCCGGAACCGCTGCGCGGCAAGCTGGTCACCACCGTCCGCATCGCGTTCACCGGGCCGGCCGGTGAGGGCGCCGCGCTGGTCGCACCGTTGCGTGCGGCGGCTACACCGCTCATCGACCAGGTCGCGGAGATGCCCTGGTCCGGGTACGCCGCCATCCACAGCGACCCGACCACGCCCACGCCCGCCTACGAGCGGACCGCACTGCTGCGCGAGCTGAGCGCGGACGCGGTCGACGCGCTGTTCACGGCCGCCGGCCCGGACGCGCCGGCACCGGTCACCGCGGTCGAGATCCGGCACCTCGGTGGCGCGCTCGCCAGGCCGCCGCAGGCGGAGAGCGCAGTCTCGCACCGGGACGCCGCGTTCACGCTGTTCGTGGCCGGCGTCGGAAGCCCGGAGCAGGCCGGTCACCTGAGGGAGGCCGCGGCCGGCATCGTGCGGGCGATGCAGCCGTGGAGCACCGGCGGGATGTACCTCAACTTCATGAACACCGACGACACGTCCACGGACTCGGTGCGCCGGGCGTACCGGCCTGAGGTGTACGACCGGCTGCTGACGCTGAAGAAGCGGGTCGACCCGGACAACATGTTCCGGCTCAATCACAACATCGTGAGCTGATCGCCCGTTGGCCCGCGACCCATCAACCCCGCGGCGACCTCCTGTTGACGTCGGCACGTTGTGCTGAACGGGCAGGAGGAAGCCGCCTCGAGACCACCCGGAGTCACCCAGATGAACAACTCTTCAGCCGGCCGGCCGGCGCTGAGCCGCCGCGCCGTCCTCGGCGCCGGCGTCACCGTGGGCGCCACGGCCGCGATCGCCGCGGTCGCACCCGGCACCGCCGTCGCCGGCCCCGGAAGGGCCACGCCGTTCGGCCGGGGCGACCTGCCGACGGGCGTGCGGGGCGCGGTACTGCTACCCGGCGATCCCGGCTACGACGCCGCGGTCAGCCCGTTCAACCTCAACCAGATCCCGCGCCCGGGGGTCGTCTTCGCCGCGGCCGCCGCCACCGACGTGCAGGCCGCGGTCCGGTTCGCAGCCGGCCGGCGCGCGCCGGCCGGCGTCCTCGCCACCGGTCACCAGCCGTCCGTCCCGATCGGACCGGATGCGGTGCTGGTGTCCACCAGAGCGATGCGCGGGGTGCACATCGATCCGCGGCGGCGTACCGCGCGGGTCGAGGCCGGCGCGCTCTGGGACGACGTGGTCACCGCGTCGCTGAAGCACGGTCTCGCCCCGTTGAACGGGTCCACGGGCACGGTCGGGGTCGTCGGTTACACGCTCGGCGGCGGTCTCAGCCCCACGATCGGCCGGAAGTACGGGTACGCCGCAGATCACGTGCGCGGCATCGACCTGGTCAGCGCGGACGGCCGGCTGCGGACCGTCACCGCGCAGAGCGACCGGGAGCTGTTCTTCGGCCTTCGTGGCGGGAAGAGCAACTTCGGTATCGTCACCGCGCTCGAGTTCGACCTGTTCCCGGTCACCACGCTCTACGGCGGCGCGATCATCTTCGACGGCCGCGACGCGGGACGGTTGCTGCACGCCTACCGCCGCTGGGTCAGGACCGTACCGGACGCGATGTCCTCGTCGGTGGCGCTGCTACGCCTGCCCGACCTGCCGCAGGTGCCGACGGCGCTGCGCGGCAAACTCGTCGCCAGTCTGCGCATCTCCTACACGGGGCGGCCGGACACCGGGGCCGCGCTGGTGCGGCCGCTGCGCGCGGTCGCCGTCCCAATGATCGACTCGGTCGCCGAGATGCCGTACGCGGCGTTCCCCGCCATCCACGGCGATCCGACGACGCCCACCCCCGCGTACGAACGCACCGGCCTGCTCCGCGAACTCGGCGCGGACACCGTCGACGCGCTGCTGTCGATCGCCGGACCGGGTCGCGACGTGCCGCTGGCCGCGGTCGAGATCCGGCATCTGGGCGGCGCACTGGCCCGGCCGCCCCGGCACCCGAACGCGGTCTCGCACCGGGACGCGGCGTTCACGCTCTTCATGGCCGGGGTCGGCGGCCCGGAGGCGGCGCCGGTGATCCGGAAGGCGGCCGCCGACGTCGTCCGCGTCCTGCGGCCGTGGAGCACCGGCGGCATGTACGTCAACTTCATGAACACCGACGACACCTCGGATCGATCGGTGCGCAGCGCCTACCGGCCCGACGTGTACCGCCGCCTCGAGGCGCTGAAGCGGCGCGTCGATCCCCGCAACACGTTCCGGTTGAACCACAACATCAAGCCTTGCTGAGGGGTGGAGAGGCCGTCCGTCCGTACCCCGGCGGGCGGACGGCCTCGATACACCTGGTCGTGGCTCAGCGCGACAGCCGGCGATGCGACCGCCGGACCACACGACGCGGCAGCGGGCGAGCCGGTGGCCGCTGACGCGCCGGTGCGGCGGGCGGTACCGGCGCGACGACCAGTGACGGGTCATCGACGAGGATCCGCTGCTGGGCCTGACGCAGCGAGACGCTCGGTTCGACGCCCAGTTCCTCGACGATGGTGCGGCGGGCGCGCTGGTACTGCATCAGCGCGTCGGCGACGCGGCCGGAGGCGTAGAGCGCGGTCATCAGCAGCGCCTGCACGTCCTCCCGCAGCGGCTGGTCGGCGGCAAGTGCGGTCAACTCGGGCAGTACCTCGCGGTGCTGCCCGAGGTTGACCCGGGCGTGGAGCAGGTCGAACCGGGCCGTCATGATGTGCTGTTCCAGGCGGACGCGCTGGTTTCCCACGTACCGACCGGGCAGGTTCGCCAGCGGCTGCCCGTGGCAGAGCCCCAGCGCCGCGCTCTTCTCGGCGACGACGGTGCGCCAGTCGGCGGCGCGGGCCGCGATCGTGCCACGCGTGTCGTGCCGCGCGAAGCGGGACAGGTCCACGGTGCCGGGCGGCACGTGCAGCGCGTAGCCACCACTGGCCGATTCGATCCGGACGGCCCGGTCCGCACCGGCCCGGCCGAGCGTCGCGCGCTGCCGGCAGACGTACGTACGTATGGTGGTCAGCGCTGTCCGGGGTGGATCGTCGCCCCACATCCCGGCGATGATCTCGTCGGCGGTGACCGCCGTCCCTTCCCGCAACACGAGCATCGCCATCACGCTGCGCTGCTGCGGTGCGCCCAGGTCCAGCTCGGTACCGCCGAACCAGGCCCGGACCGGGCCGAGCACGGCCAATCGGAGGCCGGCGGCGGGGTGATTCGGATCTTGCGGTTCGACGGGCACGTCACTCCTCACGGTCTGTCGCGCACGGTCCCGGGCGCTCGATGACCAGCATCGCCGTCGCACGGCCCGTTGCATCCCGTACGTTGCGCTGTCGTCTATCGCGATCAGAGATAGTCCGGCCATGGAACTTCGCCAGCTGGAGTACTTCGTCGCCGTCGCCGAGGAGGGCACCTTCACCCGGGGCGCACGGCGGGTGCGCGTCGCCCAGTCCGCGGTGTCGGCGACCGTGCAGAAGCTGGAGCGCGAGCTCGGAGTGCCGCTGTTCGCCCGGGAGGCCGGCGGTGTGGCGCTCACCGACGCCGGCACCGCCCTGCTGCCGGAGGCCCGCGCGCTGCTCAGCGCGGAACGGCGGGCCCGGGACACCGTGGATCAGGTGCGGGGCGGGCTGCGCGGGACCGTGCGGATGGGGACGCTGGTGATGATCGGCGCCCGGCCCGCCTCGCGGGGCCTTCTCGTCCTCGACCTGCCGCAGGTGCTGGGCCGCTTCCATGTCACCCATCCGCTGGTCACGTTCCAGCTCCGGACGGCACGGCGCGGCTCGGCCGGCCACCTCGCCGCGTTGCTCGCCGGCGACCTCGACCTCGCGCTGGTGGGCACCGTCGACCGGCCGGACGGGATCCGGCTGCACCGGCTCGGCGGGGTACGGCTGTCCCTGGTGTGCCCGTTGCGGCACCGGCTGGCCGGCGCCAGCTCGGTGAGCCTGGCGGATCTCGCCGACGAGACGTGGGTCGACTTCCCGCGCCAGTGGGGCAACCGGGCGATGAGCGACCGGGCGTTCGCGGCCGCCGGTGTGGTGCGCAACGTGCCGTTCGAGGCCGCGGACCAGGACACCGTGCTCGGTCTGGTCCGTAACGGTCTGGGTGTGGCACTGCTGCCGCGCACCGGCGTCGACGACGACGAGGTCGCCGTCGTCGACGTGGACGACGGCGACCTCGATCTGCCGGTCTCGGTCGCGATGCCCAGCGACCGCGAGCCGTCGGCGGCCACCGCGGCTCTGCTCACCAGCATCCTGCGGGCCGCGGCCCGGCCCGCGCCGCGCCGGCCGTGACACCCATCAGTGGCCGGGCGGGATGTTGTGGTTCACCCGGAACATGTTGCCCGGGTCGTACCGACCACCCGCGCGGCCAGCCGGGCGAGATCCCCGTCATCGATGTTCATCGCGCCCCGGATGTCCGGAACAGCGGCCGCACCGCCGCCACCAGCAGGAGCGTGAGCCCGGCGGCGAAGAGCAGCACCGCGGCGCGCGGGTCCCAGCGCTGTGCCGCGAGGCCGAGGCCGAGCACCGGCAGTGCCAGGCCGAGGTAGCCGATCAGGAACAGCCCGGCGAGCGCCTCGCCCCGGGCGTGCGGCTCGGCGAGAGTCAGCGTGGTCGCCACCGCCCCCTTGAACGCGGCGCCGGCACCGACGCCGGTCAGCAGCCCACCGGCGAGGAAGGCGGCGAAGGCCGGCAGCCAGATCCCGGCGATCAGCGCGCTCAGGCCCACCGCCAGCGCCGCGAACCCGGCGCTGAGCGCCCCTTGCAGGCTCAGGCGCAGCATGGCGAGCTGGCCGGCGACCCCGGCGGCGAACACGGAGAACGTGACCAGGCCGGCGACCGCGTGGGAGCGTTCGCCGAGCACGCCGACGAGGAAGCCGGGCGCCAGTGAGGTGAACAGCCCGAAGATCGCGAAGGACGCGAACGCGGTGAGGCAGGCCGCGACATACCTGCCCCGGTCGCCGGCCGGCACCGACACCCGCTGCGGGCGCCAGGGCAGGTGCCGACGGGTCACGGTCTCCGGTGCGGCGAGCACGCCGAGCAGCGCGATCACGAGCAGGATCTCGAACACCACGAACGGCACGACCAGCGGGTACGGGACGAACTCGGCGAGCAGACCCGCCAGCAGCGGGCCGAGGCCGATGCCGCCGATGTTCGCCGCCGTCGCGACCAGGTCGGCACGACGGCGGTCCGCCGCGGGGCGGTCCGCGAGGTGCAACTCCATCAGGAAGGCGGTCGCCGTGGAGGTGAGCAGGCCCACGCCGATGCCGGACAGGAACCGGCCGGCGAGCAGGGCGGCCAGGCCGGGCAGGAAGAACAGCAGGCCGGAGGCGATGCTGATGGACAGTGCCCAGATCAGCACGCGGCGCCGGCCGAGCCAGTCCGACACGTGACCGCCGCCGAACACGCTCAGCACCACGCCGACCGCGTAGACGGCGAAGATCGCCGTCACCATGAACGGGCCGAACCCGTCGCGCTGCTGATAGATGACGTAGAGCGGGGTCGGCGCGGCGGAGAACGCCATCATGATCGCGAATGCGTACGCGGTCAGCCAGAACCCGCCACCGGGCGAGACCCGAACGGCGGGGGTGGTGACCAGGGTGGTGCCGGACACGAGAACTCCTTCGGCGAGAGAACGTTGTCCGTCTATCGTTGCGGCGGCAGTTCGGGGCGGCTCCCGTACTTGACGCTGGTGCCGATCGCGATCCGCGATACACGTCGGCCCTCGCCACCGGACCGCCCGGGCGTGCGGGCGGTCCGGTGGCGAGGGCCGGGTGGCGTCAGGCCGACAGCGTGGCCAGCAACCGGTCGCGTGAGGTCTCCGCCCGCTGCCGCACCGACGCCATGTCGCTGCCCATCATGACGCCGTGGTACTTACGGAACTCGCCGTCGACCAGCACGGTGTCCACGTCCCGCGCGTCCGCGGAGACGACCGCGGCGGTGACGTCCCGGCCGGCGAGCCGCACGGCGGAGCGGGACGTGTCGACCAGGATGACGTCGGCGCGCTTGCCGGGGGTGAGCGTGCCGATCCGGTCCTCGAGCCCCAACGTGCGGGCGCCCTCGACGGTGGCGAACTCGATCGCCTGCCGGCTGGTCAGCGGCACCGAGGCCGGCTGCTCGCCGCGGGCGAGCAGCCGGTCGTACCGGCGCAGCCGTTCCGCCTCCAGCACGGCGCGCATCTCGTCGAAGAAGTTGGCCGGCACGCCGGCGACCACGTCGACCGACAGCGACGGCCGGATACCGGCCTCCAGGAGCCGGCCGGTGGCCGGGAAGCCGTGCCCCATCATCATCTCCACCCGCGCGGAGACCGAGGCGTGGCCGCCGGTGTCCGCCACCAGCTTCAGCTCGTCGTCGGTGGAGGTGTTGGCGTGCAGGAAGATCAGGTCGGGGCCGAGCAGCCCGTGGTCGTGCAGCTGGGTGATCGCTCGCTGACCGCCGAGCAGCCCGATCCCGACGTGCATCGACGAGCGCACGCCGAGGTCGCGGGCGAGCGCCAGGTCGTCGGCGACGGTGTCGATCGTGGACATCTCCGGGCCGCGCAGGGCCAGCGCCAGCGTGACCAACTGGTCCGTGGTGTTGAAGTACCGTGTGGCCAGCCGGCGGACGTCGTCGGGGTGCCGGCGGGTGCTGGCGTAGTACCAGGACGGGTCCGAGGTGGGGATGCTGTGGCCGAAGACCGCCCGGATGCCGGAGTCGCGCAGCGCCTGCACGGACGCGTCCGCGTGCTCCGGGGTGTTCATGACGTGCGCCCAGTCGAACAGCGTGGTCACCCCGCTGTCCAGCGCCTCCAGCGCGCCGAAGACGGTGCCGGCCCGCACGTCGTCGGGCGTGAACAGCGGTGAGAAGCGGCCGAGCAGCTGGGTAAAGTACTCGTTGAGCGTCCAGTCCGTGGCGATCTGCGCGAGCGCGCCCTGCCAGGTGTGCCGGTGGGTGTCGACGAGGCCGGGCATGACGACCATGCCGTTCGCGTCGATGAACTCGGCGTCGGTCACGTCGAGCCCGGTGCCGACCTCGACGATGACACCGCCCTCGATCAGGACGTCGCCGTGCGGGTGGTCACCGATCGCGGGGTCCATGGACAGCACGTGGCCGCCGCGGATGAGTTTGCGGGACATCAGATCTTCCTTTCGTCGTGTTCGAGAATGTCCGTGTTCGGCGGTCCCGCCGAGCGAGAACGGCGATGGCGGTCATCGAGATCCGCGATGGCCACGGGTGTAGCGGTGCTTGACCCCGGCGGGGAAGAACTCCGGATCGCCGGCCGGGCGCAGTTCGATCCGGGGGGTCTGCCGGTCGGCCGGCACGTAGTGCGCGAACTCGCTGTTGAGCCGCAGCAGCTCGGCGCGGATCGCCTGACCGGCGGCCCGCTCCCGCGGTGCCGACGGCTTCTCCCCGGCCGCGAGCTCGACCACCACGGACAGCACCCGGTCACGATCGGCGTCCTCGGCCGTACTCAGCACGAACCGGCCGGTCGCCCAGTCGCTGACCGGTGGCCGCTCCAGGCCGGCCGTGACGTTCTCCGGGTAGACGTTGGCGCCGAAGAACGACACGGTGAACATCGACCGGCCGAAGACGTACACGAACGGCAGGTCCGGTCCGTCACCCGGATCGAACCCGTGCGCGCGGCACAGCCCGAGGAGTTCGCCGTGCGGCAGCACGCCGCCCTCGTCGGCGATGTGGTAGCGCACCAGCGGGACCGTGCCGTCGGCGCTGAACGTCAGCGTCCGGCCCGGGCCCGGCTCGAACCGGCGATCCGCCGGGTCGTACTGCACGAGGGTAGGCAGCCGGGAGTCGCCGAACAGCGGCGACGCGATGTCCGGACGCCGGTCCAGGAACCGGCGGACGCGCACGCTCAACGGCGTCTCGTTGCCGAGCACGCCGGCGTCCGCCGTGCCGTACAGCGACGCCACACCGCTGACCGGGTCGTCGATCCCGGCCCGGTCGGCCATCAGGTCCCGCCACTGCTCGCTGAAGGCCTCGCCGGCCAGGACGAGTTTGACGCGGTACGCCGGCCAGTCGACGCCCCAGGCCCGGCCCGCGTCGATCACGTTCTTGACGAACGGCGGGTAGCCCAGCAGGACGGTCTGGTCGTACGAGCCGCCGAGTTCCTCGATCACCCGCACGATCTCGTCGACGTTGTTGCCCGGCGTCGCCACGGTGACCGGCCAGCCGTCGTCCGCCAGGCGACGGCAGGCCGCCACGGTGTACATGCCACCCACCCAGTTGCCGAGGGCGAAGCACACCACGGCGAGCGTACGGCGCGACCGCGCTTGGAAGCCGTCGCCGAAGACCTGCGCGAACCGTGCCGTGACCGGCTCCTCGTCGCCGGCCGTGCGCGGCCACACCATCGCCTTCCCGGACGAGCCGGACGACAGCGCCACCACCGACGCCGTGTCGAGCCGGCCGCCGCGGCACCGCTCGGCCAGCGGGTACCGCTCCAGGTAACCGGCCTTGGTCATCAGCGGGACCGCGGCCGGGTCACGTACGGTGGCCGGATCGACCCCCTGGTCGTGGAGGAAGCGCCGGTAGGCCGGGACGGTGCCGGCCACGTCCCGGAACAGCTCCAGGACCGGGAGGTCACCGGCGGGCATAGCGGGATCCTGCATGAGAGCTCCTGTCTCGACGCGGCGGCACGCGGACCACGGGGCCTCACGGCCGAACCGGACCGGCCCCACCGCGGGGGTACGCCGCCTGTTCGCACCCGGCCAGGACATCCCGCGGCGCTAGACGCACGGTCAACAACGCTTGGCCGGCCGGGTCAGGCGACCGCATCCGCGACCCCGCCCGTCGCGACGAGCCGGCGCACCACGTCCGGGGCCCGGCGCAGGCTCGCGTACCGCCGGATGAGCCGGTCGACGCCGTACCGGCCGGGCTGCAACGCCTCGACGAGCAGTCGCTCGGCGAGTTCGTCCAGCGCCGCCTCCGCGTCGCGCTCGACCAAGCCCAGCAGGTAGGCGACCTGGCTCGCGGTCACCGTGTCGCCGGCGGCGCCGGCGGTCGTGGCCAGCACGTCGGCCGCGACGCAGCCGAGGGACTCCCGGACCGGGTCGAGCCGGCGATACAGTTCGGCGGCGTCGTCATCGGCGTGCAGGCGGTCCGCCGCCTCCGCCAGCGTCCAGGCCGGGCGTGCGGCGAGCCGGGTGGCCAGGGCACGCAGCGCGAGCGGCTGACATCCCCGGGAGACGACCAGCCGGGTCGCGGCGGCGGGCTGTGCGGCCACCCGGTCACGGCCGATCCGCCGGCCCAGGTAGTCCAGTGCCTCGGCCGGGGTGAACGCGCCGAGCCGGTGCCAGTCGGCGCCGGCCGTGACGGTGCTGATCCGGCCGGTGGTGAACAGCACCGCGCAGCCGGGAGTCGCCGGCAGCAGCGGACCGAGTACGGTGTCGCCGGCCGCACCGTCGACGACCACCAGTACCCGCCGGCCGGCCAGCACGGTGCGCCAGCAGGCCGCCCGTTCGGACAGGGCGGCCGGGACGGCGGACCCCGGGACGCCCAGCGCCCGCAGCCATCCGGCCAGCACCTCCCCCGGCCCGGCCGGGTCGCTGCCGAGGTCGGCGTAGAGCGCGCCGTCCGGGAAGAGGTGCGATACCCGCTGCGCGACCATGCCGGCCACGGCGGTTCGTCCGCTGCCCGGCAGGCCCGCCACGCCGACCACCGGCATCGTGCCGGGCCGGTCGAGCGACGCCGCGATCCGGTTCACCAGCGCGGTGCGGCCGATGAAGTCGGATGGCGGGGCGGGCACCTGTGCCGGCACGCGAGACCGAGGACCGCCGCTCTCGACGGGTGTGTCGTTGGCGAGGATCTCGGCGTGCAGCCGGCGGAGCCCGGGGCCCGGGTCGACGCCGAGCTCGGTGGCGAGGACGGCTCGTGCGTGCTGGAACGCGACCAGCGCCTCGGCCTGACGGCCGTCGCGCCACAGGGCCAGCATCTGCAGTTCGCGCAGGCGCTCGCGCATCGGCTCGGCGGCGATGCGCAGGAGCAGGTCGGCCAGGGCGGTGGCGTACCGGCCCTGCTCGATGTCGGCGGCGAGACGATCCTCGTCTGCCGTACCGCGCAACTGTTCGATCCGGCCGCGCTGTGCACCGGCGTACGGTCCCGGGACCCCCGCCAGCGCCGTGCCGTCGAAGAGGGCGAGACCGTCGGTCAGCCGGCGTGCCGCGTCCGCGAAACGCCGTTCGGCGGACGCGGCCGTGGCCTCGGCGACCATCCCGCGGAACCGGACGAAGTCCAGTTCCGCCCGGTCCAGCGGCAGACGGTACCCGCTGCGCCCGGACAGGATCAGGCCGTCCTGGCGCTCCGGGGACAACACCCGCCGGAGCCTGGACAGATAGGTGCGCACGGTCCCGACCGCGGCGGACGGGGGTTCCTCGCCCCACAACCCACCGATCAGTTCGTCCAATGTCGCCGATGCGCCCTCGCGCAGGACCAGCATGGCCAGCGTCGCACGCTGCTGCGGCGAACCGATCTCGACCTCTCGGCCCGACCGCCACGCCCGCACCCGCCCGAGGACGGCGAACCGCCACTCCGGTTGCACCGCCGGCCGTACGACGTGGAGCCTGGTCCGCGACGAGGCGGGCCGTAGATCACTGACTGTCATGTGGTGAACCGTAGGTGCGGGCCCGCCCTACGCGCTTACGTCAGGTGACCCATCTTCAGCCGTTCCCGGCCGTGGCGTACACCACCTCGGCGAGCTCAGCCCGGGAAGAGACGCCGAGCTTCGGAAAAATGTTATACAGATGGTTACGCACCGTACGCGGAGAGACGAACAAGCGCTCGCCGATCTCGCGGTTGGTCAGCCCCTGCGCCGCCAGGTGCGCGATCTGCAACTCGTGCGAGGTGAGCGCGTGCGTCGCCGGACGAACGAGCCCGGCGACGTTCTCCCCGGTCGCACGGAGCTCCTCGGCCGCGCGCTCCGCCCACGGGATCGCACCGAGCGACCGGTAGAGCTCATAGGCGGCGCGCAACGGCCCGCGTGCCTCGGCGCGGCGCCGCTGCCGCCGCAGCCAGCTTCCGTAGTGCAGCAGCACCGATCCGCGCTGCCACGGCCAGTCGTGCAGGCCCGAGGCCAGCGCCGCCTCGAACGCCGCTTCCGCCGCATCATCCGTGGCCAGTAGCGGCGCGCTCGCCGTGGCCGACGCCAGCAGCAGCGGTGAGCCGGTCCGCGCACCCAGTGCCGACATCTCCGCGTGCACGGCACGAACCTCGTCGAGCCGGCCGGTCAGCGCCGCGGCGTCCATCAGATCGGTCAGTCCCCAGTCCCGCGAGTTGCGGTTGTGCGCGCCGCCGTCCGGATCGAACGTCCGCAGCAGCGCGTCGCACGCGATCTCCGGCTCACCGGCGGCCAGTCCGGCCGTGCCCCGCACCAGCTGCACCATGGCCATCAACGGCGTCGCACCCGCTCTGACGAGTGCCGCCTCCGCCCGGTCGGCCACCGCCCGCGCCTCGTCCACTCCACCGTGCCGTGCCGTGACCATAGCGCTGGCCAGCATCGCCGTCAGCTGCCAGCGCGGAGCGCTCGTCTCCTCCGCCATCCGCGCGGCCTCACCGGCGGCGGCGATGGCCGTCGGGTGCCGGGCGAGCAGGACACCGGCCCACGCCTCGAACACGAGCGCCCACGGCAGATGGACGAAGAGGCCCGCCGCCCGCAGCCGCTCCACGACCACTCGCAGGAACTCCGCGGACGTCGGCGCGTCGCCGATGCTGAGCGCGGTCTCCGCCAGGGACAGGTCCCGCTGCACCGACTGCGCGCCCGGCGTCTGCTCCGCCAGCCGGGCCAGCATCGCCCGGCCCCGCTCCCACGGCGCGATCCGGGCCGTGATGATCGCCCGGCGGATGTCGCCGGGCGCCAGCGGCAGCGACTCCGCCGCCCGCAGCACCAGCCGGCGCTGCGAGTCGTCCAGGTCCGACCACCAGGCGTGGGTGCCGCGTAACTCGATCAGGTTGATGGCCTCGTCCGGGTAGTCGGCGCCGTGTTCCAGGATCACCTCCGCGGCGTCGATCAGGCCCGCCGCGCCGGACCAGCTGTCCTCGGACAGGGAGTCGCGCACGAGGCGCAGCAGGCACCGGGAGATCGGGTCGACCGCGGGTGAGTCGGCGTACTCGGTGACGAAGTCGACCAGAGACCCCGAGTCGAAGAATCCGTAGGCGTGGATCGCCGCGACCCGGCGCCGGACCGCCTCGTTCGGGTCCGGACTCAGCTCTGCGGCGCGCTCGAGCGCACGGGCGGCGGCGACCCCGACACCGCGGCGGGCCGTCCGCTCCGCCAGCCGCTCCAGGCTCGCGGCGACCGGCTCATCGGTCCCGGCAACGGAGGACGCCCGATGCCACAACACGCGCTCCTCGTCATCGGCGACCCGGGCGAGCACGGCGTGCACCGCCCGCCGACGTTCCGGGGTCGCGGACCGCTCGACGGCCGTCCGCATCAGGGGATGCCGGAATCCGATGCGGCCGTCCCCGCTGCGGACCAGTCCGGCGAGCTCGGCCGGGGCCAGGTCGTCGAGCGTCACCGGCGTACCCGTGATTTCGCCGGCGGCGGTGAGCGCCTCGGCCACCGAGTCGTCGTCGTTGATGGCGATGACGAGCAGCAGGGTCCGCGTCGCCGCCGGCAGACCGGCGGCCCGGTCGCCGAACGTGCGGGCCAGCCGCTCGGTCAACGGCAGTTCCTCGGTGACCAGCAGGTCGCGCTCGTCACGCACCACCAGCGGCAGCTCGGTCAGCGCGAGCGGGTTGCCCGCGGCGGCGGTCAGCACGTGCGCGCGGACCAGCTCCGGCAGGTCAGGTGCCTGTGCGTCGAGCAGATCTGCCGCGTCCCGGTCGTCCAGCGGCGCCACCGGCAGCACCTGGAACTGAGACTCGGTCAGCGGGTTGCCCGCCAGGTCGGTGCTGCGCGCCGCGGCGACGAACAGCACCGGATCATCGGTCAGTCGCCGGACCACGAAGGCCAGCACCTGGCAGGTGGCATCGTCGAGCCACTGCACGTCGTCGGCGCTCAGTAGGATCGGGTCCTGCTGCGTGGCGTCCGTCAGCAACTGCAACAGGATCAGGCCCACCCGTTGCGGCGTGGTCCCGGCACCGTCCGCACCGTCGCCCAGCGCTGCCAGCAGCACCTGACGGGCGGCGGGCCGCAGCGCGCCGATCTCGGGACGCAGGGGGTGCAGCAGCTGGCGCAGGCCGCCGTACGCGCGGCCGCGGCCGGACGGCACGCCGGCGCAGCCGACCACTCGGGCTCCGTGCCGGACCGCCTGCTCGTGAGCCTCGGCCAGCAGGGCCGACTTGCCGACCCCGGGGTCCCCGACCAGCAGCAGACTTCCGCCCTCACCACCGATGGCCCGAGACAGCGCCTCCATCAGCGCGGATATTTCGGCCGCCCGGCCGACGAGTGCTGAGGCCATGCCAACGGATGTTACTGCGGCGGCGGCGCGGCCTTGCCGTCGTGGGCCTCCAGTGCGCGGGCGAGGCCGGCGCGCGCGGTCACGCCCAGTTTCGGAAAGATGCGGTACAGGTGGGTGCCGACCGTGCGATGCGACAGCAGCAACCGGTCGCCGATCTCGCGGTTGGTCAACCCGGCCGCGGCGAGTCGGGCGATCTGCAGCTCCTGTGGCGTCAGCGCACCCGGCTCGGCGAGCGCCCGGGCGCCGACACGTTCGCCACAGGCGCGAGCCTCGGCCGCAGCGCGCTCCGCCCACGGGATCGCACCGAGTTCACGGAAGATGCGGTGCGCCTCGCGCAGGACGCCGCGGGCCTGGGCAGCCTGCCGTTCCCGGCGCAGCCGTTCACCGTGTGCCAGCAGCAGCCGCGCCCGGTGCCACGGCCATCCGGCCAGGTCGTACGTCAGCGCCTCGTCGAACGCGGACGCCGGGTCGTCCGCGATCAGGGGTGCGGTGGACACGACCGCGGCTCGCAGCAGGGGTGATCCGGTGCGGTCGGCGAGCGTGGTCAGTTCCGCGTGCACCGGCCTCAGTCTCGGCACCTGCCCGCTGCGCACCGCCGCCTCGACCAACTCCGGCAGCACCCACGCCCGGATCTGCCGATGGTGCGCCGGCGACGACGGGTCGAAGATGCGCCACAGCCGATCGTGGGCGAGTGCGAAGTCGCCCGCACCGAGCGCCGCGGTGCCCCGGACGAACTCGACCTTGGCCAGCAGCGGATGTGCCCGGCTCCGCAGCAGCACCGCCTCCGCCTCCGCCGCCGCCGACTCGGCGGCCTGCCGATCACCACGCCGCCCCGCCACGATCGCGTCGGCCAGGCGGGCCATCACCGCCCAGCGCGGCTGACCGACCTCATCGGACAGCCGGCGGCACTCGGCGGCCGCGGCGCGGGTCGCGTCCAGGTGACCGATGTGCAGATTCGCCCAGGCGTACGACGACAGCGCCTGGGCGAGCAGGCCGAACTGCCCCCGGCTCCGCAGCACCGGCGTCACCCGGTCGAGCAGCCGGATGACCGCCGGCATGTCCCCCGCCGCGCCGGCGGCCTGGCTGAGCCGCAGGTCGTCGGCCGGAACACGCGGCGCGTCACGCACGGCCGCGTACCGGTCGAGGAAGGTCTTCGCGTACTCGTCCGGTGCAATGAGAGCCAGAAGTGCGCCGCGGGTGACGTCGTCGGCCGGCAGTGCGGGATCGTGGACCGCGTCGACCAGGTGCCGGAGCGCCGGCGCGGCCGGGCTCGCCCACCAGGCGCGCACCGCCGACGAGGCGAGGGCGGAGACGGCCTGCTCCGGGTGGCCGGCGGCGTGCAGCCGGGCGGTGAGGGCGATCGACGCCGCGATCCCGCTGTCGCCCGACCAGTCCCGCCGGAACAGCTCCTCCTGCCAGTACGCAAGCCGGGCGCGGTCCACCGGATCGATCGCCAGCACGTCCAGCTCGGCCACCAGGCGCGCGAACCGGGGACCGCCGCCGGCGCCGAACCCGATGTCGGCGGCCGCGACCAGACGCCGTACCCGCTCGGTGGTGTCCGGGCTCAGCCGGGCCGCCCGTTCCAGCGCCACGGACGCGGTGTCCGGAGCGCCACGCTGCGCGGCCCGGGCGCCGGCACGCTCGAGCTCGGCGGCGACCGACTCGTCGGGTGCCAGGGCTGCGGCGGCCCGGTGCCACACCTGCCGGTCGGGGTCCGCGGCCAGGATCCGGGCCAGGGCCGCGTGCACGCCGATCCGGTGCGCGGTGGTGGCGGACCGGCGGACCGCGGAGCGCATCAGCGGGTGCCGGAACCGCAGTGTGCCGTCGCCGGTCTCCAGCAGGCCGGCGTCGACCGCCTCCCGGAGGTCCTCCGGGCGCAGCGCCCGTCCGGTGGCCCGGCCGGCCGCGGTGGTGATCTCGTGCTGGTCGTCGCGGTCGTGCAGGGCGGCGGTGAGCAGCAGCATCCGGGTGGCGTGCGACAGCCCGTGCAGCCGCAGCCCGAACGCCCGCTCCAACCGGTCGGTCAGCGGCAGGTCGCCGTCCGGTTCGTCGTGGTGCCGCAGCGCGGCCGGCAGCTCGGCGAGCGCCAGCGGGTTGCCGCGGGCGACCTCCAGCAGGCGTTGCCGCCAGCGCGGGGACAGCTGCGGCGCGTGCGTCGCCAGCAGCGCGGTGGCGTCCTCGGTGGCGAGACCTTCGAGGATCAGCTCGTGTGCCGCCGGTACGCCGTCCAACGGGCCGGCCGGTACGGCGTCGCGCTGGGTGGCGATCAGGACGACGCGGTGCCCGGCCAGGCCGCGCGCGAACGACGCGAGCACCTCCGACGTCGACCGGTCCAGCCAGTGCGTGTCGTCCACGGTGACGAGGACCGGTGCCGCGGCCGCCTCGGCGGTGAGCAACGCCAGAACCGCGCGGCTCACGTCGTAACGGGAGATCGGCGTGCTGTCGCGGAGTCCGACCGCGTTCAGCAGCGTGTCGCGCAGGTCCGGGGCGAGCGCCGGGACACCGGTCAGCGCGGGGTCCCGGCGGAGGATGGGCCGCAGCAGCTGATGCAGGCCGGAGTAGGGCAGATCCGACTCGATCGGGACACCGGCGCAGCCGAGGACCCGCATGTTCCGGGAAACGGCATGCCTGCGGGCCACGGACAGCAGCGCGGTCTTACCGATGCCGGGCTCGCCGCGCACGATGACGACCGCGCCTCGGGTGCCGGCGGCGCTCAGCGCCGTGTCGATGACGCCGACGTGGGCTTCCCGGCCCAGCAGCACCGGTTGCGTCGGTCGCGGCGTCCCCATCGACGCGATGCTACGCCCACGGCCGGCCGGAACCGCTCACGTATCGTCAACCCGGTGTCCATCGGGGGCGGGCGGGATGATGCGGGCACCGGAACGCGGTCGGCAGGGAGGCGCGGGGATGGGTGACGGTAAGCCGATGGACCTGCTCGGTCTGTTCCGGGACACGGTGTCCGACGTGCCGGCGTACCGGAAGTTCCTGCTGGCCCGGGACGTGGATCCGGACGCGGTCGTCAGCGTCGACCAGATACCGCTGACCAGCAAGTCCGACTACCACCATCGGTACCCCCTGCCCGAGCGCTGCCGGGGCGGCCGGGTCACCGGCGGTGACATCGTCGCGTTGTCGTCCGGGTCGTCCGGCACCCCGACGGTCTGGCCGCGATCGGCACGGGACGAACGCGGCGGCGCCGCCCGGATGGCGCACATCCTCCGGGACGCGTTCCACGCCGACGAGCGCACCACGCTGGCCGTGGTCTGCTTCGCGCTCGGTCACTGGGTCGGTGGCATGTACGTCGCCGGGATCTGCCGGCGGCTGGCGGCGGAGGGCTATCCGATCACGGTCGCCCCGGCGGGCAACGACATCGACGAGGTGCTGCGAGTCGTCGACGAACTCGGCGGCCACTACGAGCAGGTGGTGCTGCTCGGTTATCCGCCGTTCGTGAAGAACGTGATCGACTCCGGCCTGGCCCGCGGCGTCGACTGGGCGGCGTACCGGATCAAGATCGTGATGGCCGGTGAGGTGATCAGCGAGCAGTGGCGTGACCTGATCGGCCTGCGCGCCGGCATGACCGATCCGGCGTCGGACGTGGCCAACATGTACGGCACCGCGGACGGCGGTGTGCTGGCCACCGAGACACCGTTGAGCGTGCGCATCCGCCGGTTCCTCGCCGGGCGGCCGGACCTGGCCTCGGCCGTCTTCGGCGACTCACGCCTGCCGACCCTGGCCCAGTTCGATCCGGCGACCCACCTGTTCGAGACGGTTCCCGGCGGGACCCTGGCCTTCAGCACCGACGGCACGGTGCCGCTGATCCGCTACCACATCGCCGACGAGGGCGGGCTGATCGGCTACGACGACCTGATCGCGCTGTGCCGCGGCCACGGCTTCGATCCCGGCGACGGCGCGGACCTGCCGTTCGTCTTCGTCTTCGGCCGGTCGATGTTCACCGTGTCGTTCTTCGGTGCCAACGTCTATCCCGAGGACGTGGCGGTGGCGCTGGAGCAGCCCGGCATCGCCGACTGGGCGACCGGCCGGTTCGTGCTGCGCACGCTCGAGGACGTGGACCGGGACCGGCGGTTGAACGTCGTCGTCGAGGTCGCCGGCGGCGCCTCGGGCACCGAGACGCGGCGCCGGGCCGCCGCAGAGGCGATCCGTGCCGAGCTGCTGCGGGTCAACAACGAGTTCGCGCACTACGTACCGGCCGGCTACCAGACGCCCGACGTGGAACTGCGGGCCGCGGACGACCCGGAGTTCTTCCCACCCGGCATCAAGCACCGGTACAGCCGGCCCGACCCGTCACGGTGACACGCGGCGTGGCCGCGCCTGTGCTGTCCGGCGAGCCGCGGTGGCGTCCGGCGTCAGCGCGGCGCGGGTGTGGTGCGCCCGCGGGGCCCGGCCACGGCGACGCGGGCCTCCACGAGGTCATGCCGGACCGTCACCTCGGCTCCCAGCCGGCGAAACAGCCACAGCGCGGGGCGGTTCCCGACCGCCACGTGCGTGATCACGAATCGCACCCCGTTCTCGGCGGCAAGGTCGATCAGACGGCCGGCGACCGCGGTGCCGACACCCTTGTTCTGCCACAGGTCCTCGATCAGCACCGACGCCTCCCAGTCGCCGGGACGGCCGGTCGGTGTCAGGGTCGCGTAGCCGATCGGCCGGTCCTCGGCCCGGGAGACGAAGGCGACCTGACACAGTCCGTGCCGGCGGTCGACCAGCCGCTGCCACTCCGATACCCGTAAGGTCTCCCGCCGGCGCAGATAGCGGCCCTCCCGCGACCGTACGGAGCAGCGTGCATGCAACTCGTTCACGCTTTCCAGATCACCGGCGCCGGCATTCCGCAGCAGGACACGAATGCCGGAGCGGGTCAGTAGGACGGTCCTGTTGCCCGCCGTCGCGGATGCTGCCATGCCGTGATCCTCCCCAGTGTTCCGTCCCGTCGGCTCCGTACCGCCGGGAACCCGATTCCCTTCATCGAAATGGACGAGAGTCAACGTTCGTTAGCAATACCGTCTCCATCGACGGCACGGACGATCGACGTCCGCCCCCGCCGTGCCGCCGCGAGCGGTGAGGTGGCGATGAGCCGGCCCGGTTCAGCGGTCGTCGCCGAACCGCAGCGTCGCACCGAGACCGCGAGCACGGTGCAGGCGCTCCTCGACGAGCAGGGCGAACAGCAACGTGGCCACGACCAGCACCGGCAGTGCCACCAGCAGACGCGGATCGGCGCGCAGCGGCATGTCCAGTCCCTCCGTGACCGCGGCCATGCCGAGGGCGGGCCCGACCAGCCAGGGCAGGGCGCCGCCGACCGCGGCCGCGGTCGACACCGCCGCCGTGACCAGCGGCAACAGCTCGATCGCGAGTACCGTCCGCCCCTGACTCACGGA
Source organism: Catenuloplanes niger (assembly GCF_031458255.1). Taxonomy (NCBI): domain Bacteria; kingdom Bacillati; phylum Actinomycetota; class Actinomycetes; order Micromonosporales; family Micromonosporaceae; genus Catenuloplanes; species Catenuloplanes niger. The sequence goes on from NZ_JAVDYC010000001.1 coordinate 1,053,928, forward strand.
CATCCCCATGGTCCTGAGCCGGGACAGGGCCCGACCGCGCGCCACCCCGTCCGCGGTGACCGACACCGCCACGGCCAGCAGCGCGAGCAGCAGGCCACCGGCGGCCCCGGCCGCGTGGACGAGGCTGAGCACTCCGTTAATGCCGCCACGGCTGAGCGCGGCCCGCTGGTCGCCGGCCATCACGACGCGGCTCGGGACCGGCAGTTCGGCCGGGCTGAGCTCACGGCCGAGTTCCACGGCGAGCGCGCCGATCTGACCGTCGTCGGCGACACGGAGCAACGCGGCCGGGTCAGCCGCCTCGCCGGCGAGCAGATACCGGTTGGCGATCGGCTCGGCCGGCACGGTCTGCCAGGGCAGCACGATGAACTCGCGGGCACCGGGTATGAATCCGGGGAACGTATCGGCGACCGCGGCCACCCGGAACGCGAACCGACGACCGCGTACGTCGGTGAGGGCCCCCTCGCCGACCGCGGCGGCGATCGCGGGTGAGACGACGGCCGGGACCGGGCCCGACCCGTCCGCGGCCGGGTCGGTCAGGAACGCCGGTAGCGTGTACCGCACGCCGGCGGCCTCGAGAACCGCCGCGGCGGCCGGGCCGTCCAGCACCATCTGCTGGGCCTGCACCAGTTCCCGGGTGCCGGTCGGGGTGTCGATGCGCAGCCGTGTCCCCGCCTCGACCGACGCAGCGGCGACCCCGCGCACGCCCGGCAGCACTGCGAGCCGGCCCGCCGTCGGCGCGCTGAACGCCAGGCCGTGGACGGACGAGTCGCCGCCGACGGCGAGGTCCACGTGGTGGTCCCGCGCCCGGTCGACGGCCGACGCGACGGTGGCGGTGAAGGCACCCGTTGCCGCCGCTACGACCAGCACCGCCAGTGGAGCGCGCACGAGCGGCCGGCCGTGTGCCGCCCGGCCGAGCCCGAGGAGCAGCACCGGCCCGCGGACGCGGGCCGTCGCACGCCGGGCCAGCCGCAACACCGGTCCGATCGCACGGGCGGCGGACAGGGCCGCCGCGATCGCGACCAGGGCGGGAATCGCCGCCAGGAACCAGTCCACCCCGGACTGCTGGCTCAGCCCGCGCCGGCGCAGCAGGAACACACCGAGCGCGGCGAGCAGCACCACGAACGTCTCGAGTGCGGCCCGGCGCAGCGGATCCGCGTGGCGCGGCACCGGCCGTGCCGACAGCACCGGGACGACGGCGACACCGAGCACGGCGACGGCGACGACGGCCGGAACCTCCCATGCGGCCGGCCGGCCCGGCACGCAGGTACCGGCCAGCCATCCGGCGCCGACCGCGAGCGGGACGACGCACAGCACCTCGGCCAGACATCGGGCCGCGATCGCCGCTGCGCTGCCGCCCCGGGCGCGGATCAACGCGAACTCGTCCCGCCGCCGGTCCACGGCCAGCCGTGCGGTCAGCAGGATCAGCCCGGTGAGCGCGGTGGCCAGACCGGCGAGGACGACCGCGAGCAACGCGGACACGGCGCGCAGCCGGGCGGCGAAGTCGGCCAGTACGGTGTCGAGGCCGGTGACCAGGACCGTGCCCTGCGGTGGCCGGCGCCGGGACTCGACGACGGCCGTGGTGACCGTGGGCGCGGACGCGGCGGTGAGCGCGTCCCCGGTCCGGTACCGCCAGTCGTAGCGGAACACGCCGGTGCGGGACGCGGCCGCGGCCAGTCCTGACCGGTCGGTCAGCAGCGTGACGCGATGGGTGAAGGTGCCGGCGTCCGCGCACGGCACGGTGGTGACCGCGAAGTCGTCCCACACCGGGTCGGCGGCGTCCAGCGGCTCATAGATTCCCACGATGCGGATCGGTACCGTGCCGGCGACCGTGAACGACCACCCCACCTCGGCGCCGATCGCGTCGGCGGCCGAGCGGGACAACACCGCCTCGACCTCACCGCCCGGATGGCCGGGCGGCCTGCCCTCCACCCACCGCAACGCCGTGAGGGTGCCGGTCTGGAAACGCAGCGTCACCGGCGGCTCGCAGTCGCCGTCGACCGGGATGCTCATCTGTGCCGGTCCGGCCTGCGCGCCGAACCAGCCCTGCGCCAGCACCTCCGGCAACGGCTCGGGGAAACTCGCGCGACGGCCGTCGAGCTGGGCCTCCGCGGCCGCCACGTCGGCCGTCTCCCCGCCACCGCTGTCGTGCACCAGGCGCAGATCCCGTACGCGCGGCGGCAGATCGGCCACCAGGCCCACGTCGGTCCGCTCGCTCACCGCCCGCATCAGGCCGGTGATCAGCAGCGCGGCCAGCAAACACAACAACCCCAGAGCACCCAGCGGCCCCGCTGCGGTCATGAGCCGACGCAACAGTCCCATCCCGCGCATCCATTCCGTCCGTCCGATCGGATCCGGTCCCCTCACGCGTGGGCGACCGGATGCGGCGGGTCACGGCAGACGTCCGCGTGTACCGCGAGTGTCAGCCGCGGCACAACACCGGGGTGAGACACCATCCCGGCGTGGCCGCACCGGGGCCGACCATGGCCGCCGCGTACATTCCCGCACCGGCCACGGTCAGCACGAGCACCATCACCACCAGCGCGAGCAGCGCCTCCGTCCGCATACCCGCCACTGCAGCACCCGGACGTCAACGTGCGATAGGCGCCGCGCGACGACAGGGGCCGACGCGGTCCGGCGCACGGCCGGTCGAGGGCACGTCGACCGATCATTGACCCGCCACCGATTGGGTGATCACCGGGCCCACGCGGACGGGCGCGCGGTGGCCACGGCCCGCTCACCGGCCGGAGCCGTGGTCACCGCGCGCCCGCGCGACGGCATCCGGTGCCGACCGCGGGCACCCGGCATCGCCGACGGCACGACCGGTTCTCCCCGACAGCCCCACACGTCACGCGTGCCGTGTGCGGCGCCGTCGGCCGGGCCACGGCCGGCCGGTGCCGGGCGACCGGCATGACAGAGAGGAACATCATGAGGATCGTCTTCTACGCCGTGGGTACCCGCGGCGATGTGCAACCGGTTGTCGCGCTGGCCGGGGCGCTGACCACGCGCGGTCACGAGGTCGTGGTCGGGGTCAACGAGGATCTGGTCGGATTCGCCCGGCGGGCCGGCGTGGACGCCCGTCCGCTGGGCGTGGACGCACACCGGTTCCTGCGGTCACCGGCGGGCCAGCAGTGGCTGGCCGGTGGCGACGTGCGCGCGTACCTGCGGGAGCTGATCGCGGAACGGCACCGGATCATCCGCGACGTACAACGCGACATGGGACCACTCGCCGGCGGCGCGGACGTTGTCGTCGGCACTCGCCTGATCGAGGAGGAGGCATCGACGCTCGCCGAATGGCAGCGTGTCCCGTTCCTCGGCCTGCACTACGCGCCGGTACGCCCGAACAGCCGCTTCGCCTCCGTCATCGTCACGCCCCGAAGGCTCCCGGCCCCGCTGAACCGGCTCACCCACGTCATCTACCAGCGACGGCTCTGGCACAGCAGCCGGGCCGACCTCAACGCCTTCCGGCACTCGCTCGGCCTGCCCCCGGCCGCCGCACCGGCCGATGTACGGCTTGCCGCCGCCGGCGTGACGGACATTCAGGCCTACAGCCGGTTCCTGCTCCCGGAACTGGCCGGATGGGGTGCGACCAGGCCACTCGTCGGCAGTCCGCGGCTGTCGGCGACGCAGCGGGCCGCGCTCGGCGACGGCGACGACGACCCGGGCCTGACGGACTGGCTGGCGGCCGGTGATCCACCCGTCTACTTCGGCTTCGGCAGCATGCCGGTCCAGGACCCGGCCCGGGTCCTGGACCTCATCCGTACGGCCGCGCGCCGGATGGGCGTGCGGGCACTCGTCGGGGCGGGGTGGAGCGACATGGCGGCGGACACGGCACGGGATCCCGACGTCCGGGTGGTCACCGCCGTCGATCACGACGCGGTGCTGCCGGGCTGCCGTGCCGCAGTGCACCACGGCGGATCCGGATCCACCGCCGCGTCCCTGCGCGCGGGCCTGCCCACCGTCATCTGCTCGGTCTTCTCCGACCAGCCCTTCTGGGGCAGGGTCGTCCGCCGCCTCGGCGTCGGCGACACATTCCGGTACACCGCGCTGTCCGCCGACCGGCTCGTCCGGGCCACCCTGCCGCTGCTGGCCGACGGCACCGCGGCCCGTGCCGCGGCGCTGGCCGAGCACCTGCGCACCGAGGACTCCACCGGTGAGGCCGCGACCCTGATCGAGCGTGCTGGCCGGTGAACGGACCGGTGCGTCCACCGGCACCGGCAGCGACCCGGTGTTGAGCCGCTGTCGACGCACGGGCGTTGCGCTTGACCTGCTTCGCCGTACGTTCTCAGGAGGAACCACCATGAAGCTGCACGCCGCACTGGCACGCGCGCTGGCCGGGCACGGCGTCGACACCGTCTTCGGGCTGATGGGCGACGCCAACATGTTCCTGGTGCACAGTTTCGTGCATGAGATGAAGGGCAGGTACGTCGCCGCGGCTCACGAGGCCGGCGCGATGTTCATGGGCTTCGGCTACGCGGCGCTGTCCGGCCGGCTGGGCGTCGTCACGGTCACGCACGGCCCGGCGCTGACCAACACGGTCACCGGCCTCGTGGAGGCGGTCCGCGGCCGGGTGCCGCTGCTGCTGATCGCCGGGGACACCGCGACCACCAGCCGGGAGAACATCCAGGACATCCCCCAGCGCGACGTGGTCCTGCCGACCGGCGCCGGATTCGAGCAGGCCCGAACGCCGGAGACCACGCTCGCCGACCTCGCGATCGCCGTCCGCCGCGCACTGGTGGAGCAGCGCCCCGTCGTGTTCAACGTCCCGTCCGACCTCATGTGGACCGACGTCCGCTACGACGAAGTGCCCCTGCACCTGCCGCAGCCGCAGACGCCGTACCCCGACCCGGCCGCGGTCCGGCATGCCGCCGCACACATCGCCGTCGCACAGCGGCCGCTCGTCCTCGCCGGGCGGGGCGCGATCGCGGCCCGCCGGGAGGTCCTCGCGCTGGCGGCCCGCATCGGTGCGCCCGTCGCCACCACGCTCAAGGCCACCGGCCTGTTCGACGGGGAGCCCGGCGACCTCGGTCTCGCCGGCGGACTGGCCGCTCCGGCCACCCGGCAGCTGATCGAGGAGTCCGATCTGCTGATCGCCGTCGGCGCCGGACTGAACCGGTACACCACGGACAACGGGGCGCTGCTGACCGGACGGCGGGTGGTCGTCATCGACACCGCGCCGGACGGGCACACCGGATACGACGCTGCGGTACGTGGCGACGCCGGCGTGGTGGCCGAGGCACTGATCACGCAACTCGACGCGGCGACGGTGCCGGGCAGCCGGTTCCGGGACGCCGTCGCCTGGCGCCTCGACCGGTTCCCCCGAAGCCGTCCGGCCACCTCTTCGGGGACCGTCGACGTGGAGACCGCGCTCCGCCGGATCGACGAGATCCTGCCGTCACCGCGCGTGGTGGTCAGCGACGGTGGACGCTTCATGATGGAGTCGCTGCGCTTCATCCGAGTCTCCGATCCGCGCAGCTTCGTGTTCCCGGAGAACTTCGGGTCGATCGGCACCGGCATGGGCGCGGCGATCGGGGCGGCCACCGTGCACCCGGCCGATCCCGTGGTCCTCGTCTGCGGCGACGGTGGCTTCATGCACGGCGGGATCGGCGAGTTCGCCACCGCCGTACGCGAGGGACTGGATCTGATCGTCGTGGTCTGCAACGACGGGGGGTACGGCGCGGAACACGTCCAGTTCGTCGACCGGGGCCTCGACCCGCGCCTGTCGCTGTTCTCCTGGCCGGACCTGGCGACCGTCGCCGGCGCGCTCGGCGGTGACGGGGTGACCGTGCGGAGCACCGACGACCTGGCCTACGCCGAGAAGGCGATAGCGGACCGGACCCGCCCGCTCCTCGTCGACGTCCGCCTCGACGTACGGCAGATGACGCCGATGCCGCACTGAGACGGGCCCGGGAGCGCCCGCCGGTGTCTCACCGGCGGGCGCCGCCGCGGCGCATCAGGTGAGGGTGAACACCAGGATCGAGCCGGGATTCGCCAGGCCCAGGGTCGGGGTGCCGGCCAGGTCCGCGGCGATGCCGGACACGTCGGTCGAGACGTAGAACGTCCGGCCGTCCGCGCCGAACGCGAGGTCGCGGTAGCGGTTGACCGTCCGCCACAACGCCGTCGGCTCACCGGCGCTGATCCCGTCGGCACCGACCGGCACCCGGTAGACCGTGCCGTACTTCAGCGACGGCACCAGCACCGAGTTCCGCCAACCCGGCACACCCGACGACGCGTAGAAGGCCGCGCTCGACGGCGCGATGGTCGGCCAGCACATGTGGTAGACCGCTACGCCACCCACGACGCACCGCGGATCCTGGAAGTTGAAGCCGTTCGGGACGGTGTGGAACGTCCGCATCGGCCCGACCAGCCGGGGATCGGTGAAGGCCGTCTCCCGCTGGCGTGGCACGGACGCCGGCGTCACGAAGTCGCTGTAGGTCAGGCTCTCGCAGTCCGGTGCCGCGGACCAGTTGTCATAGGTGTACGCCCGATCGTCGCGGTACCCGTTGACGTGCGGCCAGCCGTAGTTGCCGCCCGCCGTGATCAGGTTGAGTTCGTCGTCCGACTTCGGGCCCTGCTCGGTGGAGTAGAGCAGCCCGGTGGGCCCGAACGCCAGCCCCTGGGCGTTGCGGTGCCCGTAGGAGTAGACGTGGCTGCGTACCCCGTTGATGACCGGGTTGTCGAGCGGAACCGTGCCGTCCAGGTTCAGCCGGAGCACCTTGCCCTGGTAGGCGCTCCAGTCCTCGGTCAGCACCTGCCGCAGCGTCGGCAACGCCTGGGAGAGGATCGGCTGGCAGTAGAGGGTGGCCTGGTTGTGCCCGCCGTCACCGATCGTGTAGTAGATCTTCGAGTCCGGGCCGATGACCAGCCGGCCCGAGACGTGGTCGATGGTGACCGGGAGCCCGGCGATCAGAGTGAGTGGTGCGCCGAGCGTCCCGGTGGAACGCTGGTAGGTGTAGCGGACGATCTTCTGTCGGCGCAGCAGCACCGCCGCGGCAGGATCGGCGTCGTAGGTGTAGGTGAGGTAGGCGTACGGGTTGCTGTTCGTCCCCTCCAGCAGATCCGGGTGCAGCGCCATGCCGAGCAGACCGTCCTGCGGGCCGCCCGGCGTCGCCACCACGTCCGGGATCGTCACCGCGGTCTTCTTCTCACCGGTCACCATGTCGACCCGGGTCACCCGGCCGGCCGACTTCTCCGTCACCCACAGATGCCGGTCCGGCCCGGTGAGGATTTCCCACGGGTTCGCCAGCCCCGAGACCAGCACCCGTGAGGTGAACGCCGGCTCCGCGGCCCGCGCCGGTGCGGCGGCGACGCCCACGACGCCGACCAGCGCTCCCAGCAGCGCCGCCGATGCTCGTCTTCCTGCCGTCGTCATGATTCTCCTGTCGCTGATTTCCGCCGCGTGACCGCGGCCACGCCAGTCGACAGCGCCCACGACTACATCGGATCAACGCGGCATAGCGGCGCGCGAAACCCGTCCCCCACCAGCGGGTGCGGCGTCAGCGCAGCAGCGGAATGACCTGGGCGAACGCCGTCATGTGCGGTTCCAGCACGCCGTAGTAGGAGATGCCGAACTCGGCGCGGTAGCGCCGCAGCCGGTCCGCGATCTCCGGCGCCGAACCGCACAGCACGCTCGGCAGACCGAGCAGGTCCTCGTCGCGCATGCCGGTCGCCGCGCGCGCGATGGTCAGGTCCGCCTCGGCCGGGGTGCGGCCGGCCGCGCCCACGATCATGTTGAGTTCCAGGTCGGCGAAGCGATCACCGGCGGCGGCGCGCACCGCGGCGATCCGGTCCGCCAGGGCCCGCTCCGGCGCGACCCCCGGGACGACCGCCGCCTGCATGGAGAACCCGACGATGTCCGCCTCCCGGCCGGCCAGCTCGAGCAGTCGCCGACCGGCACCGGCCAGCATCACCGGCGGCGCCGGCCGGTCCGGCTCCCCGGCCAGCCGCTGCCGCACCTCGCGCAGCGTGTCGGCGAGCCGGGCCAGCCGCTCGGCACCGGAGCCGAACGGCAGCCCGGCCGCGGCGAACTCGTGCTCCATGTACCCCGTACCCAGGCCGAGTTCGAGACGGCCGTCGGTGAGCCGCCAGGTGTCGGCCACGTCCCGCGCCAGCACCCACGGGCGGTAGAGCGCGGCGTTGAGCACGAACGTGCCCAGCCGCATCCGGCCCGCCACCTCCGCGGCGGCGACCAGGGCCGGGAAGGGCGCGGTCATGCCCAGATGGTCGGGGATCTGCAACACGTCGTACCCGAGGTCGGCCGCGTGCCGGACCTTGGCCAGCCAGGCGGACCGGGACCCGACGCCGGTCAGGCCCACACCGAAACGAAACGGTCGTTCGGACATCCTCCGAGTATGACGTCCGTCGATGTCATCCGCTGTCCCGTGCCCCCACGCCGTGGCAGAAGGCCGGAAATGCGTTTCTCCGTCCGCGTGCGATCAATAGGATCTGCGGGCGTTGAGGAGGATGACACGGTGGGCGATTTTCAGCAGTTCGTAGCGGACGTGACGAGGCGTCTGTCCGCGATGTCCGAGAGTGAGTTGTACGTCGTCGGGGACCACCTCGACCGTGACTCGATCTGGCTCACCTTCCTCGACTCCTTCCCGGCCGGCACCAATCCCCGGTTCCGGGAGCGTTCCGAGTACGACTGCTCGACCTGCCGCGGGTTCATCAAGAACGTCGGAAACGTCGTCGAGATCCGTGACGGGCGGATCCGTACCGTCTGGTCCGGGGTGTCCGCCGCCGACCCGGTGTTCTCGGTCGTCGCCGCCGCGCTCGACGCGTTCGTCCGCACGCTGCCGCTGACCGGCGTGTTCCGCACCGCGGAGGCACAGTACGGGGCGAGGACGACCCGGACGCTGCGCGACGGCCGGGTCGAGACGTGGCACCACCTGCACGGCCGGGTGGCGAAACGGCATCGCACCACGGACGTCGGCACGGCGCGGGGCACCTTCGACTCCGCGGTGCGGGTGTTCGAGCGTGGACTGGCGGAGCTGACCCCGCAGGCCCTGGACACCGTCGTCGACCTCATCGACGGCGACGCGCTCTACCGCGGCACGGAGCACCGCCGGGCCGTGACCGAGTTCCGGACGCTGCAGCACCGATGGACGCGGGCGGCCGACCGGCGGGCCTTCGTGTTCGCCAACGCGGCGAACCCGGCGGCCCGGTTCCGCAACACGGTGATCGGCACCCTCGTCCAGGATCTCTCCGAGGGCGTCGACCTGGAGCGGGCGGTCCGGTCGTTCGAGACGAAGGTGGCGCCGCAGAACTACAAGCGCCCCACCGCGTTGATCACCCCGGCCATGGTCAAGGCCGCCATGCGGACCATCGACGAGCTGGGCATCGAGGAGTCGCTGGAGCGCCGCTTCGCCCGGCTGTCCGACGTGTCGGTCACCGACGTGCTGTGGGTCGACAACGACACCCAGCCGCGGATGAAGGACGGCCTCGAAGGGCTGCTGATGCGGGCGGCCACCAGCAGGCCGTCCACGGCGCGCGCCCGTGACGGGAAACCGGAGGAGATCCCCGTGGTCGCCTTCATGAAGGACGTCCTGCCCGGCGCCGCGACCATCGACCTGTGGGTGGCCAACAGCCACGAACCGCACTTCGTCAGCCTCACCACCGGCCGGCACCCGGCCGCCCCGCGGCTGTTCACCTGGGACAACGACTTCGCCTGGTCGTACGGCGGCAACGTCACCGACTCGATCAAGGAGAGGGTCAAGCGGGCCGGCGGCAACGTCACCGGCAAGCTGCGGGTGAGCCTGTCCTGGTTCAATCACGACGACCTCGACCTGCACGTGTTCGAGCCCAACGGCGACCACATCTGGTACCGGGAGAAGCGCAACAAACTCGACGTCGACATGAACGCGGGCGGGGCGTTCTCGCGCGAGCCGGTGGAGAACGTCACCTGGACCGGCATCATCCCCGACGGCGAGTACCGGATCGAGGTGAACCAGTACAACAAGCGGGAGAGCAACGACGTCGGCTTCGTGATCGAGACCGAGAGCAACGGGCGGATCGAGCACTACAGCCACGATCGGGCGGTCGGCCACAAGGACACCGTCGAGGTGGGCCGGATGACGGTCACCAACGAGGTGATCACCGATTTCCGGCCGGGCAGCGACATGCAGTCGGGCAGCACCGGAAAGGACCTGTGGGGAATCACCACCGAACAGTTCGTACCGGTGTCCACCGTCATGTACTCGCCGAACTACTTCGACGGCAACGAGGTCGGCAACCGCCACTACTTCTTCATGCTGAAAGGGTGCGTGAACGACCAGCCGACCCGGGGCATCTACAACGAGTTCCTCCGCGGCGACCTGCAACCGCACCGCAAGGTCTTCGAGGTCCTCGGCGACCGCACCAAGTGCGAGCCGACCCCGGATCAGCTGTCCGGCCTCGGCTTCAGCTCCACCGTCCGCAACTCCGTGCTCGCCAAGGTGACCATGACCGGCGGCCGGCGTCGCCTCCTGAGCATCCAGTTCTGAACACCCGCCCCCGACACAGGAAGAAACCGTCATGAACATCTTCGAGAAGGCCACCCGGGAGAAGTTCCGCTACCCGTCGGCCAAGGGCCAGCTGACCACGGAGCAACTGTGGGAGCTTCCGCTGACCGCGAAGTCCGGCTTCAGCCTCGACGAGGTGGCCAAGGCCGTCAACGCCGAACTCAAGGCCGTCGACACCGAGTCGTTCGTGGCCACCGAGACCAACCCGGCCAAGGCGACCCTGGAGACCAAGCTGGAGATCGTCAAGCACGTCATCGCCGTCCGCATCGCGGATGACCGGGCGGCGAAGGCGGCGGCGGCCAACAAGCTGGAGAAGGAGAAGCTGCTGGAGATCCTGGGCCGCAAGCAGGACGCGGCCCTGGAGAACCTGACCGAGGCAGAACTGCTGGCCCGGATCAACAACCTGTAGCGGGCGGGTCAGCACACGTCACCGACGGTGCTGACCCACGACTGCCGCGCACCGGGCATGCCGAGATCCGTGCTCGCCCGGCTCCCGTACCTCGTTCCCGGCCCGCACCGGGGAGCAACGGGCCGGGCTGCTCCGCTACATCCCGCGGGTCCGAGCCGTCGGAGGCGGCGCCGGGCCGTACGCGCGCGACGGTTAGGACGTTCGAGGCGACCATCGGGTCACCGGATTCGTCCGCCGGTACCGCAGGCCCGGCGCTGACCGGGTTCGGTCTGTCGCGGATGTTCCGAGGACGAGTCGCCGTGGTCCAAGTCGCGGCGCGGCCGGTCTCACTAGCCTTCCCGCCATGAGTACGCTCGCCATCGTCGGCGCGGGTTCCCTGATGGGCCGCGCCATCGCACATAGGTTCGCCGCAGAGGGCTTCGACATCGCGCTGATCGCACGGGACAGGGACCGGCTGGAGTCGATCGCGGAGAGCATCCCCGACGGGCGCGTCGGCGTCTTCCCGGCGGACCGGTGCCGTGTCGAGCCGCATGGTGGTGCCTCAGATCTCCAACGTCGCCATCGCCGTCTCCGCCCTGCGCAGCTATGCCCTGAACCTGAACGCCGGGCTGGCGGGCAGCGGTGTCTTCGCCGCGCACGTGTCGATCGCCGCCAACATCGGTCAGGGACGCCCCCGGTCCGAGCCGGACGTCATCGCCGAGGAGTACTGGAGGCTGCACGTCGCGCGCGATCAGGCGGACTTCTACTACCACGACCTGGACGACACCCCTCCGGTGCTGTCCGACAGGTACACCGTGGGCTGAGACGTGACCGCAGCCGCGGCGGACAACGGTCACCGGAGCGTGGCGCTCGGCGCGTGACCGAAGCGCTTCTTGAAGGCGCGCGTGAGGTGGCTGCCGTCCGCGAAATGCCATCGTGCGGCGACCTCCGTGATGGTCAGCGTCCCCGCGGCCACATCACGCCGCGCGCGGTCCAGACGACGGTGCCGAATGTACGAGGCCACGCTCTCCCCGGTCCGGGCGAACGCGCGCTGCAGCGTACGCACGGAAACGTTGAACTCCCGTGCGAGCGTCACGGCGGACAGTTCGCGATCGAGGAGCCGGCTGTCCGCCAGCCGTTTCGCCGCCTCCGCCAGCGCCGGTGCGAGCAAGGGCTCCACGTCGTCGAACGCCCCTCGCGGCACCGCGCCGGCCAACTCGACGAGGGTGTCGCGTGCGGCTTGCAGCCCGGCCGGACCGAGCGTCGTACTCATCGTGCGCACCATCTCGGCGTGTGCGGCCACCATCCGGATCTCCGGGGTCGACGCGGCGCCGCAGGCCGTCGGCGCGGCGAGGGCACCGGCCGGCATCACGATGTGCAGGGAGTTGGCGCCGGGTTCGGAGTGGAAACGCTCCAGCGCGCCGCGATGCAGCAGGAACTCGCCGGCCCGTACGGTCCGGGTGACGCCGTGGCGTTCCTCCAGCGCCCAGGCACCCTGGCGGACGATCCACAGGCGCACCTTGCCGGCGCTGACGTCGGGCAACTTCGCGGTGTTGAACGCGGGCGCGTCCCGCACACTGCTGATGGCCACGTCATGGACCCGGGACGCCAGGATCGTGCCCCGGAAACCGGCGACGGTCGACGGGGTGAACGCCGGCAGCCGGAAGCTCTCGCCCATCACCGCGGCCCACCGGCGACGAAAGGAGTCGAGGGCCGAACTCATGGAGCGAAGATACTGCGCGGGCGCGGACGGGCTGGCGATGTCGTCACCACCTCGATAGACGCCACCGGCGGTGGATGCGGACGTCGCCTCAGCGACACACCGGGGAACGAGGTGAGGGCGGTCGCCGGCCGAGGGCACGGCCGACGACCGCCCGCCGGGGTCAGGCGAACTGGGGGTTCTGCGCGGCACAGCCGTTGTTGCGCACGAACGTGTCGCGCAGCGCCCGGCCCTGGGCGATGGACAGCACGTTGTCGCTGATGCCGTGCAGGCCGAAGTAGGCGATCGGCTGCGTGCCGCCGCTGCATCCGCTGATCTGCCCGCCGGCGATCACCGCGACCGCGCGGAACACCCCGGCCCGGGCGCAGGCGAGCGCGTAGCTCATGCCGCCGCCCCAGCTGAAGCCGGTCGCGAACCGCTGGGCCGGGTTGATGCACAGCTCGCCGTCGAGCCGCCGGATCATGTCGTCGACGAAGGTGACGTCCTCACCGCCGGCGTTGCCCCAGCCGTTGCCCAGCCCCTGCGGTGCGACCAGGACGGCGCTGTTGTTCGACTGCTCCTGCTGGCCGTAGTAGGACCAGGGCGTGCCGCTGGTGCCGCCGGAGGAGACGTCCTGCATGGTCCCGCCCCGCCAGTGAAAGGCGAAGATCAGCCGGTACGGGCGGGTGGCGTCGTATCCGGCCGGGACCCGCAGCGTGTACGAGCGGTTCTTGCCGTTGCTGGAGATGGTGTGGACGCCGCCGGCCGGGGGTGTGCGGCCGCACCCGCTGCCGGCCGGGGGCGGTGTGGTGCCGCCGCCGGCCACCCGGGCGAGCTGCCACTGCTGGTTGGCGCCGTTCCAGTCGGTGTACTGCACCACGCGGGCGCCGTCGGTGGTGGCGGCGCCCTGCACCTCGACGGCCTTGCCGCTGTGCCGGGCGATCAGCCGCACCTGGCCGCCGTCCGAGTCGGCCAGCCGGAACTGCTGGTGGGTGGCGTCGGTGTCCGACCACTGCACGAGCGCGGTGCCGTCGGCGGTGGCGGCGTCGGAGACGTCGAGCACCTTGCCGGAGTGCCGCGCCTTCAGCCGGTAGAAGCCGCCGCCGGAGTCGACGAACTGCCACTGCTGGTTGGTGCCGTCGTGTCGGGTCCACTGTGCCAGGGCCGCGCCGTCGGTGGTGGCCGCGCCGGACACGTCGAGTGCCTTGCCGCTGCCCCGGTTCACCAGCACGTACCAGGCGGTGGGGTCGACGGTCGCGGCCGCGGCCGGTGGCGCCACCGCGACCAGCGTGCCGGCGGCCACGGTGAGGACGGCGGCGGTGACCGTCCATCGGCGGCGGGCTCCTCGGATCGGGGGATGTCATGCGCTGCTTCCTCTCCGGTCGATCAGGAACGGGTCGCGCCGGACCGGGATGCCCGGTACGTGTGTCCGGCCTGAACGGCGAACGCGATCACGTCCGTCTCGGGCCGGGTGGTGGCGGGCGTGCCGCCGCCGGTCAGGTCGGTGAGCGTGTGACCGCCGGTGAACAGCCGCGCCCGCAGCCGTACGGTGCCGTCCCGGTCGGCCCGGACGGTGAACTCGTCGGCCTGCCCGCCGCTCCACGCCATCGCCACGGTGTAACCGTCCCGCCCGCGCAGGCCGGTGACCCGCCCGGTGGGCCAGGCCGCGGGCAGTGCCGGCAGCAGGTGCAGCTCGCCCAGGTGGCTGTGCAGCAGCATCTCGGCGATGCCGGCGGTGGCCCCGAAGTTGCCGTCGATCTGGAACGGCGGGTGCAGGTCGAACATGTTGGGCGCCAGCCGGTCCGTGCGCACCAGGTCGCGCAGCAGCTTGTGGGCGCGGGCCGCGTCCTCCAGCCGGGCCCAGAAATTGATCTTCCAGGCGAGCGACCAGCCGGTCCCGTCGTCGCCGCGCAGTTCCAGGGTGCGGCGGGCGGCCTCGTGCAGCTGCGGGGTGCCGCGCCGGGAGATCTGGTTGCTCGGGTGCAGGCCGTAGAGGTGCGAGACGTGCCGGTGGGTGCGCTCGGTCTCCACCCAGTCGGCCAGCCACTCCTGGACGTTGCCGCGCGAGCCGACCCGCGTCGGGGGCAGCCGGTCACGGGCCGCGCGAACCCGGGCGCGCAGGTCGGTGTCGGTGGCCAGCACCTCGGCGGCCCGGTCGCAGGCGTCGAAGAGGTCCCGCAGGATCTGGTTGTCCATGGTGGGCCCGGCGCAGACGCTGACGTCCGGGTGGTGCGGCAGCTCCGGCGAGTTCGACGGGTTGGTCACCAGGTAACCGTGGGCCGGGTCGGTGACCAGCGTGTCCAGGAAGAACTGGGCGGCGCCGCGCAGGGCCGGGTAGTTCGCGCGCAGGAACTCGGCGTCGCCGGTGAACCGGTAGTGCTCCCAGATCAGCGTGGCCAGCCAGGCGCCGCCGGTCTGCCACATGCCCCACAGCGCGCCGTCGACGACGGAGGAGCCGCGCCACGCGTCCGTGTTGTGGTGCGCGACCCAGCCGCCCGCGTTGTACTGCGCGCGGGCGGTGCGGGCGCCGGTCACCGTCAGGTCCTTGATCATGGCGAACACCGGGAGCTGGCACTCGGCGAGGTTGGTGGGGCCGGCCGGCCAGTAGTTCATCGGCAGGTTCGCGTTGAGCGTGTACTTCGAGTCCCAGGACGGCGCCATCTGGTCGTTCCAGATGCCCTGGAGGTTGGCCGGCTGGGTGCCCGGCCGCGACGAGCTGATCAGCAGGTAGCGGCCGTACTGGAAGAGCAGCGCGGCGAACTGCGGGTCGTCCTGGGCGGCGTGCCGGGCGATCCGCACGTCGGTGGCCTGGCCGGCCGCGGTCGTCCGGCCGAGGTCGATCGTGACCCGGCCGAACAGCGCCTGGTAGTCGGCCAGGTGCCGGGCGCGCAGCCGGTCGTGCCCGGCGGCGCGGGCGGCGGCCAGCCGGTTGCGGGCGACGCCCTGGTAGTCGCCGTTGACGGTGCGGAAGTCGACGTAGCTGGAGCCGATCGAGATCAGCAGCGTCACGGCCGTGGCGCCGGTGACCCGCAGCGTGCCGCCGGAACCGGTGACGGTGCCGCCGTCGGTGATCGCCTGGGCCAGCGCGAGGAAGCGGACGCTGCCGGCGATGCCCTCCATGCTGCCGGAGATGCCGTCCAGCGCGATCGTCGTGCCGTCCGGGCTGGCGACCGTGGTGCGTTGCGGGCTGTCGAAGGCGGCCGTGACGGTGAGCGCGTTCGCCCGGTCGGCGGTCAGGCGCACCACGATCACCTGGTCGGGCGCGCTGGCGAACACCTCGCGCCGGTAGCGCACGCCGCCGGCGAGGTAGGTCAGCGCGGCGGTCGCGGTCGTGAGGTCCAGGGTGCGCGCGTACTGCGTGACCGTCCCGGGCGCCGGGAAGGTCAGCCGCAGGTTGCCCACCGGCTGGTAGGCAAGCTGGCCGCCCGGGCTGCCCAGCATCGTCTGGTTGATCAGGTTCTGTGCCTGGCTCCACTGGTCGGCGAAGACCAGCCGGCGGATGTCGGCCAGCGCGGCCGCGCCCCGGGGGTTGGCGGAGTCGTAGGGCCCGCCGGCCCAGACGGTGTCCTCGTTGAGCTGCAGCCGCTCGGCATCGACGTTGCCGAACACCATGGCGCCCAGGCGGCCGTTGCCGATCGGCAGCGCGCGCAGCCAGTCGGTGCCGGCCGGGCCGTCGTAGCGCAGCACCAGATCGTCCGCGGCCGCGGACGGACCGGTGCCGTGGGCCGCGCTCCGCCCGGGCGGGGTCAGCGCGGCGCCGGCGCCGACCGCACCGGCGGCGAGCAGGTGCCGTCGTGTCACTGCGCTCATGAGGATCTCCAAATCCATTGGCTTGCATCGATGTTAGCCATCACATAACGGCCGTCAAATCGTCACCGCCATGGGCAAAATATCGACGTTAATCGACGCCAAAAAAGTGTTGTCCACGCCGCTCCACATTGGTCGCGAAGCGTACCGCTGGAGACGTTTCAGCTGTTGGAAGTGGATTCCGGAAAACAATGGCCCTGCGGACATCAATGCAGAGAAAGCCGCTTGATATCGACACTCCTTATTGGATGCGACGAACCGCAGAGCCGCGACGTCTCCCGCCTGCCATCGCCGGCCCGCCGAGATGCTCCCGGCCGCCGGCAGGGATGTGAGCCGCGCCACCTCGTTCAGCATGAGGCTCGTGGATCGGTCGGGGCTGGTGCTCGAATACACCCGAGGGCCGACGAGCGTCGTTTGTACAGGTCTCGGTGCTTATCCGGCTCCGGTCGACTTCCGGAGCGCGGATGGGGGGAACGCGGATGCGGCGTCCGGTGCCCCCGGGAGGAGCGGACGTGGCACGGAGAAGACGGAGCGTGGGATGCGACGACGGGCGCTGCTAGGTCGCGATGAGGAACGCCGCGTACTGGCTGCCCTGGTCGACCAGGCGGTAGCCGGGTCGGGCGGCGCGGTCGTCGTCCTCGGCGCCCCCGGGATCGGCAAGTCGGCACTGGTCGCCGAGGCCGCGGCACAGGCCGCGAGCAGCGGGATCCGGGTGCTCACCGCCGTGGGGGTGGAGTCGGAGGAGCACGTGGCCTGTGCCGGGTTGCACCAACTGGTGCACCAGCTGCGCGACGGCATCGACGCGCTGCCGGGGCCGCAGCGTGCCGCCCTGCGCGCCGCCGTCGGGCTCGTCGACGAGGCCGTCCCCGACCTGTACCTCGTCGGCTTGGCCGCGCTGACCCTGCTGTCGGACGCGGCGGCGAAGGCACCGCTGCTGGTGATCGTCGAGGACGCCCACTGGATGGACCAGGCCAGCCTGGACGTGTTCGGGTTCGTCGGGCGGCGGATCGAGTCCGACCCGCTCGTCATGGTCGCCGTCGCCCGGGACACGGACGACCGGCTCGGATGCGCCGGCGTGCCGGTGCTGCACCTGGAGCCGCTGACCGACGAGGTGTCGGGTGAGCTGCTGGACGCGGTGGCCCCCGGCCTGGGACAACACGTCCGGCAGCGGCTGCTGGCGGAGGCGGCCGGGAATCCGCTGGCGCTGACCGAGCTGCCGGCCGCGCTGCGGTCGGTGGGCGGCGTCTACGCGCTCACCCCGGCTCCGCTTCCCCTGACCGAGCGGCTGGAGCGGACGTTCACCGCACGGGTCTCCCGCCTTCCGGTCGACACCCGGGCGGTCCTGCTGCTCGCGGCCCTCAACGGTGACGGGACGATGGATGAGTGTCTCGCGGCGGCGGCCCGGATGCTCGCCCGGCCGGTCGACGTCGGCGCCCTCGGACCGGCGGTCGGCGCGGGCCTGGTGGAGGGCCGGGGGATGGCCTTCCGGCATCCGCTGGTCCGGTCGGCGCTGCACCATGCCGCGTCCGCCGCGGAACGACAGGCCGCGCACGCCGCTCTCGCCGTCGCACTCGAGGGACAGCCGGACCGGCAGGCGTGGCACCGTGCCGCCGCCACCGCCGGTCCCGACGAGCGGGCGGCGCGCGACCTGGACTCCACCGCCGGCCGGGCCCTGCGGCGGGGCGGTGTCGCCGCGGCACTGGCCGCGCTGACGCGGGCGGCGGAGCTGACGGAGGACCCGTCCGCGCGCGCCGACCGGTTGCTGCGCGCGGCCGAGCTCGCACTGGAATCGGGCCGGGTCGACGTCGTGGCGCACCTGCTGGCCCGGGCGCGGTCGCTGGACCTGTCGGTCCGCGACCGGGGCCGCGCGGCGTGGGTGGCCGTCGTCCGGGGTGAGTGGGCGCGGGGCGAGGGCGTCGCCACCGCCGAGCTGGCCGAGCTGGCCGTCGAGATCGCCGCCGGCGAGCCCCTACTGGGGCTGCGCATGCTGTGGGGCGCGATGCTGCACTGCTACTACGGGGAGCCGGGGCCGGCCGCGCGGCAGCGGGTCGCCGCCGCCGCCGACCGGATGCCGGTGGACGCCGACACCCCCTACCTGGTAGCGCTGCGCGCGTACTGCGCGCCGGTCGAGCGCGGGCAGGCCGTCATGGAGTCCCTGACCCGGCAGCTGGACCGCTCGTCGG